>JBOGDE010000401.1:0-4804 GCA_050701695.1 Micromonosporaceae bacterium
CCCGCGACCCAGGCGAGGTGGGTGGCCCGGCGTACGGGGTGCCGATGCGCTGCGACCCGGTGCTGTTCCGCGCCGGCGAGGAGCCACTCGGCCCGGACCGGCGGTTCCGGATCGACGCCGCGGCCGGGTCGAAGCAGACGTACCGGTTGTCCGCCACCGCGCTGCCGCGTACCGGCGGCGCCCCCGAGGTACGGGCCCCCGGGTCGCCGCTCGGCGTCACCGCCACCTCGCAGCTGGCCGGCGACCCGGCGGTGTCGCCGTTCCTGGCGGTGGACGGCAACCCGGACACCGCGTGGGTCGCCGACGTCACCGACCTCACCCCGATCCTGCGGCTGCGATGGCAGGGCGCCCGTACGGTCGACCGGATCCGGATCACGCCGGCGCGGCAGCCGGCGGCCGCGGCACCGGCGGCGATCACCGTACGGACCTTGCAGGGCAGCGTGGACGCGAAACTGAAAAACGGCGTGGCGAGTTTCCCGGCGATCACCACCGACCACCTCGACATCGTGTTCCCGCTGGTCACGAAGGTGCCGCTGGACCCCTCGGAGCGGCGCAGCGACAAGTCGGCGACGCTCGGCATCGCGGAGCTGTCGATCCCCGGAATGGAAGACGTGACGGTCCGGCCGGCACCCGACCAAAAGATGACCCTGCCGTGCGGCACCGGCCCGGGGGTGCTGATCGACGGCAAGAAGTACGACACCTCGATCGTCGGCCACTACGGCGATCTGCAGGCGTACCGGCTGGTCGAGGTGGTGCCGTGCGGGACGCTGGAGGACGGCATCGTGCTGCGGCCGGGCGAGCACCGGATCCGTACCCTGCCGTCGGACCGGTTCGTGGTGCACGACATCGTGCTGCGCCCGGCGGAGTCGCCGCGCTCCGAGGTGGCCCGGCGCGACGTGACGATCAAGACCTGGGGGCCGACGCGGCGCAGCCTGAGCATCGCCGGCGGCGGCGAGTCGTACCTGTTCTTCCCGGAGAACGCCAACGCCGGCTGGACCGCCACCCTGGCCGGCCGGACCCTCACCCCGGTACGGATCGACGGCTGGCAACAGGGCTGGATCGTCCCCGAGGGCGAGGCCGGCGAGGTGGTGCTGGAGTTCGGGCCGAACCGGACGTACCAGCTCGGGCTGCTCACCGGGCTGCTCGCCGTGGTGCTGCTGCTGGTGGCGGTGGCGTGGCCGGCACGGCGCCGCGCCGGTGCCGACTTCGCCCCGGACCCCGGGCCAGCGGCGGGGCGGCGGCCGGAGGGGCCGGTGACGGGGCTGGTGCTGCTGGCGCTGCTCGGGCTGATCGGCGGGGTGCTGCCGATCGCCGGGTTCCTGCTGTTCGTGCTGGTCAGACGTGCCACGGTGAGTCTGCTGCCGATGGCGGCGCTGGGCGGGCTGTCCGCGGCGACCCTGGTGGCGGTCACCGGGAGGCTGATCGGCGAGGGCCAGGCGTGGGCGCTCGGTGTCTGGTCACAGGCCGCCGCGTTGATCGCGCTGGCCGCGGTCGCCGCCGCGTATGTTCAACCCCAGAACACCGAAGGGAGCCGGGAATGACCTACCTCGGTGACACCGGTGAGGCCAGCGGGATCATCCGGCCCCACGGCTCGGACACGCTGCGGATGCGGGACACGGTCTCGGTGTCGTTCATGGCGCCCGGCTCGCTCACCGACGGGGACTTCGGGCTGTTCCGCTGGAACATGGCCGCGGGCGCGGGCGGCCCCGGCGCACACTTCCACCGTACGTTCTCCGAGTCCTTCTACGTGCTGTCCGGCACCGTCACGGTCTACGACGGCAAGGCCTGGGTCGACGCCAACGAAGGTGACTTCTTCTACGTGCCGAAGGGCGGGATCCACGGCTTCCGCAACGACTCCGGGGCCGACGCGTCGATGCTGATCCTGTTCGCGCCGGCGCCGCCCCGGGAGAAGTTCTTCTCCGAGCTGGCCGAGATCAGCCAGACCGGCCGCGAGCTGTCCACAGAGGAGTGGGCCGATTTCTACGCCCGCCACGACCAGGTCAACCTCTAGCGAATCCCCCGCGACCGGCCTAGCGGGTACGACCGACCAGCTCGGCGGGATCGACGGTCACCGGGAATGGGACGGGCACCTCGGTACGCTCACCTGCACGCGCCGTTGCCACCCGCCGATACCGACCCTGGCGCAGCGCGAAGGCGACCAGCTGCGGCGTCTTCTCCGTTTCGAATCGCCAGTAGGCAGGGATGCCCGCCTCGGCGTAAAGCCGGGGTTTGATGATCCGGTCCTGAGGGTGTGTGCTCGGTGAGACGATCTCCACCACAAGGTGTACGTGCTCCGGCGTCCAGCGGACCGGCTCGGTGTCGGCGAACGCCGCGTCGACCACCAGGATGTCGGGCTCGGTCAACCGCTCGCCGGGGATCTCCAGATTGAGCGTCGCCAGCACCTCGACATCGCGCTCACCCGCGGCAGCCTCCAACAGCTTGATCAGGTTCAATGACACCCGCTGGTGGCGGGTCCCAGGCGCCGGACTCATCGTGAGTGCACCCGGCGTGAGGATTTCGTATCGGGTGCCGTCGAGTGGCTCGGGGAGCGCTTCGACGTCAGCGATGGTCCACGGGCCGGTGTGGCCGCGCGGCTCCTCGACATGGGCGACGGACACGGTTTCCCTCCGGGTTCGTACCGGACAGCGACTCCAGTTTTGCACAAGTAGCGCCTCGCCCCGTTCGATGCGATCGACTGCGACGCACACGCTAGAGCGGCAGCGGCCTGAACCGGAACCCTTGACTCTCAGCCTGTGGATAACCGGGCGCGGTATTCGATGAGAAGGCCGAGCAGCACCAGGCTGCCGATGCTGACCAGCGCGGCGGTGGCGACCTGCACCACCGAGCCGTGCAGCCAGAACGTGGCCAACCCGATCTCGGCCACCACCGCCACCCACACCGCCGCCGAGGACCACCGGTCGCCGGTGGCGATCCGGGAGTAGAGCAGCAGGTACGCCAGCGCCAGCCCGGACCCGATCGCGGCGAACATCCATGCCTGCCCGCCGTACCCGCCGTAGGCGGCGCCGCCGATGAACGTGAACAGCAACGGCCCGCCGATCACCGCGACCAGCAGGACGGACGAGTCCAGCAGCGCGATCAGGCCGAGCGCCCACGGCATGGTACGCCGCCGGTCCTCTGGGTCGGCCAGGCGCGGCAGCACCACCACCCCCACCGCCTGCGGCAGCCAGAGCGCGATCCGGGTGAGGATCGCCCCGACCGCGTAGTCGCCCGCGGCGGGACCTGGCAGGTGGTGCCGGGCCAGCATCACGTCGAGGTTGATCAGCAGCACCATGCCGAAGATCGGCCAGGTGGCGTGGAAGATCCGGCCCGCCAGGTGGGTGCGCCCCGGCAGCGGCAGCCGGCGCCGGCACACCACCCACCCGGTGAGCGCGATCAGCACCCCGCCGCACGCCACTCCGGCCAGGGTCCCGGCGACGGTACGGGTCAGCAGCAGCCCCACCAGGCCACCGCCGAACTTCGCCGTACCGTCCATCACGGTCAGTACGGCGAGCGCGCCGAACCGCCGGTTGCCCTGCAGCGTCCCCTGGAACAGCCCGTGCAGCGTCAGCGAGAAGAACGCCCCCGCCAGGAACATCAGCGGGGCGTACCCGTCGAGGTGCAGGTACGCCTTCACCAGCGGCGACACCGCCACCATCAGCGTCGCCACCAGGCACGCCACGACCAGCCCGGAGCCGAGCAGCCGCCGTTCGGCCGCCTCCCGGGAAGCACCCCGCAGCGGCGCCAGGAACAAAGCGGTCGCGGTCTGCAGCCCCATCGCGGGCACCACGCCGACCAGCAGCAACGCCATCAGAGAGCCGAGCGCGCCGTACACCTCGGGGACCAGCGCGCGGGCGGCGGTGAGGTTGAAGACGTACCCCATGGCATTGGCGAACAGCAGCGCCATGGAGACCGCCAGTGCCTCGATCTGGGCACGCCGACTCATCCCGGCGGGCGGGTCGGGCGAGACCTGATCCGCCGTGCCGAGGGAGACTGACCCGTCAGTGGAAGCGATAGCCGAGAACTGTAACTCGCCAGTAGCCAGGAGGGAATGGCCGATGTGGCGCCGGAGCGCACTGCCCGCGCTTGCCTGCGCGCTGGCGCTCGGCATCCTCGCGCCCGTGCTCGGCCGCGGCTTTGTCCTGGTGTACGACATGAGCTTCGTACCCCGCCAACCGCTGCTGCCCGAGAGTCTCGGGCTGGGTACGGGCGCCCCCCGCGCGGTGCCCGCCGACGCACTGGTCGCCCTGCTCACCACGGTGATTCCCGGCGACATCCTGCAGCAGCTGATCCTGCTCGCGATCGTGGTGGCGGGAGCGCTGGGCGTGGCACGGCTGGTGCCCAGCGAGTCGCTGCTGGTACGCGGCACCGCCGCGGTGGCGTACACCTGGAACGGTTTTCTCGCTGAGCGGCTGCTGATCGGACAGTGGGGGCTGCTGGTGGCGTACGCCGCGCTGCCCTGGATCGTGGCGGCGGCGCGGGAGTTGCGGGAGCAGCCGGACCGGCGGGGGTGGGCACGGCTGGTGCTGCTGAGCGCGCCGGCGGCGATCACCGCGACCGGCGGGCTGCTCGCGGCGGGCGCGGCGATCGCGGTGGCGGGGCGGCGCCGGCTGTACGGCACGCTCGGGATCGCCGTCGTGCTGAACGCCCCGTGGTGGGTGCCCGGCCTGTACGGCGGCGCCGGCACCAGCGATCCGGCGGCGGTGGCGGTGTTCGCGGCGCGGGGCGAGAGCTGGGCGCCGCCGGTGCTGTCGGTGCTCGGCCTGGGCGGGATCTGGAACGCCCAGGTGGTGCCGGCCAGCCGCGA
>JBOGDE010000402.1:0-4801 GCA_050701695.1 Micromonosporaceae bacterium
GGCACCGCGCCGACCAGGAGACCTATGCCGGGCACGCGCTGGCCATCGCGCACGCCGTCGGCGACCTGATCCGCGCCGTCGACGAGCCGGACGACGACTCCGACGACGCCGATCGCGCGGCCAGCAAGTTCGCCCTCTTTTTCGACCTGGACGACGAGCCCGCCGACGGCTTCCCCAGGGCGTCCACCGGACACAGCAAGGTGTTCGAGGACGCCGAGCACGGGTACCGGGCCTTCACGACGGCCTACGACCGGGAACGTGCCGTCTCCTCGCTGGTCCGCCCCGCGCTGCTGCAGGAGTACCGCGAGCGGCTCGACCGGCGGATCGCCGGTCAGGGGCTCAACGTCGCCCGGCTGGCCCGGGAACTCCGGCTCCTGCTCGCCGATCCTGTCCGCGCCGGCTGGGACGGCGGCCAGGAGGAAGGCCACATCGACGGCCGCAGGCTGGCCCAGCTGGTCGCCTCACCCACCGAGCGCAGGCTGTTCCGGACCGAGCGGATCGAACCGGTGGCGAACTGCCTGGTCACTTTCCTCATCGACTGCTCGGGTTCGATGGCCGAGCACGTCGAATCGGTTGCCATGATCGTCGACGTGTTCGCCCGCGCTTTGGAACTCGCGGGGGCGAGCTCCGAGATTCTCGGCTTCACGACGGGCGCGTGGAACGGCGGGCGGGCCTTCCGGGACTGGCGGCGGGCGGGGCGGCCGCGGCATCCCGGCCGCCTCAACGAGGTGTGCCACCTGGTCTTCAAGGACGCCGACATGCCCTACCGGCGGGCACGTCCCGCCATCGCCGGGTTGCTGAAGGCGGACCTGTTCCGGGAGGGCGTGGACGGTGAGGCGGTCACATGGGCGTGCGAGCGGATGCGGGGTCGCGCCGAGGATCGCAGGCTGCTGCTGGTGCTCTCCGACGGCAGCCCGATGGACAGCGCCACCCATCTCGCCAACGACGCACACTATCTGGACAACCATCTGGCCGATGTCGTCCAGCGGCACGAGTTCGACGGTGCGGCGGAGATCTACGGCATCGGTCTGGGCCTGGACCTGAGCCCCTACTACCGGCGCTCCCACGCGCTGGATCTCTCCCGTGGCACCCGGAATGCGGTGTTCCGGGAGATCATCGGCATGATCAGGCGGCCTTACAGTAGCTAGTACGGTGCATACGTCGACATATGCACTCACGATGCCACTTTTGGGTGATCTGCGCTGACAAACAGGACCTCGAGGCGCTGGTCCGGCGTGCGCAGGCCGAGCAGGGCCGGATCGCCGCGGAGATGCACTCCCGCGGGATGATGGCCACCTTCGGCTACGCCGGCCTGGACAAGCTCCTCATCGACACCGTGCACGTCGGCGCCGCGGAGGCCCGCGACCGCGCCGCCCGCGCCCTGGCCTGCCACGACACCCGCAACCTCAGCGGCACCGTGGTTCCCGCCTGCGCCCCGGCAACCGGTGCCGCCTTCGCCGAGGGCTCGATCCACACCGGGCACGTCGACGCGCTGGTCGGCATCCTGGCCGAGATCCCCGGCCAGGTGCCGCCCGATGAGCGGGCCGGATACGAGACGACCCTGGTCGGCTTGGCGCGAGAGGCCGACCCCCGCGCGGTCCGCCGGGCCGGGCGCCACCTGCTGGAACGGTTGAACCAGGACGGCAACCCACCCGCCGATAAGGACCTGGCCCACCCGGAGCGGGAACTGCGCTGGCACTGGAGCAGGGACGGGAAACTGAAGTTCACCGGCTTGCTGGACAAGGAATCCGGGCAACTGCTGGAGACACTGATCAGCCCGCTGGCCACACCCCGCCCCGCCCAGGACGGACAGCGGGACACCCGCACCCTGGCGCAGCGGCAGGGCGACGGGTTCGCCGAACTGCTGGACTACACCCAGCGCGCCGCCGACCTGCCGGTCGAAGCGGGTGAGCGCCCCACCCTGATCGTCACCATGACCCTCGATCAACTGTTGCGCAACAACCCCACCGGCCCCATCACCGCCGCCGACCTCGCCGCCGAACCACCGACGCTGAACTGGGCATCGCCGATCACCGCCGCCGAAGCCCGCCGACTGGCCTGCGACGCCAAGATCATCCCCGCCGTGCTGGGCTCCGACGGGGAACTGCTCGACCTGGGCCGCACCCAACGCCTGGTCACCCCCGCCCAACGCCGGGCACTCAACCTCCGCGACCGGGGCTGCATCCACCCCGGCTGCACCCGGCCCACCCGCTGGACCCAAGCCCACCACATCACAGAGTGGACCAAGGCCCAAGGCCCCAGCGACCTATCGAACATGTGTTTGCTCTGCGCAGAGCACCACCGGCTCATCCACCACTCCGACTGGGAAATCCGGATGGCCACCGACGGCCACCCCGAATGCCTCCCACCCGCCTTCCTCGACCCGCACCGAAGACCCCGACGCAACCACACCCACCACCCCATCCGACCCGCCGCCTGAAGCACCACGGCGCCACTCGCCCCTGCCCACCGGGCAGGGGCCATCGGACCATCCGTAAGTAAGCTACGCGTCGAGTGCACAGCGGAAGCCGGTGTTACCCATCGACGAGTCCGGTGTGAGCGGACCGGGATGTCAGCCAGATCGCAGACATAGTCCAAGCCGGTGTATTTGGTCCCGAGTTTAGCGAAGTCGGCCGCTTCGTACACCGCATGCTTGAACAGCTTCCGGTACGGACCGGAGCCGCGGCGTCAAGGATCACATCAACAACTTGCGTCAGGAATCCATCGGCTGACACGACAATTGCGCTGCCCGTCAGAGAACTCATTGCCGCCGGATGCCTGATGGCCTAGCTTTGGACCGACGTCCGCAGGGGGTGAGAAGCTTGCCTGATGCCGACATTCGTGCCCGGCTCGATGCGGCCGCGCGAGAGGCCCACGATGTGATCGCCCGACTGCACGACGAGGGGCTCGCCTCGATAGCGCGGCTGTACGCCACGCTCAGTCAGCCGCCCCCGGTCCCCGGTCGCCCGAGGTCACGGTTCGCCCCTCCGCCATCGGGGCCGAACCCGTATCGGCGATGAGGGCCGTGCCGGCTACGACCCCCATGTCTTCGGGGACTCCACGATCGGGGTGCGCATCTCATGGCGATAGCGCAGGAGGCCGTAGCCCGTTCCGATGACGAGCATCCCCACCACCAGCCAGACCACGGTGGTGTGCAGCCAGCCGGGCAGGAACGTGAGCAGCCCGGCCGCGTAGTAGCCGGAGAGCACCACCGTCGGCACCCACAGCAGCGCGCCGACGATGCTGGCGGCCAGGAAGCGACGGCGACCCATGCCCGCGGCACCCGCGACCAGAGGGGCGAGAGTGCCCATCCACGGCACCCACCGGGCTGCGACGACCGCGATGAATCCCCTGCGATCGAGCCAGCGCCGGACCCGGTTCACGTTGTCCGCGTTCAGTACCCTGCCTGCACGCCTGGCGCTCAGCACGGTTCCGGTCTTGGCGCCGATCAGGTACCCGGTGAGGTTTCCGCTGACGGCGGCGATCAGCGTCGCCCCCGACAGCGACCACGCCTGCACCTCGGCATCCTGTTCGGCCAGTACGACACCGGCGGCGAACAGCAGCGTTCCGCCGGGCAGGAACAGCCCGATGATCAGTGCGCATTGCACGAAGATGAAGGTCAGCACGATCAGCCAGAGCATGATCGGCCCCGCCGTGGCCAGCCAGCCAAAGCCCACCTCGGTCGGCTCGCCACCCGCGGTGATCATGCCGTGAGCTTAACTCTGCGCTCTGAGCGAACCCGCTGCCGACCGCATGCCGCCCACGCTCACTCCGACCGCAACACCACCCGCAGCACGTCCAGCACCGCGGGGTCCTCGATGGTCGAGGGCACCGGCTCATCGCGCCCGTCGGCGATTCCGCGCATCGTCTTGCGCAGGATCTTTCCCGACCGGGTCTTGGGCAGCGCGTCCACCACCGAGACGTCCCGGAACGCGGCGACCGGACCGATCTCCCGCCGGACCGCCGCGACCAGCTCCTCGCGAAGATCGTCCTCGCTGATCTCGACGCCTGCTTTAAGCACCACGAAACCGCGCGGCAGTTGGCCCTTCAGCTTGTCGTGTACCCCGATCACCGCGCATTCGGCGACGGCCGGGTGCGCCGCGAGCACCGCCTCCATCGACCCGGTGGACAACCGGTGCCCGGCAACGTTGATCACGTCGTCTGTGCGGCCCATCACGAACAGGTAGCCGTCGGAGTCCCGGTAACCGGAGTCGCCGGTGAGGTAGTAGCCGTCGTAGCGGGACAGGTAAGCGTCGATGTAGCGCTGGTCGTCGCCCCACAGGGTGGGCAGCGCGCCAGGCGGCAGCGGCAGCCGGATCGCGATCGCGCCCTCTTGACCGGCGGGCAGCTCGGCGCCGCCCTGATCGAGGATGCGCACGTCCCAGCCCGGCACCGGCATCGTCGCCGATCCGGGCTTGACCGGCATCGGTTCCAGCCCGCGCAGGTTGGCCGCGATCGGCCAGCCGGTCTCGGTCTGCCACCAGTGGTCCACCACCGGCGTTCCGAGCTTCTCGTGCGCCCAATGGTACGTCTCGGGATCGAGCCGCTCCCCGGCCATGAACAGCGTCCGGAACGACGAGAGGTCATACCCCCTCAGCTCAACGGCTTCCGGGTCGACCTTCTTGATCGCCCGCAACGCGGTGGGTGCGGTGAACAACGCGTGCACACCGTGGTCCGATCACCCGCCAGAACGCACCGGCGTCCGGTGTACCGACCGGCTTCCCCTCGTACAGCACGGTAGTCGCGCCGATCAGCAGCGGCGCGTAGACGATGTAGGAGTGGCCGACCACCCAGCCGACGT
>JBOGDE010000403.1:0-4759 GCA_050701695.1 Micromonosporaceae bacterium
GTGCGCGACTGGAACCAGCGGCGCGGCGTACCGACCCGCCGGGTAGTGCTCGCGCTGGGCGCTTCGCGCCGCCCCGGCACCGGGCTGGCGCCGGACCGGTGCACCGCCTTCTTCCGGCTGCGGGTCCCGGCCGGCGCGGACGCCTCGGCGGTACGGGAGGCACTGGCCGGCACCCCGCCCGAGCCGGACTTTCCGGAGTCGGGGAGCAGCCCGCTGCGGCCGGTGATCCGGGCGCTCGGCAACCGGCTGGGCGCCACCGCCCTGGTGTCCCACCTGGGCCGGGTCGATACCCCGGCGCCGATCACCGCGCTGGCCTTCTATCCCACCGCCAGCGGACCGTCCGGCATCGCGGTCGGCGCCGCCACCTGCGGTGACACCACCACCGTGACGGTACGGGCCCGCCGTAGCGCCTTCGACGAGCCCGCCCTGACCGCACTCCTCCACCTCGTCACCGCCGCAACCCCCCACTGACCCACTCGCCGCCCATGATCAACGGTCCCCTCATGTAGTCATGACAGCATGGATGGACCGTTGATCATGGGTGAGCGGTGGGCGGCTCGGGGTCAGCGGCGTGGGAGGAGTTCGGCGAATGCCTTGAGGCTGTTCGCCCAGCCGAACGTGAGCGCGCGTTCCCGGGCGGCTTCGCCCATGGTGGTACGCCGCGCGCGGTCGGCGAGCAGCCGTGAGACCGCGTCGGTGAACTCCTCCTGGTCGCCCACCAGCACACCGGTCGCACCGTCCACGATGGACTCCGCCACCCCGCCGGCGTACCGGTACGCCACCGTCGGTACGCCGTGCGCCGCGGCCTCCATCACCACGATCCCCCAGCCCTCCTTCAGCGACGGGCACAGGTGCAGCCAGGACGCGGCGAGCATCTCGTGCTTGGTCTGCTCGTCGACGTACCCCCGGAGCCTCACCCGGTCCGCGACGCCACGCTCGGCGGCGTAGTCTGCCAGCTGCTGTGACCACCAACCTTCGCCGATCACGTCGAGCCGCAGCGTCGGCCACCGTTCCCGCAGCTGGTGCAGCGCCTCGACGGCGTGCTCCAGCCGCTTGTGCGGCACGATCCGGCCGACCGTCACCAGGGTCGGCGTCTCCGCGACAGCGCTGGAGACCGGCGGCACCGGGTACATCCCGTTCGGGACCACGGTGACCCGAGCGGGGTCCACGCCGAGCACGGCCAGCTCGCCCTTGGTGACCTCGGAGACCGCGACGTACTGGCATCGGCGATAGAGGCGCGGCGCCAGCCAGGACTCGATCCACCAGCCGAAGCGCGCCAGCGGCCCGGGCAGCACCACCCGCCACTGTTCCCGGTGTACGTGGTGCACCAGCACGATCACCGGGCACCGCGCCACCAGCACACTGAAGAACGGCATCCCGTTCTGCACGTCGACCACCACGTCGGCGCGGTGCCGCAGCACGTGCCACAGCGCGCGCAGGTAGATGGTGAGCCGGTTGCCGCGGCGCCGGAACCGTACGCCGTCGACGGTCTCGTCGGAGGGAGCGCGGTCGTGTTTCGCGCAGAAGATGGTGACCTCGTCGCCCAGCGCGGCGAGGCCCTGTGCGATCTGTTCGATGTAACGTTCGGAGCCGCCACCCTCGGGGTGTCGGGTGTCGCGCCAGTTCAGGCACAGCACTCGTCGGCGGGCCCGCGTTGCGTGACCGGTCATGCCGGCACCTCCCCAGGATGCGGGTTGCCACGGCGTTGCTCGTGTTACTCGTTGGTAGCTTCGCCGTTGCAGCGGATGCTAGCGTGCGGCACGGCGTTCGTGAAGACCGTTCACATGCCTAGCTTGTACGAGGACCCGCCGATGACCCGTCCCACTCTGTCGCGATCGATCACCCTGTTCCGTACCTTCCTCAAGGAGCAGACCGACCCGGATCTGTTCTATTCGACTCTGGCCGGCGACTCGGTGGCGCAGCTGCGCACGTACACCGATCTGAAGGGCAAGCTGGTGCTCGACGTCGGCGGCGGCCCGGGATATTTCGCCGACGCGTTCCGGGACGCCGGCGCGGACTACTTCGGCGTGGACCCGGACGTCGGCGAGCTGACCACCCGCGGCAGGCCCGGCCCCGGGATGATCATGGCGAGCGGCATGCAGCTGCCGGTGCGTACCGGCTCGGTCGACGTCTGCTACTCGTCGAACGTCCTGGAGCACGTGCCGGACCCGGGGCTGATGGCCGCGGAGATGGTACGGGTGACCCGGCCCGGCGGCACGATCTTCCTCTCGTACACCCCGTGGTTCTCGCCGTGGGGCGGGCACGAGACGTCACCCTGGCATTTCCTGGGTGGCCGGCTGGCCCGCCGCCGGTACCTGACCAAGCACGGCCGGCAGCCCAAGAACCGGTACGGCGAGAGCCTGTTCGCGGTCTCGGTGGGGTGGGGACTGCGCTGGGCGCGGCGCAGTCGGGACGCCGATCTGGTCGAGGGTTTCCCGCGTTACCACCCCTGGTGGGCAAAGCCGGTTATCCATCTGCCCGGAGTGCGCGAGATTGTCTCCTGGAATCTCGCGCTGGTCCTTAAGAAGCGCTAAAGCGGGGGCGCTAACCGAGGTTACTGTCAGGTAGGCTCCGGCGAAACACTGGCGAAATCCGAAAACCCTTCACCTCCTGATCGGACGGTTGCCAATGCGACGGATCTTCGGCTACCTGCTGCTCGCAGTGGGAGCGTTCGCGCTCGTGCTCGCGGTCATGATGCCGCTGTACGCGTACCCCAGCCTGGCGCAACTGGAGCGGGGTGGCCCGCCGGTCAAGTCGTACGCCGAAGGCACCGTGACCATCTTCAACCCGGAGTCGGTCAAGGACGAAGACGCCGAGATCGAGCGCAGCGACGTCGAGGTCCGGATCAACCGCACCGTCAAGGGCATCACGGCGGCCCCCGAGGCGAAGAAGTACGGCAAGGTGATGGTCTGGGAGATCGGCATGGTGATGCTGGAGCCCGCCAACCCCAACGCCGCGAACGAACCAATCTCGGTGTACGAGCAGAAGGTCTGCCTGGACCGCCACACCGGCGAAGCGGTCGAGCCGTGCTCCTCGGAGTACATCAAGGATCCCGGCCGCGCCGACGACTACAAGACCTTCAACGGCCCGCACGAGGGCCAGATCTACAAGTTCCCCTTCGGCACCGAGAAGCGTGACTACCGGTACTTCGACACCGTGCTGCGTACCGCGCCGGTCGCGAAATACGTACGCGAAGACACTATCGACGGGCTCGACGTGTACGTCTTCGAGCAGAAGATCGAGCGCACCAAGGTCGAGGACCGGGAAGTCCCCGGCCGGCTGATCGGCCTCCCCGACCAGGCCAATGTGCTCGCCGAGCGCTACTACGAGAACACCCGTACCCTCTGGGTCGAGCCCACCACCGGCTCCATCGTGAAGGGCACCGAGGAGCTCAAGAACTACCTCGAGGACCCCGCGAGCGGGGAGCGGCTCACCCTGCTCGAAGGCAAGCTGGACCTCACCGAGGAGTCGACCCGGGAGAACGTCAAGCGGGCCGGGGACGGCGCCCGCAAGCTCAACCTGATCTCTTCGACCGCCCCCTGGACGCTCGGCATCGTCGGCGCCCTCTGCGTCGCCGTCGGCATCTGGCTCACCCTCACCGACGTACGCCGCGAGCAGGAGGACCTCTTCCCCGACGAGTGACGCGCTGCTGTTTCTGGGGTTGTGGTCGCATCACGCTGGCCGGATGCGACCAGTACCCCGGAAACCGCGCTGTCGCAGGAAGAGAGCGATCGCGGCGGCGGTGCGGGTGATGTGGTGGAGGTCGCGGGCGGTCACGTGGTGGACGGTGGTCCGGCCATGCCAGGTCGACGCGCCGGCACGCGCATCCCTGCCCACCACGCCTGTGGATAAGCTGTGGATTCCGGGGTAGTCGACGCTTCGCTCGACCCGGATACGACCACAACCCCAGAATCACCGAGCCCAACGCAGCGCGGGAGGGGTCAGCGTTGCAGGATGAGGGCCATCGCTTCGCTGCGGGACTTGGCGTCGCGTTGGAAGATGCCGCGTACGGCCGAGGTGAGGGTACGGGCGCCGGGCTTGCGGATGCCGCGCAGCGACATGCACATGTGCTCGCAGTCGACCACCACGATCGCGCCCCGGGGTTCGAGACGGGTCATCAGCATGTCGGCGATCTGGGAGGTCAGCCGCTCCTGCACCTGCGGGCGGCGGGCGTACGCCTCGACCAGCCGGGCCAGCTTCGACAGCCCTGTGATCTTGCCGGCGTCGCCGGGGATGTAGCCGACGTGGGCGACCCCGTGGAACGGCAACAGGTGGTGCTCGCACATCGAGGTGATCTCGATGTCGCGTACCAGCACCATCTCGTCGTGGTCTTCCTCGAACGCGGTGGTGAGCACCCGGGCCGGGTCCACCCGCAGCCCGGCGAACAGCTCCGCGTACGCCCGGGCGACCCGGTACGGGGTGCGGCGCAGGCCGTCCCGGTCCGGGTCCTCACCGATCGCGATCAGGATCTCGCGTACCGCCTGCTCGATCCGGGGCAGGTCGACCGCCGACTCCACCGGGGTGCCGTTGATGCCACCGTCCACGATCCGTGCCGCCAGCATGTCCAAACCCGCGGTGGACTCACCATCCACGGGATCCGGATCATTCAGGTCCGGGGCGCTCAGCGCTCGCCCTCACCGACTCTGCCGGGGTCGCGTACCTGAGCCGCCCCGCGCGCCGGCTCCGGGCTGCCCGGCTGACCGTCCGTGGAGTGCCGGGCGCGCGGCCGGGGGCTGGGGCGCCCCGCACTCTCCACCGG
>JBOGDE010000404.1:0-4751 GCA_050701695.1 Micromonosporaceae bacterium
GTCCCGCAGCGCGGCCCGGCGTACCTTGCCGCTGGCCGTGACCGGAAACTCCGCGGCGGGTACGGCGACCGCCCGGGCGGTGAGCCGCCACCGCCGGAAGACGGCGTCGGCCACCGCGCGTCCCACCACTGGCGCGGCGGCCGGATCGGCGGGTACGAAACAGATCACCAGCCGCTCGGTGCCGGTCTCCGGGTCCGGCACCCCGACCGCCGCCACCCGACCCGGCACCACCCCGCCGACCGCGGCCACGGACTCTTCGATGGCTACGGCGTGGTGGTTGTGACCGTTGAGCACGATCCGGTCCGCCAGCCGGCCGGTGATCGTGACCTGGCCGTCCCGCAGGTACGCCAGATCGCCGGTCTCGAACCAGCTGCCGGGACCCTCCGGGAAGGCGGCACGGGTCGCCTCCGGATCCGCCAGGTAGCCAGAGGTGATCCGCCCGGAGCTGACCTGCAGTCGCCCGATCCGGCCCTCCGGCGGTGCCGTTCGTCGACGATCCGGACCGTGATCCCGGGCGCGGGCGCACCCACCGATACCAGGCTCACCGCGTCCTCACCGGGTCCGTCCAGCCATTCCAGGTCGCCGCCGAGCGAGCCGGCGCGCAGATGGTGGATCCCGCCCGGTGCGGTGTACCGGGCGTGGGTGGCGGCGGTACAGGTCTCGGTCATCCCCCAGGCGGGCACGAACACCTCGCGCGAAAGCCCCGATCCCGCCACGGCGTCGAAGAACCCCTCCATCACCGGCACCGTGATCTGCTCGCCACCGCTGACCAGGGTGCGTACCGACGACAGGTCCCAGCCGCGTCCGGGCGCGTCCCGCAACGCCTGGCTCACCAGCCGGTACGCGAAGTTCGGCGCCCAGGCGTGGGCGACCCGGTGGGCGGCGATCAGGTCAAGCCAGCGCAGCGGATCGGCGAGCACCCAGTCGGCGCTGGCGTGCACGTTCGTGGTGCCCCCGTACACCTGGTAGAGGTGGTAGAGGAGGAACGAGCCGCTGCCGTCGAGCGGCATCCAGTTCAGGCTGGTGTCGCCGGGGCGCAGCGGCATGATCTCGGCCGTACCGGCGGCGAATTCCCGTAGGCCATGGTGGGTGAGGGGGATCAGTTTCCCGGCACCGGTGCTGCCGGACGACATCAGCAGCAACGCCGGCTCACCTGCTTCCGGCCGGTACGCCTCCCCGGCCGGCGCGGCCCGCTCGGCGGTGTCCGGATCCAGCCACCGCCACCGGCCGTCCGGCGGCAGCTCGTCGGGGCGCGCCAGGATCAGCGGCTCCCCAAGCAGTCGGGTGGCATGACGTAGCCGGTCGGCCGCCGTCTCCGTGTCCGGGCCGGCCGGCCGCGCCAGCAGCAGCGGCGGTACGCCGGCGTACACACCACCCCAGAACCCGGTGATCAGGTCGGCCGGATCGCGGGCGTACACGACGACGGGGTCGCCGGGCGAGCCGGAGCCGCGGAGTGCGGTCGCCAGCCGGCGGGCACGTTCCAGCAGCCGGGGGTAGCTGACCAGCTCGCCATGCCCGGACCCGTCGACGGTGACCGTCCCGGCGTCGGGGCTGTGCGCCGCGGCGGTCCGCAGCGCCTCCGCGACCGTGTCCGGGAAGCCGTCGGGAAATCGCAGCGGGGCTCCGGCACACACCGCGGGAACGTCCACGTGGCCTCCTGGTCAGGGCTGGTCAGGGTGAGGCGTCAGGAACCGGACCCGACGCTCACGCCTGGCCGGGTGGACGACCCGTCGCCGGTACGACCACGAGGAAACACATCCCGGCAGGCCATGTCAACCTTTGCCAACTATGCGGTAGATACCGGCAACTTCTGCCACGGTGCCCCGCCCCGGTGCGGGGCCCGCGGCGACTCGCTGAGCGGGCCCCGTACCGGCGGCGTCATGCGTGGTCAGGCCGGGGAGACGGGCCGCGGGCCGGGCTCGCCGCGGAGCTTCCAGCAGAGCAGTGACAGGTAGCTCCAGCCGGTCATCATCGCGAACCACAGCGGCAGGAAACTGAACGGGTCGTCGAGGGTTCCGGTGCCGGTGAGGTTCACCGAGAACCCGAGGGCCACGCAGGTGACGCCGACCGCGATCGACGCCAGCGCCCACCCCCGCTGCCGGGTACGGAAGAAGTAGCGGGCGAACACGAAGTACGACACGAACAGCGAGTTGATGCCGATCGTCGGCCCAATCGTGTGCACGATGCCGTGCCAGCTGAACTCCGGGAACCCAGCGGGGGCGCCGGGCGGGAAGCCGAGGCCGGCGTCGGTGGGGAACACGCCCGCGATGAACAGGGCCACCGCGAAGGTCCCGACCAGGATCGGCCCCCAGGTGCCGGCCGGCCCGCCACGCAGCACCCGTTTGATGCCCACGGCACAGCCGAAGAAGAGCACCGCGGCCACCACGAAGTTGGTGACCTGGATCCAGCCGAGGCCACCCAGGGCGAGCATGCTGGTCGGGTGCCGGTTCCAGTCGAACCCTTCCCGGGTGAAAGCCTGCACCAGGGCGACCACGATGAACATCGGGCCGGCTGCCGTACCGGCTCTGAGCAGCCGTTCGGTGCCGGTGGCTCGCGGTACGCCGGTCGCGGGGCCGGTGGTGGTCTGGGTTGTCATGGGTCCCCTCCGGGGTTGAGCGTGCCCGTACGTTGACGAGCCTGGTCGCGACAGCCCGCGCAGGGCAGATGTCGAAGTCACCCGGCCGGTGATGACGTTTGTCATCGCCGCGCGGCGGTAGGACCGGACAGGCGCCCGCCGGCGGTCAGAGCCAACCGGTGTTGCGGGCGATCCGGATCGCGTCGATGCGGTTGCGGGCGCCGGTCTTACCGATCGCGTTCGACAGGTAGTTGCGTACCGTGGCCGGCGACAGGAACAGCTGGCCGGCGATCTCGTCGGTGGAGTCCCCCGAGTCGGCGGCGCGCAGCACGTCGGTCTCCCGCACGGTCAGCGGGCTGCTGCCAGTCTGCATCGCGGCGGCGACCAGCTCGGGATCGATGACGTGTTCACCGCGGGCGACCCGGCGTACGCCGTCGAGCAGCCGGTCGGCGGGCTTGTCCTTGACGATGAATCCGTGGGCGTGCGCGCGCAACGCCCGCAGCAGGTGACCGGGCTGGCTGAGCCCGGTCAAGATCAGGGCCCGGCACTCCGGGAGCCGCTCGCGCAGCTGCTCGGCGACGGTGAGTCCGTCGGTGCCGGGCATGTCGATGTCGAGTACGGCGACGTCCGGCCGGGTACGCAGCGCCGCGTCGACCACCTCGTCGCCCCGGGAGAGCTCGGCGACCACGTCGATGTCGGTCTCCAGGGAGAGCAGGGCCGCCAGTGCGCTCCGGATCAGGTGCATGTCCTCGGCGATCAGTACCCGGATCATCCGACCTCCTGCGGCTTGGTGGAGACCTCCACGGTCAGCTGGAATCGGCCGCGGTGGTGGCGCCGCGTACCTGGCCGCCGACGCCCCGCGCCCGGTCGGCCAGGCCGGCGAGCCCGGTACCGCCGGTTGACGCACCGGGCGGCGCCCCGTCGTTGACGATCTGCAGCCTCAGTACGCCCTGCCGCCCGGTGCCGGTCAGCCAGCACCGCTGGGCACGGCTGTGCCGCAGGATGTTCGTGGTGGCTTCGCGTACCGCCCAGGCGAACAGCGCGTCGACGGGGCTGGACAGCGGCGGCAGGCGCAACCGGGTGTGCACCTCGATACCGCCGGCCTCCAGCAACGCGACGGCGCCCTCGGCCTCCGCCTCCAGGGAGATGTCGTGGGCGGCGCGGGCGATCGCGCGTACCTGCTGCCGCGCCTGCTGGGCAACCTCGGTGATGCCGTCGATCTCGCGTCCGGCGGCGTCCGGCCCGGCGGGCAGCAGCCGCAGCGCCAGGTCCGCCTTGAGCGAGATCGCCGAGAGGCTCTGCCCGAGCAGGTCGTGCAGGTCCCGCGACATCCGGCGCCGCTCACCGGTGACAGCGGTACGCGCCAGGTCGACGCGGGTGGCGAACAGCTCGTCGATGCGGTGTACAAGCAGCGCCGACCAGTACAGCGCGCCGACCCCGAACCCGAGGAAGACGGTGTTGTACGCCACCATCGTGAGCACCGCGCCGGGGCTGCCCCCGGTGACCACGGTGGCCCACCCGGCGACCACGGCCTGCAGCAGCAGCGCCGCGGTCATCAGCGCCGCGGCGGCGCGGCCCCGCAGGCACATCACCGCGGAGGCGAGCGGGAACCACAGCGCCGTGATCCAGTTGACGCTGAACCACCACCACGGCACCAGCGCCAGCACCGCCATCACCGCCAGGCTCACCTGCCAGCCGGCGGGCCGTACGCCCCGGGCGGCGGCGAGGCTGTGCCGCAGCTGCAGTGCCCAGATCGCGCCGCCGGCGCCGATCGCGAGCAGCGGACTGTCGCTGCGCGGCGGCGGCGCCGGGAACGAGTGGTCGAGGTCGCCGATCGCCGCCACCACCGGCAGCGCCGCCGACGCGGTGACCAGGACGGCCAGGAACCACGGGCCGCGGCGTACCACCCACAGCGGGAAGCCGGCCGCCGGCGCACTCATGGGGCGTCCCCGGGGGCGAGGGCCAGCCGCCCGTCGCGGCGGCTGATGGTCACCAGCGCGCCGCGCGGTGGTGGCTGGGTGAGCAGGTCGGAGACCGCCGCGCGCAGTGTCGTACGGACCTGTTCGTCGTCGGTGCCCGCCGCCGACCCGGTGAGCGTGGTACGCAGGCCGGCCGCGGCCAGCAGCGACCGTGCGGTGTCGAACTCGGCGCCGCGCCGCGCCTGCCGGATCGTCAA
>JBOGDE010000405.1:0-4748 GCA_050701695.1 Micromonosporaceae bacterium
AGCCGGGGCTCGCGCGGGGAGCTGGCCGGGGCCGCGCGGCAGGGCTGGCCGGGGCTCGTGCGGCAGGCTGGCCGGGACCTCGCGGCAGGGCTGGCCGGGGCAGCTCAGCCCGGGATCTCCTCGACGTCGATCATGACCGGGAGATTCACGTACGCCGAGGAGTCCGCGGTGAGCACCAGGTGCCCGGTGGACACCGCCTCGTACGCCGCGTGCGCCACGTCCACGCCGATCTTGCCGTGCGCTTCGGAGATGATGATCGCCACCGCGGGCGCGATCGCCTGACTGAGCCCGGTCACGGTCACCGCCGGCCGGTCCAGCTCGATCGGGTTGATCCAGCCGGCGCCGGCGGCGATCACCAGCGCCGTCGACGGCACGATGATCGGGCGTTGCCGCTGGGTCAGGTTGCGCAGCACCGTACGCGCGAAAAGGCTGGTACGGGTCGCACGCAGCCCCGAGGCGTCGAGGATGATCCCGGCAAGGGCGCGGCGCTGGTCCTGATCACGTACCTGCCTCGACGTCGCGAACTCTCACTCCGTGCGATCGGTCTGCCTACCGCGGCCGTTACGCGTGGCGTCGCGCTCCTCCAGCCGCTCCATGACGCCGGCGACCCACTCGTCGACCTCCGCGCGCTGCTGCGGGGTCGCCGGTCGGTCGTCCTTGTTTTCCCAGGCGTTGAGCACGTCTTCGAAACTGCGGTAGCGCGCCTGGGACGCACCGGCCCGCTCCGCGACGTACGCCGAGACGGAACGCGCCCGCCCGGCCGCCACCGCAAGCTCCGCCTCGGTCAGCAGCTCCTCGGGGAGCGTCAGCGTGATCCGGCGGGTGCTCATACCTTCATCATACGACCCCGGTTTACGCGGCTCCCGGCTTCGGCCCACCATGGGGTGATGGAGCGATTCGAGGGCGTTCTGGAAGCGGCCGGCGGCGGGGGCTGTGTGGTGGAGCTGCCCGCCGCGATGGTCACCGCACTCGGCGGCAAGGCCCGGGTACGGGTACGCGGCCACCTCAACGGCGTGGAGTTCCGCAGCAACACCGCGGTGTACGGCGGGCGCCGACTGCTCGGCGTACACAAGGCGGTCCGGCTCGCCTCCGGCGTCGACTTCGGTGACACCGTCACCGTCGAGCTGGAGATCGACGACACCCCGCGCGAAGTGGTGGTGCCGCCGGAGCTGGCGTCGGCGCTCGCCAGCGAGCCGGAGCTGGATGCGGCGTACCAGAGAATGTCGTTCTCCCACCGCAACGAGTACGCCACCTGGGTCGCCGAGGCGAAGCGCCCCGAGACCCGGCAGCGCCGCGCCGCTCAGGCTCTGGAGAAGCTCCGCGAGCGTTGAGACCCGGCTACCGCTGGGCTCCCGGCCACGGCCCCGGTGCCTCCGCGGGCACCTCGGTGTGCTCGGTCTCCGTCCGGTACGCCCGCATCCCGCGCGCCTGGTAGTTCGCGAGTGCGGCCGGGCCGTCCATGGTGCAGGTGTGCACCCAGACCCGGCGTACCGGGTCGTGGCCGGGCCACCGCTCGGCAAGACTCCAGGCGCGCCGCAGCCCGACGGTGAGCAGGTGTCCGCCGATGCCCTGCCCGAGGAACGCCGGCAGCAGCCCGAAGTACGCGATCTCCACCTCGCCGGGCTGATGGCCGTCGAGCTCGACGTACCCGACCGGGGTGCCGCGTACCGTCGCCACCCAGGTCTCCACGCTGGGGCGGGCCAGCCAGTCGTACCACTGCTGCCAGGTCCAGGTGAGCCGGTCGATCCAGAACCAGTCCCCGCCGACCGCCGCGTACAGGTAGCGGTTCAGCTCCGGACTCGGCAGCTCCGCCCGCCCGACCTCGACCGGTACGCCAGGCTCCGCCGCGGGCTTCACCTCGGCCGGATCGAGCTGCTCCAGGTACGTCGTGGTGACCTCCATGCCCCGATCATGCCTGGCCGTTTCTCGGGGCCGCGGCGGTCCGGACGCGAGGGTGGCTCACACGACGCATGCTGGCGTCGGGTCGTCGCGTCGCCGAGCGACGTGCAACACGGCACCCCAGTGGCGGCGCAGGCGACCGTCCGGCCGCTCGGCCAGGCGGCGCCGGATCTCGCGGTAGAGGCGGTTTCGCTGCCACGCCGCCATGGCGATGTGGCCCGAGAAGGTATCGAGCAGTTGGATGTACTCCTCAGCGGTGTACGTGATTCCCCAGTCGAACCGGCGAACCGCCACGGTGTCGAAGAGGCCGGTGGCCTCGATCTCGGCCGCGTCGTCGGGCAGCTCGTCAGGTGACGGCCGGCCGGCACCCGGTGGGAGCCCTTCGCCGATCTCGTCGTAGACCTCCTGGATCTCCCGGAAGAACGGGTCGCCTCCGGCCGGGAAGACGTGGGTGGCGCTCCAGAACGCCAGATGGCCGCGGGGACGCAGCAGCGTCCAGGCCTTCCGGTATCGGATCGCCGGATCGATCCAGTGCCACGCGGTAGCGGCGAACACGAGGTCGAACGTGGTGCCGGGCGGCGGTTCCCACGACTCGAAGTCCGCTTCGATGACGCATACGTCAGGGAAACCGGCGAGGTTGTGCCGCGCCTCGGCAGCGAGCGCCGAACCGATCTCCACACCGGTGACCGGGAATCCACGGCCGGCCAGCGGGATGGTCGCCTTACCGCTAGCGCACCCGATCTCCAGCACATGGTCCCCCGGTCGCAGCGCCGTCAGGCGCACGAGCTCGTCGTACAACCGCGGTGGGTAGTCAGGCCGGGCTACGTGGTAGAGCTGAGCGGCGGACTCGAATGTTCCTCTGAGCTGTTCTCGACCCTCCGTCACAGAGTCCATCATCGGCGGCCGCGGTAGCGTCACGCCAATGACCACCGCGACCGGCCAGCAGTCGACCTGTGGCCTTCCCGGCGGCGCGCCGGCCACACGGCGGGCAATGGCCCCACCCTGATAGCGGGGTGGGGTCGTTGCCGGCTACGGTCGAGCGAACGGGGGCGCGGGTGCGTCAGCGCCCCCACCCAGACGCACCCTGGGGAGGCTCCGATGCCACGCCGGCACGTGGTCGATCCGCGCTTCGCCGCCGAGCTGCGCCGACTCCGCAAGGCGCGGAGCCTGTCGCTACGCGACCTCGCCGGGCTCGCGTACGTCGCGAAGTCGACGATCAGTGAGTTGGAGAACGGGCAGAAGTCCCCGACCCCCGAGAGCGCCCAAGCCCTCGACCGCGCCCTCCAAGCCAAGGGCGCTCTCGCTGAGCTGGTCACCGAAACCACTCCCGCCGCGTCCAATCCGGTCATGCCATGGGAGACAGCCGAACTGCTCGAACGGGTGCGTGCCTCGGATGTGTCAGCGGCGACGGTCGAGGCGCTCCACGCGACCGTCTTTGAGCTGTGCTGCGCGTACGGCTGGCAGGATGCCCGACGCCTGCGAGGCGAAGGACTGCGCTGGCTGCGTGAGGTCGAGCGGCTGTTGCGGCGCCCGGTCGGTCTTCGTCGGCACCAGGACTTGCTGATCGTCGCCGGGTGGCTGGCGCTGCTGGTTGGCTGCATCGAGTACGACCTCGAGCTGCCGCCGGCCGCCGAGGCCACCCGCGCCGCCGCCCTGGAGCTGGCACGGGAGGGCGGCAGCAACGAGATCGCCACGTGGGCGTGGGAGATGTCGGCGTGGTTCGCGCTCACGCAGGGCCGCTACCGAGATGTGGTCACCGCGGCCGAGGCGGGGCAGCACATCATCGGCGAGCACACCGCCGCGGTCCAGTTGCTCGGGCAGGAAGCCAAGGCCCTCGCCCGCGTGGGCGACGTGCGCGGCGTGCGCTCGGCCCTGGAGCGCGGCCGGGCGCTGCTCGATCGATTCCCGCCGCCATCGCGGCCCGATCACCACTTCGTGGTCGACCCGGACAAGTGGGACTTCTACGCGATGGACGCCTACCGGATAGTCGGCGAAGACGCCCTGGCACACCATCACGCCGAACAGGTGCTGATCCTCGGCACCGCCCCGGACGGGACCGAAAAGGCTCCGATGCGCATGGCTGAGGCCCGTCTGACGCTCGGGAAGGTGGCCGCCCGCGCCGACGACCTGGAGCACGCCGCCGCCGTGGCGGTGGAGGCGTTCCAGGCGAAGCGACGGTCGCTACCGCAACTGCTGATGGTCGCCCACGAGGTGGGCGAGGAACTCTGCCGCCGCGACCCGAAGGGCTGGCCGGCGCGCGACTTTCGCGAAGCTGTCCGGGCGGTGTCCGCCGAGTAGCGGACTCCCGGACACGGACAGCGAACCCCTTCCTGCTCACGCTGCGCCATCGGCACGCTACCCCTAAGTCCCCGGTGCCGGGTTCGGCTCTGCCCCCCGGCGCCGGGTGACGCCAGAAGGCGCAACGAGAGGTCAACCCGTGCCCGAGTTCGTACGGCCCTACGTCAACGAGACCGTGCAACTGCTCTACTGCCCGTCCAACCCGCCGCCGAAGGAACCACCCGCCGAGCTGGAGATGCCCGCACCCGGGCTGTGGCGGGTGTTCGCGATGTGGTGGTACGACCACCAGCCCGACGCGGGCGGCAGGTTCTGCCGGTCGTGCCACCGCTGGTACCCGTGCCCCGTCGTGATCAGTGCCGACCACCGCTTCCGCACCGCGTACCGGCAGGCCGCCGCCCGCACGCGAGGCCACCCCGCCCGCGGCCGGGCGCCGGTGCTGTACCCGAAGGCCCGCAACGTGTGAACGCGAACGACCCGCACCCCGATGGAGAGGGCCGGGTCGTTCGGCTTCCTGCGTGGCTGGTCGAAACGTGGCCGGCGTGGATGCCGGC
>JBOGDE010000406.1:0-4736 GCA_050701695.1 Micromonosporaceae bacterium
CACTGCAATCCCCCGCGTCCCGCCGCGCCGCCACGCGACACGATCGTCATCACCGGTCCCTCCCACACCGCGTCCAAGAGGCGACAACCGGCAGCACGAGCCCATGCGCCCTAACTAAGTGGTATTGCCCCTAGCCTAGCGAAGCTCTTGAGGTTGTTTGTGGATCTTGGTTGTCAAGGTTTCGGGCATTGCGGTCTGACTATCGCGTCTGACGTTCCGCACTTCTGGCACGCGTTTTGGCCCGAGACCAGAGCACCGGCCGCATCGAAGAAGTACACCCGATCCACCCGCCAGTTCCTGCGCCGTTTGACGAGCTCGAACTCCCGGCCGAACAGCGGATGGAACGGATGCGGCACCCGCACCCGCGGCTCATCACCCCGATCGTGGGTTTCCGGTGCACTCGACGACTCGCTCCAGCGGCCGCCAGAAAGGACTGAAGTCCACTGAAGTCCGGCTCCTCATCCGCCGCGCCTACCGCTTCCACCCGAAGCCGCCCTCGCGCTCGTACAACTCGCCTGCGGACCCGTCACACTCGAGCTGCTAAACCACACCAGCCGGCACCCACATTCACGTCTGTAAAGCCACATTTTCCTCCTTGTCAGGCACGACGCTAAAGGTCAAGTACGAGCCGGGAGGTCACCGAGCGCGAGCAGCAGATCATCATCGTGTCGTTGGCTTCCTGCTCCTCCGGCGTCAGCACGGAGTCCCGGTGGTCAACCACGCCGTTGAGCACGGTCGTCTCGCAGGTGCCGCAGGTGCCTTCCTGGCAGGACGACACGACGTAGACCCCGATTGCCTCAACGCACTCGAGGATTGAGCGACCCGGTGGCACAAGGACGGTCGCGCCGCTGCGCGCGAGCGCGACCTCGAAGGTGTCATGGCGTACTGGCTCCGCCATCGCCTTCGGGGCGAAGCGCTCCACCCGAAGCGAGCCGGGGGCCCAGCCCGCACAGCGCTGCTCCACGGCAGTGAGCAGCGGCTCGGGGCCGCAGCAATACACGAGCGCGTCGTCCCACGGCTCGCTCAGGAGCGTGTCCAGGTCCAGCAACCCGGTCTCGTCCTGCGGTCGCAGGTCAACCTTGGCGCCGTAGGCCGACACGACTGAGCTGCGGAAAGCCATCGAGGACCGGCTGCGACCTCCGTAGACAAGGCGCCACTCGGCCGCCGCAGCTTCCGCGGCTGCGATCATCGGGATGATCGGCGTGATGCCGATGCCACCCGCGATGAAGAGGTACCGCTTGGCCGGGAGCAAGACGAAGTGGTTGCGCGGGCCGCGCACGTGAATCGTCGACCCCTCAGCCAACTCGTCGTGAACGTAGCGCGAGCCCCCGCGGCCCGCCGGCTCGCGAAGGACCGCGACGTGCCACCGAGTGGCGTCGGCCGGGTCGCCGCACAAGGAGTATTGCCGTACGAGGTCGGGACCGAGATGAAAGTCAATATGCGCGCCTGGCTCCCAGGCTGGCAGCGGGTCGCCACCCGGACAGCTCAGCGCGAGCACGACGACCCCGTCGGCCGCGGCGCACTTGCGCTCAAGCAGGAGGTCGAGCTCAACCTCGTCGTGGGTGCTGTGCATCAGGCTCCCGCAATCTCCGTCAGCGAACGACCGCCCAGCCGAACCAGCCCACGACGGTCACCGCGCTCAGCCCACACCGGCGGGTCGTCGTCGGCCAGGGAAAGATCGGCGAGCGATGAGAACGTCTCGAGCAGGACGCCCATCTCGATGCGCGCGAGGTAGGCACCCAGGCACGAGTGCGGCCCCCGCACCGAATCCCATGTGACGATTGGGCCATCGGTCGAGCACCACCGTGTAGGGTCACGGAACATCGCCGGGTCGCGGCTGGCGGAGCCGTAGCTCAGCGCGACTACCGCGCCTGCCTCGATCATCTGCCCTCGCAACTCAACGTCCCTCGTCGCGTTACGTCCGAACGTTTGAATGGGTGTGGAGTAGCGCACGAACTCCTCCAGCGCTGAGACAGCGAGGTCCGGCTGGTCACCTAGCCGATTTCGCTCGGCGCGGTTTTGAGCGAGGCGCTCCAGTGCGACGGCCATCGCGGACGGCGAGGTTTCATGACCGGCGACCATTACGACAACACAGAACGCGCGGACCCCCTCCGGCGTCAGCCGGTGTACCTCCACCTCCGACCCGATCAACATGCTGATAAAGTCCTCGCGCGGCGTCGCTGCGCGTTCGGTCACCAGGGTGTCGATGTAATCGTGGAACTCCGCGGTGGCCCGCCGCGCGTCGTCCAGCTCCCGCGCGCTGTGGAACAGCCGGGTGACCCAGCCAAGCCAGAGCGGCTCGTCCGTCGCCGGCAACGACAGGAACTCCGATAGGGTGCGGAGCGAGAGCGGCACCGCGAAGTCACCGACAAGATCACCGCCACCGCGTTCTTGCAGCCGCACCATCGGGATCGCTGTCACCCCCGGAACGCTTGAACTGAACGTCTCAGGGTTGACGGCCGCGGTGTCCACGTCGTCGTACCGGGTGAGCAGCCAGTAGCCACCCTTTCCATATTCCCGAAAGCACTCGTCCACATGCATGACCGGGCACTCGTCACGCAGCCGCTCATACGTCGGGTACGGGTCACGGGCAAACACGGGATCATGCATCCGGAAGCCGATGCATGGCTCCGGCTCGCTGTTCGTCCCGTCAGGCATGGCCATCTCCCGCCGGTCGGTGTCCGCAGCGGCCTCCAGTCCGGCCGGCCTCACAGCCGACGCGCTGGTCGACTACCCCACCGTCGCCGAGGCCGCTGCCTAGCCTAGTGAGATGCTAAGGACGTGCGCATAAATTACATGGACGTTATTTGGGGTTCGAGGGTGTAGTTCCAGTTGGGGTGGAAGTCGTGCCGGTGCAGGGGTAGCGCATCCATCTGCTCGTCGCTGATCTTAGTGCCGGTGGGGTAGTCGCCTTGGTCGAGTTCGGCGTGGACTTTGAGGCCGGCGCGGGTGGTGGTGGCGGCGATGAGCTGGACGATGGTCTCGTGGCTCTCCAGGGGCCGGCCGCGCCAGTTCATGGAGATGTGGCTGAACAGCCGGTGCTCGATCTTGTTCCATTTGCTGGTGCCGGGCGGCAGGTGGCACACGGTGATGGCCAGGCCGGTTGCGGCGGCGAGCCCAGCGAGCTCGACTTTCCAGAGCCGGACACGCGAGCCGTTAGACCCGCCGCCGTCGGCGCAGATCAGCAGCCTGTGCGCGTCGGGGTAGAGCGGGCGGCCCATGGTGTCCCACCAGCGGCGCAGCGTGGTCACCGCGAAGGTGGCGGTGTCGTGATCACGCCCGACCGACACCCAGGCGGCGTTGGCCGCGATGTCGTACACCCCGTACGGGATCGCCTTGCCCGCTTCGCCGGGGAAGTCGTACACCTCGACCTGCTCGGGCTGACCCTTCGGTTGCCACTCACGGCCACCGTTCTTGTACTGGCCCACCAGCTCCTTCTTCTTGGTGTCCACCGACACCACCGGATCCCCAGCATCGAGGTGGGCGTTGATCTGCCCGGCCAGGTACCGGAACTGGGCATCACGATCAGCATGCTGCTTACCCTCGAAAGTCTTACGGACCGCCTGCAGGCTGTAGCCCGCCCGGGTGAGCAACTTGGCCACCGTCCGCGGCGCCACCGCATGCCCACCGGCGCGTAGCTCATCGGCCAGGGTCCGCGTCGATTTCGACGTCCACCGCAGCGGCGAGGCCGGGTCACCACGAGTCACCGGATCCACCAGCGCCTCCAACGCCGCCACCAGCTCCGGATCAGCCGCGGTCACCGACGGCCGCCCCGCACCGGCCCGCCGCACCCGATCGGGCGGCGCCGCCGCCGCGCCCGGATCATCGAGCTCGCGCACCGCCGCGCTCACCGTGGTACGCGACACCCCGGTCGCCCGCGCCACCGCCGTCACCCCGCCCCGGCCTATCGCTCTGGCCTCGACCCCCAGCCATCGGCGACGCTGCCGCTCATCGAGCAGCGGGGCCATCGACTCATACTTCTCAACCAGCTGCCGCTCCACCGCCAGACTCACGCACAGCAGCCTAGCCGACCAACCTCAAACGAACAGTTAATTTATGCGCGCGTCCTAAGCCGAATGCAATTGGTCAACCGGCCGGCCACGCTACATTCATCACTCGTAGCGGTCCGCTGTCCGTAGCGCTGCTTCCCTTGGCGGTCTGCGGTGCCGCTGGCGATGGAGGCGGCGCGGCCGACCGGCCTGGCGCGGTGGAACCAGACACGCAGCAGGGAGCAGCAGGGATCTGACGGAGTTCAAGAAGTCGTAGTGCACGTTGCATCACCTGCGACAGGGGTCCGACGCTCCGTGGAGCACCGGGGGGCCATCTCGGATACGGGGTGGGGCGGGTTCGTCTTGACAGTATTCGGCAGTGACGTCAGAGTAGTATTGGTTGACCGGTCGGCCATTGGGGAGATTGATGACGCGTTCAATGCCGCCCCGCGGAGGCGCTGCCCCGTGCGGCGAGGTGGCCGAGCGGTTGTTGCGGCCTGCAATCCGGTACCTAGACCATGTGGGGATCGCCGTGCACGACGCGGACGAAGCGTTGTCGTCCTACGCCGCTGCGGGTCTGTCGGTGGTTCATGACGAGCGGTTGCCGCATGTCGGTGTCAGGCTCGTCTACCTGCTCCCGAGCGGGCTCGGCAGCCCGCTCGGGATGACCTCGATACAGCTGGTGCAGCCGATCGGTGCGGGCCCGGTCCGCCAATGGATGGACGAGCGCGGCGAAGGTCTGCACCA
>JBOGDE010000407.1:0-4703 GCA_050701695.1 Micromonosporaceae bacterium
CCTCCGGGCTGCGACCCGACGCCGACACCGCGATCACCACGTCCGCCGCGCCCACCCAGCCCGGTACGCCGGGGCTGCGGTGCGAGATCACCGGCACCACCGAACGCGACCCCGCCACCGTGGCCAGGATGTCCCCGGTACGCGCGGCCGTACCGGCGCCGGCGACCACCACCGACCGGGGACGTCCTTCCTCGGCCAGCTCCGCCAGGTGCGCCTCGGTGGCGACGCTGGCGGACTCCCGTACCTGGGCGCCGGCCCCGGCGACCGCGCGCAGCATCATGCCCGGGTCGGCCTGCTCCAGCGCGGCGACGTCGTCCAGGAGCCGCTCGTCGGCCTCCCGGCGGCCGGTCAGCCCGGCCGCGCCGTCTGCCGGGAGGTGCGTGTTCATGCCGGCGTGCCGCCCTCGCCCGCCTCCGGCAGCCGCGCCTCGTCCAGCAGCAGCACCGGTACGCCATCGCGGATCTCGTAGATCCGGCCGCACTCGCCGCAGGTCAGGGTGGCGGCCGCCTCGTCGTACGCGAGAGTGCCGTGGTCGCCGGGGCAGACCAGGATCTCGAGCAGTGTGGGGTCCAAGGCCATCTGAAGTTCCTCTTTCTCGGGGGACAGTGCCGTCGCCGGTCAGCTGTTGACCAGGGAGAGCACGGCGTCGCGAAGCTCGGCCATCCGTCCGGCATCGCGCGCCTCTACGTTAAGCCGCAGCAGCGGCTCGGTGTTGGAAGGGCGCAGGTTGAACCAGCTGCCGTCGGTGAAGTCGACGGTCAGCCCGTCCAGCTCGTCGATGCTGCCCTGCTCCGCGAACGCCGCTCTGACCGCGGCCAGCTTCGCCTGCTGGTCGCCCACCCGGGTGTTGATCTCCCCGGAGGCCGGGTAGCGGTGGTACGCCGAAGCCAGCTCCGACAGCGGTCGCGGCTGCTCGCCCAGCGCCGCCAACACGTGCATCGCGGCGAGCATGCCGGTGTCGGCGTACCAGAAGTCCTTGAAGTAGTAGTGCGCGGAGTGCTCGCCGCCGAACACCGCACCGGTACGTGCCATCTCCGCCTTGATGAACGAATGCCCGACCCGGGTACGTACCGCGGTGCCACCCTGCTCGGCCACGATCTCCGGTACGGCACGCGAGGTGATGATGTTGTGGATCACCGTCGCGCCCGGGTGTTTGACCAGCTCGCGGGCGGCGACCAGGGCGGTGATCGCGCTGGGCGAGACCGCCTCACCGCGCTCGTCGACCACGAAGCAGCGGTCGGCGTCGCCGTCGAAGGCGACTCCCAGATCGGCGTTCTCGCGGACCACCGCGGCCTGCAGGTCGACCAGGTTCTTCGGGTCGATCGGGTTCGCCTCGTGGTTCGGGAAGCTGCCGTCGAGCTCGAAGTAGAGCGGCACGATCCGCAGCGGCAGCGCGCTCAGCACCGCGTCGCCGAGCACCGCGGGCACGGTGTGGCCGCCCATCCCGTTGCCGGCGTCGACCACCACGGTCAACTCCCGGATCCCGGACAGGTCGACCAGGTTGCGCAGGTGTGCGGCGTAGTCGGCGAGCAGGTCCCGGCGCTGCACGCTGCCCGGCGTCTGCGCGGCCGGCAGCGGCGCGCCGCCCAGGATGGCTTCCGCGGTGGTACGGATCTCCGCCAGCCCACTCTCCTGCCCGATCGGCCGGGCGCCGGAGCGGCACAGCTTGATCCCGTTGTACTGCGCCGGGTTGTGGCTGGCGGTGAACATCGCGCCGGGCAGGTCCATGATCCCGGAGGCGTAGTACAGCTGGTCGGTCGAGCCGAGGCCGATGTGCACCACGTCGACGCCCTGCGCGGTGACTCCTTCGGCGAACGCGTCGACCAGCCCGGGGCCGGCCTCACGCATGTCGTGCGCCACCACGACCCGGGCCACCTCACCATCGGCGCGCAGCAGCGCCACGAACGCCGCCCCGAACGCCCGCGCCGTGTCCGCGTTGAGCTGGTCCGGCACGGTGCCCCGGATGTCGTACGCCTTGACGATGCCGCTCAGATCGGTGCCGCTCAGATCGACCACGGTGCTCCGCACTCCTCCGGGTTGCCTGCGCCGAGGAGCCTACCCGGCCTCGGTACGGCCGGCCCGGCCAGATGCGGCTACTGCGAGGACGGTGGGAGGACGCGGAGGTGGCCACGGCGGCCGGTGGCCGGTGGCTCCGGGGCGCTCTCGTCGCGGGTGGCCGGGCGGCCCGCCTCGCGTACCGCGTCGGCGAGCGCCAGGATGTCGTCGCTGCTGGGGCCGGGGGCTTCCAGGTCGCCCTCGGCACGTACCAGATCCCAGCCCAGCGGGGCGGTCAGCTTGTGGGCGTGGTCCTCGCACAGGTCGTACGAGTGGGGCTCGGCGAACGCGGCCAGCGGACCCACCACGGCGGTGGAATCGGCGTACACATAGGTGAGGGTGGCCACCGCACCGAGCGGGCAACCGTTACGCGAGCACTGCCTCTGTGGCCTCACGGGCGAGAGGGTAGCGCCCCCGGCGTACCCGCCGCAGGGTTTGTCTGGACCGACACGCCGGACAGGTCTTCCCACGGCGACGATCGGTACCGGACCCGGCCGGGGATACGCTGCATCTCGTGACCACCGACCCGTCCCGTCGCCGCCCCGGCACCCGCCGCGACCGGCGCGGTCGTGGACTGCGCGGACGGCTGGTGCCCGCCGCGGTGCCGCTGTCCCGGAGCCGCTCGCAGCTCTTCGACGATCTGGTGCTGGACGCGGTCGAGCAGCTCGAAGGCCGCTGGTCGAAGGAGCTGGCCAACGTCGAGTTCGCGGTCGAGGAGGTGCCGCCGGAGCTGAACGTGTACGACTCCGACGTGCTCGAAGACGGCGAGGTGCCGCTGGCCCGGCTGCTCCCGGGCCACCCCCGCGACACCGACGGTCCGCTGCCCCGGATCGTGGTCTACCGCCGCCCACTGGAATTCCGCGCCGCCAACCGCGACGACCTCGCCGACCTGGTCCACGACGTCCTCGTGGAGCAGCTGGCCAACCTGCTGGGCATCAACCCCGACGACTTCGGATAGGCCCGCCCGTTGAGCGCCTGGCTCAGGTTTCCGCTGCCAAGGCCGCAGCGAGGGCCGCGTGCGTCTTTGGCACGCAACCGAGCGAGAACGCCGGCAGCGGGAAGCTGAGTCAGGCGCTCGCGGCTTTCTTGAGGCGGCGGCGCTCTCGTTCGGACAGGCCGCCCCAGATGCCGAAGCGCTCGTCGTGCGCGAGGGAATACTCCAGGCACTCCGCCTTGACTTCGCAGCGGGAACAGATCCGCTTCGCCTCGCGGGTCGACCCGCCCTTCTCCGGGAAGAACGCCTCTGGGTCGGTCTGCGCGCACAGGGCGCGCTCCTGCCACTCTGGTGCGTCCCCCAGGAGGTCTGTCACCACGTGCTCGGTGTCCATCACCGTAGCGCCCCCTTCTATATCCACCGGCCCGCCGCCGGTCCCCCTTGAGGTCTCCTCACCCGTTTTGCCCACAAGTGCCGCCTCGCGGCGGCTCCCATCGAAGTGACCTCGTTGAAATTACACGCGTGTAATGCGTGCGCCGTCAAGCCGAACCTGATAAATGGCCCGATTAGTTGAGCCTCGCCACGTCCAACGCCGCTGCCGCTGGTGCGGGTACGGCCACACCGCTACGTGCCCACCGTGTCGTAGACCGTGGTGCGCTGCCGGGCCGGCCGGCCCACCGCTGCCGCGATCGCGACCAACTGCTCCGCCGAACGCGCCGAGCCGTGCCCGGAGCCGGCCATCCGGCTGATGGTCTCCTCCATCAGGGTGCCGCCCAGATCGTTGGCGCCGCCGCGCAGCATCGCCGCCGTACCGTCGTCGCCAAGCTTGACCCAGGAGCACTGGATGTTGTCGATCCGGCCGTGCAGCAGCAGCCGCGCCATCGCGTGCACCGCCCGGTTGTCCCGCATGGTCGGCCCCGGTCGGGCAATCCCGGCCAGGTAGATCGGGGCGTTCGCGTGTACGAACGGCAGCGGCACGAACTCGGTGAAGCCCCCGGTACGGTCCTGCAGCCGCGCCAGCACCCGCAGGTGCCCCAGCCAGTGGCCCGGGTGGTCGACGTGGCCGTACATCATGGTCGAGGAGCTGCGCAGCCCGAGCTGGTGGGCGGTGGAGACCACCTCGATCCACTGCGCGGCCGGCAGTTTGCCCTTGGTGAGCACCCAGCGCACCTCGTCGTCGAGGATCTCCGCCGCGGTGCCGGGGATGCTGTCCAGGCCGGCGTCGCGTACCTCGGTGAGCCACTCCCGGATCGAGACTCCGGCCTTCGCGGCGGCGGTCACCGCCTCCATCGGGCTGTACGCGTGTACGTGCAGCCCGGGCACCCTGGCCTTGATGGCGCGTACCAGGTCGGCGTACCCGGTGACCGGCATCCGGGGATCGATGCCGCCCTGCATGCACACCTCGGTGGCGCCGGCCCGCCACGCCTGCTCCGCCCGGTCCGCCACCTCCGCGGTGGACAGCCGGTACGCGTCCGCGTCCGACTCGCGCTGCGCGAACGCGCAGAACCGGCAGCCGACGTAACACACGTTGGTGAAGTTGATGTTGCGGTTGACCACGTAGGTGACGTCCTCGCCCACGGTGTCGGCGCGGAGCTGGTCGGCCAGCCCGGTGAGGGCGTCGAGCGCGGCACCGTCGGCGCCGAACAGCGCCAGCGCCTGGCGTTCCCGCGCCGGCTCCAGCAGCGCGGCCGGCCGGTCCGCCGCGATCCGCAGC
>JBOGDE010000408.1:0-4700 GCA_050701695.1 Micromonosporaceae bacterium
CGACATCGGCATGCTCGACGCGCTCATCCAAGCCGCCGCCGGCCAACCCTGGATCCCCACCACCGCCTGACCATCAAGCCCCCACACGGCTCCCAGACGCCTCGATTCAGGGACCTATCCAGTTACGACGTGAGGATCCTGGATCTCACCGACCAACCCATTCCCGGGCTACCGGATCAGGACTTCTGGTTGTTCGACGAGTCCAAGGTGGTACGGATGGACTACGAATCCGACGGCACCCAGATCGGGCGCGAGCTGCTGGAGGACGCTGACCCGGCGCCGTACGTGGCGTGGAAGCAGCTCGCCCTGGCACACGCGGTGCCCTTCGCGGAGTATTCGGCGAGACTGCGGGAGTGAGACTAGACCCCGTCCGAGCGGGCCAGGATCGCCAGAATCTGGCCGCCGCGCTGCGCGATCTCCGCAAAGCGGAGGGCCTGTCCGGCGAACGACTGGCGCGGCGCTGTGGCATGAGCCAGAGCAAGGTGAGCCGCATTGAGAACGGCCGACTCCTCCCCAGTGTGCTGGACGTGGAACTTCTGCTGCGAGCGCTCGCGGTTGACGAGGACACCCGGGCCGAGCTGCAGGGGCTGGCCCAGGTGGCCAACGCCGAATACCAGGACATCAGGGAGACGGTGCGGCGCGGGCTGCACCACCGGCAACGGGAGCTTGCGGCACAGGAGGCCGACGCGACGCGCATGCGCCACTTCCTACCGGCACTCATCACCGGGCTACTCCAGACGCCTGACTACCTGCGGGCCGGGATGCGGACAGCGGTTCCCCCGACCAGCCGTGACCCCGCAAAGGCCATTGCTCTCAAACTGGAACGTCAGGCCGTGCTACACGACGGTCGCAAGAGTTGGGATTTCCTGCTCACCGAGCAGGCGGTGCGGTGGAAATTCTGCACCCCGGACATAATGGCTGAACAGATCGACCACCTCATCGCCGTGTCACAACTCCCCAACGTGAGCGTCGGAATCATCCCCCTGAGTGCTCAGATCGCCCAGGGCGCGATGAGCACCTTCGTCATCTACGACGCACGGCTGGTTACCGTAGAGCTGTTCACCGGCCTGCTGGTGCTGCGGGACCCGAGGGACGTCGAGCACTACGCCAACCTCTTCGACTACTTCAGCTCACACGCCTTGTGGGCTAACGATGCACATACGGTATTACACGGAGTCGCACAGGACTTCCGTGAGGAAGATTATTCGAATACATGAATGACGCTGGCGCGTACCAGAATTGATTCGTAGCGTAGTGGCATGAATGCGGATCGGGTACTTGACGCGGCGGGTTTGCTCCACCGATGGGGCCAGGAGGCGCAGGCGGTCGCACTGACGATGTGGAAGCACGAGATCAGCCAGCCGCTCGGTGTCTGCAGTGCCTGCGGGCGGCTTCCGGTACGGGAGCTTCCGATGTTCGGAGGGCGGTGCCAGGTGGCCGTGGAGCAATGGGAACGCGCCCACCAGGCGATCCGGCTGCTATTCAGCTCCGGCACGCCGGCGCGGCCCACGGTGGGGCGGGCGCCGGTGCCCGGGGACCGGGCTAGGCGGAGTCGGTGACGGGGTCGAGGCCGAGGCAGAGGCCGAGGGCGAGGGCGAGGGCGAGGGCGAGGCCGAGGGCGAGGGCGAGGGCGAGGCCGAGGCAGCGACGGGCGGTTTCGTGGGCCTCCTCGGGCAACTCGGGAGCTTCCAGTCGCGGCAGCAGTACGCGCCGGAATGCGCCCGCGCGGTGAACCGCTTGATCAGGTCCTTCACATCCCAGAAGCCGGCGAATACCCGGCACGGAATGCGTACGCTCGCCACCTCCAGCTCGGCGTCGCCGACCCCGCCAGCGTTCGCCGATCACGGTGTTGGTGAGGTCGATGCCCTCGCGAGTAGCCCTCACCCACGGGCGCGGCACTGCGCGGCACCGGTGCCGCGCCCAGGGAGGGTCAGGCCGCGCGGGTGAAGTCGGCGGTCCAGTTCACCGTCCAGGTCTTGCCGCCGTCGTAGGAGAAGCGCTGCTCCCAGTGCGCTTCGGTGTCGGAGACCGGGCGCCAGTGGTAGTGGACGCGGACCAGGTGGCCGCCGACCACCTCGTCGGCGTACAGGTTGCCGACGCCGCCGGTGAACCGCCCGATCACCGGTACGCCCAGGTCACCCGGGCTGCGCGAGGACGACCACCAGACGCGCCACACGCCGGTCGCCGGGTCGTACAGGCGTACGGTCAGCCCGTCGAGCGGCTCGCCGTGCGGCGGCAGTGAGGAGACCCGCAGCAGGTCGAGGTTGCCGAGCCCGCCGAGCGCCGGCGTGCAGTCGGTGAAGCTCTCGAACTCGACCCAGTCGGTGCAGTCCTTGTCGAGGATGTCGACGATCTTGCGTTGTTTCCCGTGCCACCGGCCGTGGAAGAAGTCGAAGTCGTGCCGTCCGTCTGTGACGATCTCCGCCGGCGCGGTCACTGGATCCCCGATCCGGGGGTCGGTTCGATCGCGATCACGTTCGTGGAGTCCTTCATCAACGCGTTGGCCACCGGGCCCAGCTCCTTCTGCCAGAGGTCACTGCCGTAGAACTCGTCCCACTTGCGGCGGCGCTCCTCCTGGGAGTCGTACCGGCGCAGCCAGACGAAGGTGTTGTCGTCGTCGAGAGACGTGAACTGCCCGAGGATGTTCATGCCGTACTTCCGCTGCGCGGGGAGCAGCACCTCGTCGTACAGCTTCACGAATTCGTCCCGCTTGCCTTCGTGGATCGTGTAGATCCGCAACTCGATCACTGACATGCGGTGACGCTAAGGCCGTACCCCTGACATCTTCTGTCAGTGGTACGTGGCAGAGTCCGCGACGTGCGCGCGAGCCGTCTGGTGTCCCTGCTGCTGCTCCTCCAGTCGCGGGGGCGGATGACCGCGCGGCAGCTCGCCGGGGAGCTGGAGGTGTCGGTACGCACCGTCTACCGCGACACCGAGTCGCTGGTCGCCGCCGGCGTCCCGCTGTACGGCGACCAGACCGGCTACCAGCTCGTCGACGGCTACCGCACCCGGCTCACCGGGCTGACCGGTGAGGAGGCCGAGTCGCTGTTCCTCGCCGGGCTGCCCGGGCCCGCCGCAGAGCTGGGGCTTGGCGCCACGGTGGCCGCCACCCAGCTGAAGCTGCTCGCCGCGCTACCGGCCGAGCTGCGGCACCGGGCGGAGCGGATCTCCGCCCGGTTCCATCTCGACGCGCCGAGCTGGTACCAGGACGGCGACCAGGTGCCGCACCTGACCGCCGCCGCCGACGCGGTGTGGCGGCAGCGGGTGATCCGGGTCCGTTACCGGCGCTGGAAGGCACCCCAGGAGGTGACCCGCACCCTGCGCCCGTACGGGTTGGTGCTGAAGGCCGGCCGGTGGTATCTGGTCGCCCGGCACCGGTCGCGGGTGGCGACGTACCGGGTCTCGCAGCTGCTCGCGCTGCAGACCCGGGAGGAGACGTTCACCCGGCCGGAAGGCTTCGACCTGGCGGCGCACTGGCGGGCGTACCTCGCCGAGTGGGACGCCCGGCGCTACACCGGCACCGCCACGATCCGGCTCTCACCTCGCGGCATCGACCGCTTCCCCGACTGTTTCCCGCCGGTCGTGGCGCAGGCGGCGGCGCGGACCGCCGTCCCCGACGAGCGCGACGGCTGGACCCGGGTCGAGATCCCGATCGAGTCGGTCGGCCACGCCACCGGTGACCTGCTGCGGCTCGGCGCCGACGTCGAGGTCCTCTCCCCGCAGCCGCTGCGGACCGGCATCGCGACCGCCGTACGCGAGCTGGCCGAGGCGTACCGGTGCTAGCCCGCTGAGCCGTTCGCTGGCAGGGCCGCACAAGCCGCTGTGTGCGTTCTTGGCACTCAAGGCGCGGAGAACGCAGCCAGCGGGCGGCTCAGCGGGCTAGCGGGCTAGTCGGTCGCGACGCCGATGCAGGTGGCGAAGAAGCCGGCGAGCAGCAGCCACGACCGCACACCCTGGAAGTACTCCCAGCGGGCGCGGTGGCGCCGCCAGTCCTCCGGTGGGTTGGTGGGGTCCCAGCGCCCGGTGGCGATATTGATCGGTACGTTGACGATCACCGTCGAGGCCAGGGCGGACGCGTACCCGGCGACCGCGAGCCAGCGCCACAGCACCGGGCCCGCCTCCGGCGCCGCCCCCCTGCCGACCCAGGCGACCACGATCGCGATCACCAGGGTGAGCGGCATCAGCACCGGCATCACCCGGCCGAACGTACGCAGCAGCCCCTGCTCCACCGCGAGGTGGTACTCGCTGGGCAGCCGCCGGATCGCCGGGTGTACGAACGCGTACGCGCCGAACTCGGCGCAGGCGGTGAACCCGCCGACCGCCAGCGCCGCGAGGGTCAGATAGTCCATCGCACTCACCGCCCCGTCTCACCGTCGCCTCTGCCGGCGCCTCCGGCAGGGCCGGAGCCGGGGCCTCAGGTACGGCCTGCTCGGGCCTGGCCCACCACGCGACGCAGGAACGGCAGCACCGCGGCCTCGACCGCTTCCGGCGCGTCCAGCATCGGCCAGTGGCCGCTGTCGGGCAACTCCACCACGCCGGCGCCGGCGAACACTTCCCGCTGCCGCCGTGCCTGCGCCACCGGCAGGAACGCGTCCCGGGCGCCCCAGACCACCAGCGCCGGCAGGCTCAGCGGCCGCAGTCGCGCGGCGGCGCCGGCCGACCATTCGTCGATCGCACGCTGCGCCGTGGCACGGTAGAGC
>JBOGDE010000409.1:0-4698 GCA_050701695.1 Micromonosporaceae bacterium
ACACCGTCAGGCCGCACGAGGCCATCGCCTGGAACCGGCCACAGGAGGTGCACCTGGGCCTGGCCGACCCCACCACCCCGACATTTCAAGCCACCGAAATCCTGCCAACTACTTGACGCGGGACACGTTCCCAACGGCGCCGTTCTTCAGCAGCGACAAGCATCGGCCGCTTCATCACGAACGCTGCTCTGACGAGAACCTTCAGCAGCAGGTCCCGTTCCATCGGTCGGGCCAACACGTCGGCGTGGCCGCACCCGGTACCGCAGGAGTACGCGCGCGACCCATCAGGGTGATTCACGGGTACGAGCAAGCGACAGGAGACGCGCCACAGCAGCCCCCGCAGGATCCACGGGTCGCGCTGGCTTGGGCGCTCCCAGCGACCTTCAGCGCTCGGTGTGTCGAGGCGTACCGCGTCCCGGCGTGGCAACGCAGCGGGTATCGCCGCCCGGCCGATGGCTTTCACCGACGATCACCTACCCAGGCGCGCATAACGTCGTGAGGCACAGCCGCCGGGACAGGTTCGGCGCGACGCCCGTCCATCCGAGCGCGAGGGGAGGACACGCAGAGCGGATGGACGGGCGTCACCTCAGAACCCGACGCGGCAGCCCAGAGGGCGGTACCGCGCCGGGGAGCCTTGGGGACGTCCATGGCCGAGGCGCGAAAGGGGACTACGGACTCTGTGCGCCGGCACTCCCGAACCGGGCGAAGCCTGAGTCTCGTTGTGCATGCCACGGTGCTTGCTCCTCGCCTTTGGGGAGAGCCAGGCAGGCCCGCACTGCCGTGTTCGTGGGTTCCGCCCAGGACCCCGCGTCCTGTGATGGCTGCAAGACTGTCGGTGGATGCTTGGCCAGCTCAACGAACGCCGACCGCCGCTTGCCGGACGTCGGTTGGACGTTGGTTGGCCATTCCCCAGGCGGGCCAGCCGTACGCCTGGATAGGTGCCGAACCAGCGCCTACTGTGGGCGCCAACGGGTCGGGGACGGCGTACCGGGAGGTGCGGCTGACATGGAACGGCCAGATTCACGCACGCTGCTGGAGCGCATCATCCAGGAAAGCGATCGCACGCTGGAGGAAACGTGCGAGGACTTTGAAGCGCGCGCCCGTGAACTCAAGGAACGCGCGACGCTGTCGATCCGGCAGCTGAGCCGGTGGCTTGCTGGCGAGGTCGACAACGCCCGGCCTTCGTCACGGCGAGTCGCGCGGCACCTTTGGGGCCATAGCTTCCAGCGACTTCTGGGTCCGCCCGATATCCGGTCCGCCATAACGCTTGACGCGAGCCAGGCTGTCCCGGTACTCGCAGAGCCGCACATCGAGGTGAGGCAGCAAACAGGAACACCGTTGGCGTCGTGGGAAGAGGAGATCGCGATGACTGCGGAGGAGTCGGCGCGGTTCGTGCGCCGAACCGGTACGGCGGTCACGCCCGAGCTGATGGAACAGCTCAATAGTGACGTGAGATGGCTGGCGGTGGAGTACCTGCGCAAGCCGCCGTACTCGGTCTTCCGGTCGCTGGCGAGCCTGCGACGCGACGTGTTCGACCTCATCGACCACCACCCGCGCCCGGAGCACCTCCCTGACCTGTACCGGGTGGCAGGGCAACTCAGCGCACTGCTGGCGCACGCCAGCAGCGACCTCGGCCAGTCCTACGCGGCCGACAGCCACACCCGCACCGCGTGGCTGTGCGCCGACCTCGCCGGAGATCGCAGCCTGCGCGCCTACATCCGGTGGGTCCAGTCGAACGTCGCGTACTGGCACGGTCGCTACCGCGACGCCGCCGAACTGGCCGAGAGCGGACAGCAGTACGCCGCCGGCAACAGCGACCTGCTGCGCCTGGCGAGCCAACAGGCGCGTGCTGCTAGTGCACTAGCCGACGACCGCGAAACCGATCGCGCGCTAGCCGTCGCCAGCGACGCTCGCGGCTGCGCATCCGATGAGCCGCCGCCGCCCGGCGTGTTCTACTTTCCGCCAGGCAAGGCGGCTTACTACGCCAGCGAAGTACGCCTGGCCCTCGGCGGCGAGGCGAACCACCGGCGGGCGGCTACCGAGGCGGAAGAGGCCGTCACACTACTTGAAGGCGAGGGGTCCGCCGAGTTAACGGCCGCAGCCCAACTCGATCTCGTCGCCGCCCACGTCGCACTCGGCGACCTAGATGCCGCGAACGACCATGCGCAGGCGGTGCTGCAGCTTCCAGCCGAAAGCCGTACCGTGCCGATCGTCGGCCGCGTCGCGCGGATCGACGATGCCCTAGCCGATCAAGCGTTCGCGAAGGCCGCACTCGCCAGCGACCTTCGGGAGCAGATAGCCGTGTTCCGGGCCTATCCAGCCGCTCGGGAACTGCCTGCCCTACCGCCATGAAGGAGCCGTATGCCGTACCAGGTTGCCGTCTGTGGTCCACGTTTCTGCACAGATGATGACGCCGCCAACGCACGCCGGGTCGGGGAACTGCTAGCCGAGCAAGGCGCGGTTGTCATCTGCGGAGGTGGCACGGGCGTCATGGCCGCCGTGGCGGCCGGTGTCCGCTCACGCGACGGCTTGGTGGTAGGGGTCCGACCTAACGACAGCCGTGAAGGAGCCTCACCCGACCTGTCTGTCACGCTCGTCACGAACATGGGCGAGGCGCGCAACGCGATCATCGTGTGGAGCGCCGACGCCGTCATCGTCGTTGGCGGCTCCTGGGGCACACTCAGCGAAGTCGCACTGGCCAAGCGTCGTGGTGACGTGCCGGTAATCGCGCTCGGTAGCTGGCGAATCATCGACAACAACGGAGACGACGTGCCCGGCATCGAACATGTGGACAGCGCCGAGGAAGCAACAGCACTGGCGATGACGGCGCACCAGGAACGTCAAGACGATCCCACGGCGCCCACCGACACCACGCCCGTTGATGCCTGAAGACACGATCGCCGTAGGCCCGCCAGCCCAGCGCATCCCGCGTCGGAGGTCAGCAGCAAGCTCGCCCCGAAGGAAATCGCAGAACGCGCCGGAGCCGTCGCCACCCAGCACGACCGGGTCGCCAGTGGCATCGAACCCGCCAACGGCAGCCTCGATCAAGCCGACACCTACGCCCGGCGGGTCGAAGCCGACCGGCTCATCAGCGTCGTAGACGCCGCAGCCGACGCTATCAACACCGCCCGGCAGGCCGTGACAGCGGCGAAACAGACCGCCGAAGCCGAACGACAGGAAGCCGGTGCCTGGGGAAAATGAGCCCCGGTGGCGGCAGAACGACCGCGCCGCCACCGGTTCCCGCAACGCTCGGCCCACCGCCGCCGTTCCGGGTAGAAGTCGCCCGACGAATGCCCCCACGCACCGGCACGAAGACCAGCGGAATCGCCACCCTGCCAGACTGCCCGAACAACCGACCTGGAGCGGCCCGGCAGGACCAGGAAGCGGCGACCCGCGCCCGTGATCATGAGCCCTTTCAGGCCACTATGACGACATGAAAGGGCTCATGATCTTGGATATGTGGGGCGGCGACGCTGTCAGGTCGCCAGCCGGATCACTCCGTAGTCGTAGCCCCTGCGCCGGTATACCACGCACGGGCGCCCGGAATCCTTGTCCAGGAACAGGTAGAAGTCGTGCCCGACGAGCTCCATCTCGAACAGCGCGTCGTCGATGGTCATCGGATCGGCGACGTGCTCCTTGTCCCGCACGATGTGGCCGGGGCCGTCGTGTTCTTCGAGCGGTTCCGCGACCGCGGCAACCGGCCCGGAGCGTCCGTTGGCCGAGCTCGCCGCGTCCAGGCTGGCGAGGGCCGCGGTGGCCGCGGCCACCGAGATCGGCGTATGCCGGCCGTGGTGCACCCGGCGCCGATCGGCCGCCTTGCGGAGTCTGGTGTCCAGCTTCGCCACCGCGCTGTCCAGCGCGGAGTAGAAGTCTCTGGCGCACGCCTCGGCGCGTACCACCGGGCCCCGCGACACGCAGGTGATCTCCACCCGCTGGCAGTAGTCGGACTGGCGGCGATTACGCTCGTGAAACAGCTCGACATCGACCCGGATCAACTTGTGGTCGTACCGCTCGATCTTCTGGAGCTTCTCGGAGACGTGCTGTCGGTAGTGGTCGGGTACTTCGACATTCCTGCCCTTGACGACGATTTCCACGCCTGACCTCCCCCAACTTCCGTTACTGAGGGTCACAGGGAATTCCAGCCCTGGGGTTCGTCGATCCCACCGTCCGCAGCGCTGCCGAGGCGGCGAGATCAACCTCGAAAACGGGGTGTACCTCCTTCCACCTCGGTGGTTGCCACCGACGCTAATCGCCAGATGCCCTGTCGTCACCCCCAGTTCGGGTATCTGGTACGGCTGACCGTCCGACTCTTACCCGGAGTGGCGATATCGACGCTCTGTGGCGGCGAGCACCGCCGCCGCATCGACCCGTACGCCGGCCGCAACGAGCAGCTGACTGGCGGCGGCGATGGTGGCGCCGGTGGTCATCACATCATCGACCAGGACAACCGCTGGCGCAGCGGAAACTGCTGATTTACCCTGCCCGCCGGCAGGTCGCCGGGCCCTCAGCCCGCCGGCGGTACCCGGCCGGCCGCGGCCCGACACCGCCGCGACCACCCGGTCCGGGTCCCGCCTGGCCCGAAGTGCGCTGCCCGCCAGCCGGGCCCGGTCCGCGGCGGACAGCCCAGCGGAGTCGGGACGGGGCCGCACCAGCAGCGCCCGCAGCACCGCCGCCTCGCGTCCCGTGGCGGCCAGCTCC
>JBOGDE010000410.1:0-4697 GCA_050701695.1 Micromonosporaceae bacterium
CGGCGGAGGCCTCGACCCGTACGCCGGCGGCGCGGTGCAGCCGCCAGGAGAGCACCGCGTCGGCGGCGCGGCCGAGGTCGCCGGGTCCGATCAGAGCGCGATACCGCAGGTGCCGGTAGCCCGCCGGGAGTCGGTCTCCGGAGGTGGCGCCCACTTCCGGGTACGTGAAGCCGCTCATCTGCTCTCCCGCTGTAGTCGATGCCAGGCCAGTACGCCGCACACGCCGAACCCGAGCGCGTTGCCGATGCCGTGGGTGGCCGCCATCCAGGTCAGCGACAGGTGCGGTAGATCGGTGACGTGGCCGACGGCCCAGTTCAGTGCCAGCAGCATGCTCACCACCAGCACCCCGGCGGCGATCCCGAGCGCGGCGCGGGTGAGGCGGTCCGCGCCGCGCGGCCGGATCTGGCTCCAGGTCAGCCAGCCGACCAGCCACATTCCTGCGGTCAGTACGACTGCGCCGGCGAGCTCGGTGACGTCGTTGACGAAGTATCCGACCAGCACCAGGGCGGTGCCGGCCGGCACACTCAGCGCGGCGATCGTGGCGGCCGGCCCGGGGACGGTGCGGCAGACCAGTCCGGCGATCAGCGCGGCGGCGAAACCGGCGTAGTGGAAGTGCGGCACGGTCAGCGCCAGGATCTCCAGCGTGAAGCCGAACAGCCGATAGCCGGCGCGTTCGGCGACCAGCGCGGTGCCTGCGACGGCCGGGGCCACCAGTGCGGTGAGGACGGCGATCTCCGCAGCGGCGTACCAGCGGCGGCGCAGCCACCGTACGGCCGCAAACGCGGCGAGCAGCACGGTGGCCGCGGCGTATCCGGCTGCCAGCCAGGCGGCGACCGGACCCCGGTCGAGCCAGAGCGAGGCGCCGCCGGCCAGCCCCGCCAGCGGCCATGCGCGGGCGATCCGGTCCAGCGGTACGGAGTCCGGGTCGACCAGCCGCAGGCCCGCGGGGATCACCACGAACATCCCCAGCAGCACCGCCAGGTTCACCAGCACGGTCACGCGGCACCACCCTTTTGAACACGTTCAACTAGAAGCTAGCACGGCGGGTCAGGATGACCCGGGTCGCGGTGGGATGGCAGGCTCTGCACCGTGGACCGACCGCTGCTGCTCGTGGACGCGCCGAGCCTGTACTTCCGTGCCTTCTTCGGCGTCCCGGAGTCGATGACGACCGACGACGGTACGCCCGTGAACGCGATCCGCGGATTCACCGACATGCTCGCCACGCTGATCCGGACCCGGCGCCCGGACCGGGTGATCTGCGCGATGGACGCCAACTGGCGCCCGGCGTGGCGGGTCGAGCTGGTGCCTACGTACAAGGCGCACCGGGTGGCACCGGCGAGCCCGCACGGCTTCGTAGAGGAGATCCCGGACACCCTGGCGCCGCAGGTCCCGGTGATCCTGGACATTCTCGCCGCGTACGGGATCCCCGCCGTCGGGATCGCCGACCACGAGGCCGACGACGTGCTCGGCACCTTTGCCACGATCGGGCCCGGCCCGGTCGAGGTGGTGACCGGTGACCGGGACCTGTTCCAGCTGGTCGACGACGAGGTCCCGGTGCGGGTGCTCTACATCGGTCGGGGGGTGTCGAAGCTGGAGGTGCTCGACGACGCCGCGCTGCGCGCCAAGTGCGGTGTCCCGGCCGCCGCGTACGCCGATTTCGCCACGCTGCGCGGTGACGCCAGCGACGGGCTGCCGGGCGTACCGGGGGTGGGCGAGAAGACCGCCGCCCGGCTGCTGGGGCGCTACGGCGACCTGCCCGGGATCATCGCCGCCCTGGACGACCCGGATTCCGGATTCGCCCCCGGGCTGCGCGCCAAGCTGGCCGCCGCGACCGACTACCTGACCGTGGCCGCCCCTGTGGTACGGGTTGTACGCGATCTGCCGGTGCCCGACGTCGACCCCACGCTGCCGCCGTCGCCGCTCGACCCGGACGCGCTGATGGCGCTCGCCGAGAAGTGGAACGTCGCCGGTTCGCTACGCCGACTCGTCGACGCGTGTGCCGAGGCGGCCGATGGTGGCTGACCCGGTGCTGCAGACCGCGCGGCTGGTGCTGCGCCGGTTCACCGGCGACGACGTCGACCTGCTGGTGGAGCTGGACAGCGACCCCGAAGTGATGCGCTTCCTCGGCAACGGCAAGCCCACGCCGCGTGAGGCCGCGGAGCGGACGTTGCAGGCCGTGATCGAGGCGTACGACCGGTACCCGGGATACGGCTGCTGGGCGGCGTACGAGCGCGCCACCGGCAGCTTCGTCGGCTGGTTCGCGCTGTGCCCGGCGGAGGGAAAGCCGGTCGACGTACCCGAGCTCGGCTACCGGCTGCGCCGTGCCGTCTGGGGTCGCGGGTACGCCACCGAAGGTTCCCGTGCCCTGGTCGCGAAGGCGTTCACCGAGCTGGGCGCCCGCCGGGTGTGGGCCGAGACGATGGCGGTCAACACCGGCTCGCGGCGGGTGATGGAGAAGGCCGGGCTGCGGTACCTACGCACCGTCCACCTGGAGTGGGACGACCCGCTCCCCGGCACCGAGCACGGCGAGGTGGAGTACGCCGTCGACCGCGCCGACTGGCTCGCGGCGGAAGCTGGTGACGGCGCGACCACCGGTCACCTCGGCTCGGCAGGTTGAGCGTCGTACCCGCCGAGGGGGCGCTGGGTCCAGGCGACGTCATGCCAGCGGCCGTGCTTGTAGCCGACCCGGCGGTAGACCCCGACCGGCTCGAACCCCATCGCGCGATGCAGCCCTTCGCTGGCCGGGTTGGGCAGCGTCATCCCCGCGAAAGCCGTCTGGTAGCCCCGCTCAGTGAGCCGGTGCAGCAACGCCTGATAGAGGGTACGGCCGCCTCCGGTGCGCCGCCGGCCGCGCTCCAGGTACACGCTCACTTCGCACGACCAGCGGTATGCCGCCCGCTCCTTCAACCGACCGCCGTAGGCGTAGCCGGCCACCTCGCCGCCGGACTCCAGCACCAGCCAGGCGTGGGTACGCTGCGCCGCCGCGATCCGCTCGGCCATCTCGGCGGCGGTCGGCGGCTCGGTCTCGAAGCTGATCGCGGTCTCGGTGACGTACGGCGCGTAGATCGCCGCGCACCCGGCGGCGTCGGCGACCGTGGCATCCCGTACCAGGCCAGTCATCGTCATGCCGGGATGCTAAGGCGAGTCTGATACGGCCGTGTTACGGCGCTCGTGGCCATCCGCCTCGGCACTGCTCGGCTACGGCGTGGCGAGGGCGCGGGTGCGGTCGGTGGCGATGTGCAGCGCGATCCCGGCGAGTGCCGTACCCATCAGGTAGCGCTGGATCCGCAGCCACAGTGGGCGTTGGCCGAGGAAACTCGCCACGGAACCGGCGGTGAGCACCAGCAGGGCGTTGAGGGTGAGCGCGACGGTGATCTGGGTGACGCCGAGCAGCAGGCTCTGCAGCGCCACGTTGCCGCGTGCCGGGTCGACGAACTGGGGCAGCAGCGAGACGTACAGGATCGCGATCTTCGGGTTGAGCAGGTTGGTGACCATCCCCATCGTGAACAGCCGGTGCGCCGGGTCCTCGGGCAGCGGTTGCGGCGCGAAGGGCGAGTCGCCGCCCGGGCGTACCGTCTGCCAGGCCAGCCAGAGCAGGTACGCCGCGCCGGCCAGCTTGACCGCCGTGTACAGCGCCGGGACCAGCGCGAACAGGGTGGCGATGCCGGCCGTGGCGGCGAGCAGGTAGACCCCGAAGCCGGCGGCGACGCCGAGCAGCGAGATCAGCCCGGCACGGCGCCCCTGGGTCACCGACCGGGACACCAGATAGACCATGTTCGGCCCCGGGGTGAGCACCAACCCCAGCGCCACCAGCGCGATCCCGGCCACCGCCGCGGGGTTCACCATGCGGCTGATGGTACGCAGCATCAGGCTACGGCGGTCCTTACCGCCAGGGTGGATTACGACACAGAGCTGTAGCCGACGACACCTCGGGTCAGGGCGTCGATCGCCTTCTTCGCGGTGCCGGCGAGTGGCTTGTCCCCCGCCGCGCGGGCGACCTGGCCGAGCAGGTCGATCACCTGGCGGGTCCAGCGTACGAAGTCCCCGGCCGGCATCTCACCGTCGATCGCGTGCGCGCTGGATAGGACCTTCTGCAGCGGCTCGCCACGGGCCCACCGGTACGTCGGCCACACGAACCCCAGATCCAGCTCCCGGGTGAGCGAGAGCCGGCGGCGGGACTCGTCGCGTTCGATGCTCTCCCAGGTACGCAGCATCTGACCGACCGCCTCGGTGACCGGCCCGTGCGGGATCCCCGCCCGATCTTCGCTGTCCCGGCGCGCCTCGTACACCACGGTGGAGACCACGGCGGCGAGCTCGGCCGGATTGAGCGCGTCCCAGAAGCCGTCGCGCAGGCACTCGGCGACCAGCAGATCGGCCTCGGTCCAGATCCGCGACAGCATCGTCCCGGAGTCGGTAACGCCGTTCCGGTCGAGATAGTCGCGGGCGGTCAGCACCTCGCAGACCAGGTCGAAGGTACGGGTCAGTGACTCGGTACGCCCCGCCACCCGGTCCCGGATCGAGTCGGTCTCGCGCTCCAGGCGTACCTTGCGTTCGGCCCAGCGGGCGTGCTCCTCCCGTTCGTCGCAGCCCTGGCAGGGATGCCGGCGCAGCGAGGCCCGCAGCTCGGCGAGCAGGTCGTCGTCGGCGGCCGCGGCGCGGCTCCGCCTCGGCCGGCGGCCCGGGCCACGGTCCAGGCC
>JBOGDE010000411.1:0-4577 GCA_050701695.1 Micromonosporaceae bacterium
TACGCGGTTACCGCGTTCGCGTCCGCCACCTCCTCGGCGTTCGTGTCCCGGCGCCGGATGCTGGCGGCGATCGACCAGGTGGCGGTGCCGGTGCTTCTGGTCTGGGGCGACCAGGACCGACTGGTGGTCCGCCCGATCATCGACCACGCGCTGCAGCGGCGACCCGATTGGCAGCTGCGCGTGTTGGAGTCCGCCGGCCATGTCGCACCCTTGGAGCTGCCCGACGCGTACGTCGATGCGGTCCGCGGGTGGCTGGTGCAGCCGGTCTCGACCCACCGGAGGAGCGATGCCACTCGAGGCAACCGCGCCGGCGCAAGCGACCACCGCTGACCTGACCGCCCGCGCCCGGATCCGCAGCGCCGCCCCGGCCCAGTTCACCGAACGGGGGCGGCGACGCCAGGACCATCCGCGGTGCGGCCCGGGCGCATGTCTTGTCCCCGTGTCAGCCAGGCGGCGCTGGACATCGTCTCGCCCGCCCTAGCCGACGACGGCCTCGCCGACGGACGGCCAGCAACCCTTGCGAGCATGGAAGCCGTCCCTGCAGGTCCCGGCGCGCCCGAGTCGGCGACCTGCGGACAGCGTTCGGCCACGCAGCGGTGTCCCAGAACGCGCAGCGTCGTCGGGAGTTGCGACTGCCAGCAAACGCCGGGTCGGTGCCACATCCCAGCCCACCTGATAACGCCGACCGGCGCCGAGACGACAACGCTCGAGTTCCGGCAGGGATAATAAGGAGCAGGGATTCCCGGCCCGTCTGGAGGTCCACCAGCGGCTCGGGGCGGGATCATAGTTTCCAGCCCGGCGCCTACCGGTCGGGCGGCTGACGTGATCGGCCTGTTCGCAGCAGACCGTTCACATCAGGTCCGCCGTCCCGGCATGTACGTGCCACCCCTTGACCACGACGACCACAGAAGGGATGACACGGATGACCATCGTAGAAACACGCGCGGTGTGCGGCGGGGTCGACACCCACCTGGAGGTGCATGTCGCCGCCGCGATTGACGGCAACGGCGGGGTGCTGGACGTGGAGTCCTTCGCGGTGAGCGAGGTCGGCTACGTCGATCTGCTCGATTGGCTGGCGGCGTTTGGTGAGTTGATCCGGGTGGGGGGTGGAGGGCACCGGCAGCTACGGGGCGGGGCTGGCCCGGTTCCTGCGGGCCTCGGGCGTGGAGGTCGTGGAGGTCGATCGCCCCAACCGTCAGGCCCGGCACCGCCAGGGCAGGTCCGACCCCCTCGACGCGGTGGCGGCGGCCCGGGCCGCACTGTCGGGCGCGGCCAAGGGTCGGGCCAAGCACCGGGACGGTCCGGTGGAGGCGATGCGGGTGCTGCTGGTGGCCCGCCGTTCGGCCCGCCGCCAACGCACCGCCAGCCTGGTCCAGATGCGCCAGTTGTGCTTCTGCGCTCCCGAGCCGATCCGAGCCCGGTTCGCCGGGCTCAGCCCGTTCCAGCTGGTCAACCAGGCCGCCGGTCTCCGCCCTCGAGCTCGTGGAGCGGTCGACGTCGACGGCGTCACCCTTTTGACGCTGCGTACGTTGGCCCGCCGGGTGCTTGGCCTGGCCGGCGAGGTGGACTGGATCGACCACGAGCTCGAACCCTTGGTGGCGGGCTTCGCCCCCGAGCTCCTGGAGGTGTTCGGCGCCGGGGTGGCCACCGCCGCCACCCTGTTGGTCGCTGCCGGCGACAACCCCGAACGGCTCCGCTCGGAGGCGGCCTGGGCCCACCTGTGCGGGGTCGCCCCCATCCCCGCCTCATCCGGCAAGGTTGTACGCCACCGGCTCAACCGGGGCGGTGACCGCCAAGCCAACGCCGCCCTGCACCGCATCGTCCTCGTCCGCATGGTCCACCACCCGGCCACCCGCGCCTACGTCACCCGCCGCCGAGCCGAGGGGCGCACCAACCTCGAGATCATGCGCTGCCTCAAGCGCTACGTCGCCCGCCAGGTCTACCGGACCCTGCCCCGCACCCGGCTCGGCTGAGCCCACCCATCGCGGCGGTGGAGCCTGACTCAAGTTCCGGCTGACACCCGACCGGTTGTCCTCACTTCGACCTGTCGGCTCCACCGCCCGCCCTCACAGGGCACCCAGATCACCGGGAACGTGACCTCATAGGAGTCTGCCCTCACTGGCGCTCTCGCCCGAGCGGCCCGTCCCTTGTCGCTCGCCAGGGTGATGGGACCACCGCTTCGCCAGTGGCATGGGACCACCTGTTGGGGTCTTCAGCGTCGGCGGCGTGATGGTGGCCGGGCTGGAGGCTCGGCGTCAAGCGCGTCGACGACTGTCGGCTTCTGGCGGTGCCGGTAGGACTCGCCGTCGAGGACGAGCTCGTGGGCGGCGGACTGGAGCCGGTCGATCGCTGACTGGGCGAGCAGCGGGTCGGCCATGTAGCCGAGCCACTCGATCGGTTCCCGGTTCGACGTGACGATCGTGGCGGCGGCGCGGTGGCGTTCGACTACGAGCTCGTAGACGTCGGCGGTGTCGAGCGCGTCGAGCTGCTGGAGCGCGAAGTCATCGACTTATGCCGACGTCGGCATAACTCGATCTATGCCGCGTCAGGGACTATGCCGACATGGACCGTCGGAAGTGGCCGCTGAGCTGGCGGTTCTCTGGCTGGTGACCGCCGCTGGTCGGCATAGTTCCGGTGGCAATGAAGCCTTCTCCGGTCGGGGCGTGGTGCTTCGACGTGAGGAGGTCATGTCATGTCGGGAACGCGTCGCAAGCCGGGCCGGATGGGTCCGCATATCGAGCCGTTCCGGGAGTATCTGCTCGCGGCGGGTTACACGCCGGGAACGGTGCGCGGCTTGTTGATGGTGATGGGTCAGCTCGGCCGATGGGTGGACACCAACGTGACCGAGCTGGACGCACTCACCGACGCTGATATCGAGGCGTTCTGCCGGTCGTTGCGCACCCGGCCCGATCGGCGGATCCCGCGGCTTCGTAGTGTCGATCCGCTTGTCGTGTATCTCCGCGATGCTGGTGTGCTCGAACCGCCAGCACCCGCACCGGTGACACCGGTGGAGGAGTTGCTGGACGGGTTCCGGTGGTGGCTGACCGGTGAGCGTGGTCTGGCCCCGGCGACGGTGTTGCGTTATGAGAACACTGCCCGCCGGTTCTTGAACGAGCGGGTCGCCGCCGCTGGCGACCAGTTCATCACCGACCTCGCCGCGACCGACGTCACTCGCTTTCTGGTGGTCGAGTGCGGGCGGGTCTCGGCTGGCTCTGCGAAGGGTCGGGTCGCAGAGTTGCGGGCGTTGCTGCGCTACCTGTTCTTGAAGGGCTGGACGTCGCGTTCGCTCGCGGCGGCGATCCCTCCGGTCGCTGGTTGGCATGGCACGACGATCCCGAAGGTGATCAGCGTCGGCGAGGTTGACGCGCTGATTGCCAGTTGCGATCTGTCGACACCGATCGGGGTGCGGGATGCGGCGGTGTTGTTGCTCGTCGCCAGGCTGGGGCTGCGGTCTGCCGAGGTGGTCGGGCTGGAACTCGGGGATATCGATTGGCGTGCCGGCGAGATCATGGTGCGCGGCAAGGCACGCCGGGAGGATCGTCTGCCGTTGCCTCACCGGGTTGGGGAGGCGATCAGCCGTTATCTGGCTGACGTCCGGCCCACGTCGGCGAGTCGCAGGGTGTTCCTCACCGCGAAGGCACCGATCCAGCCGATCCTTCCGGCGCGGGTGAACGACATCACTCGGCGAGCGTGTGCGCGGGTTGGGATCGGCCGCGTCGGCGCGCATCGGCTGCGTCACTCCCTGGCCAGCGAGCTGCTGCGCCGCGGTGCCACGATCATCGAGGTCAGCCAGGTGCTTCGCCACCGTGACCTGGCAACCACAGCGATCTACGCGAAGGTCGATCTCGACACGCTGCGCCGGGTGGCACAGCCCTGGCCGGGAGCCCGCCCGTGAGCGCCCTGGCCGACGCCGCCGGCGAGTATCTCCAGCTCCGTCGCCTGCTTGGTCACGACTTGGACGAGGCTCACCGGCTGCTCCCACGGTTCGTCGCCTACCTCGACTCCATCGGTGCGATCACCGTGACGATCGACGCGGCGATCACATGGGCAACTGATGGTGTTGACCCGGCAACAACGAACGGTGCCCGCCGGATCGGGATCGCCCGAGGATTCGCTCGGCACATGGCCGGCATCGATGAGCACACCGAGATCCCGCCGCTGGGGTTGATCCCGATGCGGCAACGGTGGCGGCCACCGTTCCTGTTCGCACCAGCGGACATCGAGACGCTGTTGCGATGCGCCCGTGAGATCCGTTATCGGCTTCCGGCTGCGACGCACGGGACATTGCTCGGCCTGCTGGCCGCCACCGGGATGCGCGTCGGCGAAGCGCTGCGTCTTGAGCCCGGTGACATCGACTCGGACAACGCCGTGATCCTGATACGCGAATCGAAGTTTGGGAAGTCCCGCCTCGTGCCGATCCTGCCCGACACCCTCGCAGCGCTTGACCGTTACGTCCACACACGTGACCGGCTGCTGCGCGTCGAGCGGACGACGACACGACTGTTCACGTCCTTGCGTGGCACCGAGGTCATCTACCCCGTTGTCCAGCAAGTGTTCCGCCGCCTGTGCCACAGCGG
>JBOGDE010000412.1:0-4524 GCA_050701695.1 Micromonosporaceae bacterium
GTCGCTGCTGGCGGCCAAGGGTGATCCCGAGGCGATGCGGCTCGACGAGGACTTCCTGCGCGCCATCGAGTACGGAATGCCCCCCAGCGGCGGCATGGGAATGGGCGTCGACCGGCTGCTGATGGCGCTCACCGGCCTCGGTATCCGGGAGACGATACTGTTCCCCCTGGTGCGTCCCGAGTAAGCTGCACCGCGGATTTGTTCGTTGGCCCCCGGTGATTGCCGAGGAGCCCTACGTGATTGCGGTGCTGATTTCACCTTGTGACAGCGGGTCTCGGGTTGCGTCCGGGTGTCGTGGGTTATTGTTCACTCATTAGCCCCGTACGGCGTCAGGTCAGCAATGAAGGGATAACGCAGTGGCACAGAAGACGGTGACGTACCTGGTCGACGACCTCGAAGGCGGGGACGCCGATGAGACTGTGAAGTTCGGCCTGGATGGTGTCGATTACGAGATCGACCTGTCGGAGAAAAATGCCACAGCCCTGCGTGAGTCCGTGGCGAGGTTTGTCGCCGCCGGCCGGCGCTCGGGCAAGGGGGGCGCGAAGCCATCGGTGCGGGGCCGCGGTCAAGCAGCCGCCGATCGCGAGCAGAACAAGGCGATCCGGGAGTGGGCGAAGCGCAAGGGCCTCGGGGTTTCCGAGCGCGGCCGGCTGTCGCAGGACGTAATAGACCAGTACAACGCTCAGGCGTAGTTAGGCCCCGCTCACCGCACCGCTGACGGCGTTCTCCGCGCCTTGTGTGCACAGTTCGCACACGGCGGCTTGTGCGAACACCGTCAGCGGCACGCTGAGCGGGGCCACCAGGGTTAGATCAAGAGATCAAAATCTATGCAAGAGCTTGTCGCGGTTGGGGGTGGTGCCTCGGCCGCGATCTTGCGTCTCTGGGGGCGTTCGCTCTGGGCGTAGTCGTTCGATTCACGGTGGAGGGGGTTCGGCTGGCAGTGTTGGCTGGGTAGGTGTGTGGTCAAGGGCGCAACTCTGGGGCGCGGTAGCGGAGCGGTGCTCATGTCGTCACACTGCGGCGATACAGTGAGAGCACAGCACGGACGGCGCGAGATGCCCGAAGTGTCCCCAGGCCCAACAAGGCGGCTAGATCTGGGCGCTGTGCCTAGCAGGCACGGGAGGAGCACAGAGGATGTTCGAGAGGTTCACCGACCGAGCGCGGCGGGTTGTCGTCCTGGCCCAAGAAGAGGCCCGGATGCTCAACCACAACTACATCGGCACCGAGCACATCCTGCTCGGGCTCATCCACGAGGGTGAGGGCGTGGCCGCCAAGGCGCTGGAGAGCCTCGGCATCTCCCTGGAGGGCGTACGCCAGCAGGTCGAGGAGATCATCGGCCAGGGTCAGCAGGCGCCGAGCGGGCACATCCCGTTCACCCCGCGTGCCAAGAAGGTGCTCGAGCTCTCGCTGCGTGAGGCGCTACAGCTCGGCCACAACTACATCGGCACCGAGCACATCCTGCTCGGCCTGATCCGGGAGGGCGAGGGTGTCGCCGCCCAGGTGCTGGTCAAGCTCGGCGCCGACCTCAACCGGGTACGCCAACAGGTGATCCAGCTGCTCTCCGGCTACCAGGGTGGCAAGGAGCCGGCCGCCGCCGGCGGCACCGGTGAGGCCGCCCCGTCCACGTCGCTGGTGCTCGACCAGTTCGGCCGCAACCTGACCCAGGGTGCCCGTGAGGGCAAGCTCGACCCGGTGATCGGCCGGGAGAAGGAAATCGAGCGGGTCATGCAGGTGCTCTCCCGGCGTACCAAGAACAACCCGGTGCTGATCGGGGAGCCGGGCGTCGGCAAGACCGCCGTGGTGGAAGGGCTGGCCCAGCGGATCGTCAAGGGCGAGGTGCCGGAGACGCTCAAGGACAAGCAGCTCTACACCCTCGACCTGGGTGCCCTGGTCGCCGGTTCCCGCTACCGCGGTGACTTCGAAGAGCGGCTCAAGAAGGTGCTCAAGGAGATCCGCACCCGCGGCGACATCATCCTGTTCATCGACGAGATCCACACCCTGGTCGGTGCCGGTGCCGCCGAGGGCGCCATCGACGCCGCGTCGATCCTCAAGCCGATGCTGGCCCGCGGCGAGCTGCAGACGATCGGCGCCACCACGCTCGACGAGTACCGCAAGTACCTGGAGAAGGACGCGGCGCTGGAGCGCCGGTTCCAGCCGATCCAGGTCGGCGAGCCGTCGCTGGCACACACCATCGAGATCCTCAAGGGGCTGCGCGACCGGTACGAAGCGCACCACCGGGTCTCGATCACCGACCGCGCGCTGGTCGCCGCCGCCAACCTGGCCGACCGCTACATTTCCGACCGGTTCCTGCCCGACAAGGCGATCGACCTGATCGACGAGGCGGGGGCCCGGATGCGGATCCGCCGCATGACGGCGCCGCCGGACCTGCGGGAGTTCGACGAGAAGATCGCGGCGGTACGCAAGGACAAGGAGTCCGCGATAGACGCGCAGGACTTCGAGCGGGCCGCCCAGCTGCGCGACAACGAGAAGCAGCTGCTGGGTCAGAAGTCGCAGCGCGAGAAGGAGTGGAAGGCCGGCGACCTCGACGTGGTGAGCGAGGTCGACGACGAGCAGATCGCCGACGTGCTGGCCAACTGGACCGGCATCCCGGTATACAAGCTCACCGAGGAGGAGACCTCCCGGCTGCTGCGCATGGAGGACGAGCTGCACAAGCGGATCATCGGCCAGGAAGACGCGGTCAAGGCGGTCTCGCAGGCGATCCGGCGTACCCGCGCCGGGTTGAAGGACCCGAAGCGGCCGTCCGGCTCGTTCATCTTCGCCGGGCCGTCCGGCGTCGGTAAGACCGAGCTGGCCAAGTCGCTTGCCGAGTTCCTGTTCGGCAGCGAGGACGCGCTGATCCAGCTCGACATGTCGGAGTTCCACGACCGGTACACGGTGTCCCGTCTGGTCGGTGCCCCGCCCGGATACGTCGGGTACGACGAGGGCGGCCAGCTCACCGAGAAGGTGCGCCGCAAGCCGTTCTCCGTGGTGCTGTTCGACGAGATCGAGAAGGCGCACGCGGACGTGTTCAACACGCTGCTGCAGATTCTGGAGGACGGCCGGCTCACCGACGGTCAGGGCCGCATCGTGGACTTCAAGAACACGGTGATCATCCTGACCACCAACCTCGGTACGCGTGACATCGCGAAGGCGGTGTCGCTGGGCTTCCAGACCGCCAACGACGTCGAGAGCAACTACGACCGGATGAAGGAGAAGGTCAACGACGAGCTCAAGCAGCACTTCCGGCCTGAGTTCCTCAACCGGATCGACGACACGATCGTGTTCCACCAGCTCACCCAGGACCAGATCGTGGAGATCGTGGACCTGATGCTGGCCCGGATCGAGACCCAGCTCAAGAACAAGGACATGGGGCTCGAGGTCACCCCCGACGCCAAGCGGTTCCTGGCGCTCAAGGGGTACGACCCGGTGCTCGGCGCCCGCCCGCTGCGCCGCACCATCCAGCGCGAGATCGAGGATCCGGTCTCGGAGAAGATCCTGTTCAACGAGATCGGCGCCGGTCAGAACGTGATGGTCGACCTGGAGGGCGAGCCCGACGACGTAGAGAACGCCACGCTGGTGTTCCGCGGCTCGGAGAAGGCGGTGACGGTGCCCGACGCCGTACCGGCGAATCTCACCAAGGCCAGCAGCGAGGCCGGCGACACCTCCGCCGAGCCCGCCTGACGCGGGCCGCTGACGATCGACACGGTGACAGCGCCCGTTACTGTCACCGTGTCGACCACTGTCAGCGAGTGAGGTGTGATGCCGATGTCCACGGTGCCGGATGACTACCCCGGGTCTGTCACGATGCCCGAGCCTGCTCTGGTGGTGACCCCACCCCGTCGCCCCGGCGCGGCGACCGGCGCCGCGGTGACGCTCGCGGTAGCGGGGGTGCTGAGCGTGCTGTTCGCACTCGCCTCGGTGGTGCTGTGGCTGGGGCGGGACTGGGCGCGATACCCCACGGTGTACGTCGGGCCGGCACTGCAGGTCATGGTCGGTGTGTCGATGGTGGTCGCCGCCGTTCTGCTACTCGTGGGTCGCAAGGGTGGCGTGGCCCTGGGATTCGCCACCGCCGGCATCGGCTGCTGGATGGGTGCGAACGCCGCCATCTACACGGTGGTCGACGTGCTGACCGACGACTCGTGGCGGCTGAGCCTGGCGACGGTGGCGTACAGCGGGTGGCTGGCGGTGGGCGGCCTGAGCGTGGCGGCGGCCCTGCTGATGCTGCGGCTGCCGGTGTTCGACTCTGGGCAGCCGCAACTCCACGATCAGGGGCCGCTGGGCAGGGCGTAGCGGTCGCCGGGGAGGCGTACCACCAGACCGTCGGTGAGCAGGGTGGCCAGCGCCCGGTCGCGTTGGGCGGCGTCGAGCCACACCTCGTCCAGCCGAGCGGCCGGTACGGGGTCGGTGGTGTCGCGCAGCGCCGCCAGCAGTAGGCCGCGGACCTGGCGGTCGGTGCCGGCGTAGGACTGTGGGCGGCGGGACGGGCCGTCGGGGAGCCGCCGCCCGGACGCCCGCCACCGGCAC
>JBOGDE010000413.1:0-4506 GCA_050701695.1 Micromonosporaceae bacterium
CCACGACGAGCGCACCGACGTACACCTATCAGGACCTGTCCCGGCTGCTCGCCGCGAGCAACGGCGACCCCAAGCACCTGCCCAGCGCGACCTCCACGCTGGACGTGCTCTGGGTGCTCTACGACCGGGTCCTGCGGATCACCCCGGAAACCGTCGACGACCCCGACAGGGACCGCTTCTTACTGTCCAAGGGCCACGGCCCCGACGCGTACTACGCCGTACTCGCCGCCAAGGGGTTCATCCCCGAGGAGTGGCTGGCCGGCGTCGCGTCGTGGGATTCGCGGCTCGGCCGGCACCCCGACCGGGTGCTGGTGCCCGGCGTGGAGATCTCCAGCGGCTCGCTCGGGCACGGCCTCCCGCTGGGCGTCGGCGTCGCTCACGGTCTGCGTGCCCAAGGACTTGATTCCCGGGTGTACGCCATGATCGGCGACGCCGAGCTGGACGAGGGCTCCAACCACGAAGCCCTCGGGTACGCGGGCGCTGCCGGCGTCGACAACCTGACCGTGGTGGTGATCGACAACCAGTCCGCCACCCACGGCTGGCCGCGCGGTATCGCCTCCCGGTTCACCGCACACGGCTGGACCGCCGTCACGGTCGACGGCCGTGACCACGACGCCATCTTCACCGGGCTGACCGCGCAGGCGCCTGGCCGTCCCCACGCCGTGATCGCCGTCGTCGAGCCGAAATCCCAGTAAGGAGCCATGATGCGGGAACGATTCATCGAGATAACCGAGGAGCTGCTGAAGAACCAGCCGCGTACCGCGCTGGTGCTGGCCGACATCTCCTCGGCGCAGTTCGCCGAGGCCGCCGACCGGCACCCGGACCGGGTGGTCAACGTGGGGATCCGGGAGCAGCTGATGCTCGGGGTCGCCGGCGGGCTGGCGCTGACCGGGCTGCGGCCGATCGCGCACTCGTACGCGACATTCCTGGTGGAGCGGACGTACGAGCAGGCCAAGCTCGACATCGGACACCAGGGCGTGGGCGCGATCCTGGTCAGCGTCGGAGCGTCGTACGACTGGACCCAGGGTGGGCGCACCCACCAGTCACCGGGCGACGTGGCGCTGCTCGACACCCTGCCCGGCTGGACGGTCCACGTACCGGGGCACCCCGACGAGGTGGAGCGGGCGCTGCGGGACGCGGTCGACACCGACGACCCGGTCTACATCCGGCTGTCGACGCGGTCCAACACGGCGGCCCACCCGGCGACTCACCCGGCGGCTCAACCGGCGGGCCTGACGGTGCTGCGGCGCGGCGGCGGGCCGTTGGTCGTCGCGGTCGGGCCTGCCCTGGACAACGTGCTGGCGGCCACCGAAGGGCTGGACGCGACGGTGGCGTACACCTCGACGGTACGGCCGTTCGACACCGCCGGGCTGCGTGCTGTGGCGCCGCCGAACGGTGACGTGGTGTTGGTCGAGCCGTACCTGGCGGGGACGTCGTCGTACCTGGTCAACGAGGCCCTCGCCGATCGGCCGCACCGGGTGCTGGGGCTCGGCGTACCCCGCCGCGAACTGCGTCGGTACGGCACTCCCGAGCAGCACGACACCGCGTACGGCCTCGACCCCGCCGGCCTGCGCCGCGCGATCACCGCCCTGCTGTAGCGTCGCCGACCACCGGTGCCAGGCTACCGGCGGAGGCACCCCGGCTATCAGATGCCGGCGGCGAACAGCAGGATGGCACCCAGCGCGAGCATTCCGTTCCCGGCGATCACCGCCGCCCGGGCCCAGTCCGGCAGCGACGCGTGGATCCGGCCGAGCCGGACCGACACGCCGACCCCGGCCAGTGATGCGGGACCCAGCAGCAGCACGAGCGGCGTGTCCACCGCCGTCATGGCCACCAGGACGACCCCCATGACGAGGAAGCCGACCACGGCACCCCGTGCCGCCCACCAGGCAGGTCGCAGGGCGACCAGGAAATCGCGCAGACGGGGGTAGCCCAGCCAGCCTCCGATCCGCGTGTCCAGCTGGCGTACGGTCGCCGCCAGGTCGAGCGACGGAGCGGGGGCACCGGCGACGGGCAGCCCCGCGGTGGCGCACAGCTCGGCGGCGTACGCCTGGGGCGTACCGAGCAGCTCCTCCAGCGGGCTGGACGTGTCGGCGGTGATCTCGGCGAGATGCTCCGGCAGGTCATCGACCAGCTCGGTACGGACGGGCTCCAGCAGGTGGGACAGGGCGGCGTACACCTGGGTCGTGAAGCGTGCGATCTCGGTGACCCGGCTGGTGACTGCGGTCGTCATGCGGCCTCCTCGGCGGCGAGCAGCGTGTCCATGGTGGTGGCGAACTCACGCCACACTCCGCGTGACTTCTCCATCTGGGTACGCCCCTCGGAGGTCAGCGCGTAGTACTTGCGGTGCGGCCCCTCCGGGCTCGCGACCAGATACGTCGTCAGGGCGCCCGCCTTGTAGAGCCGGCGCAGCGTGCCGTACACCGAGGCGTCTCCGACCTCCGTCAGCCCGGCGGCACGCAGCCGGCGAAGGATGTCGTACCCGTAGCCGTCCGCCTCGTGCAGCACGGCGAGCACCGCCAGGTCGAGGACGCCCTTGAGCAGTTGACTGGTGTCCACGTCACGCCCCGATCTCTATCACGCCATGGACGGTACTACGCAATGCGTAATAGCCACAAGAGGCCGGCGGTGTCGATGGGAGCGGGCGGGGCTTGGCGACGCGTTGTTTGCGGGCCTGGCGGCGGGGTTACGGGCGGGGCTTGCGAGGCTTGGCGACGCGTTCCCGGCCCAGGATCCACAGCGCCTCGACGCCGTCCCGCCAGGTGATCTTCTTGCCCTCTTCCCGGGTACGTGCCCGGTAGCTGATCGGCACCTCGAATGGCCGGATGCCGCGTGCCAGCAGCTTGCCGGTCACCTCGGCCTCCATCCCGAAGCCGTGCGAGCGGATCCGCAACGAGCGGTACAGCGGCAGCCGCATCAGCTTGAAGCAGGTCTCCAGATCGCCGATGTAGCTGTTGAACAGCACGTTCGCGGTGGTGGTGACGGCCTTGTTGCCCATCACGTACCAGAAGGAGTAGGCGCTGTGGCCACCGAAGCCGCGTATGCCGTACACCACCTCGGCGGTGCCGTCGAGCACCGGGGCGAGCAGCCTCGGGATGTCCTCCGGGTCGTACTCCAGGTCGGCGTCCAGGATGATCATGTAGTCGCCGGTGGCGGCATCGGCGGCGGTACGGATCGCCGCCCCCTTGCCCCGGTTACGCGGGTGGGTGACCACCCGGATCCGGGCGTCGTCGAGCTGGGCGAGGATCTCGTCGGTGCCGTCCCGGCTGCCGTCGTCGGCGATCACCAGCTCGATCTCGCAGGGATAGTCGACCGCGAGCGCCTGCTTGACCGCGGTCGCCACCCGCTCGCGCTCGTTGTAGACCGGCATCAAGATCGACAGTTTCACAGCAGCCCTCCCCCCGACCCCGCCAGTGTAGGACCCCGCCGCAGCGGGGCCCTACCGCGCCTCGTGGGTGGTCACAGCGTCTCAGGCTGGTCGCCGTCGGCCTCAGGATGGTCGCCGCCGGTCTCGGACTGGCCGCCGCCGGCCTCGGGCTGGTCGCCGTCGGCGAGGATCCGGTAGAGCTCCTGCCTGGTGCGTTCCAGCACCTGGTGGGCGCGGGCGACCTGCTGGGGCGTACCGGCCTGGGCGACCTGGGCCGCCGCCATCCCGGCCTGCTGCATCAGCCCGAACAGCTCCATCACTCCGTCGTCCACCGAGCCGCCGACCTGGTCGAACACCGCGCCCAGCTCGTCGGACCGCTCGGCCACGTACGCCGTGCCGGCTTCGGTCAGGTGCACCACCCGGCGCCCCTCGACCCGCTCGATGCGTACCAGCCCCTCGTCCTCGAGCTGCTGCAGCACGGGGTAGACCGAGCCGGCGCTGGGACGCCACATCCCCTCGCTGCGCTCGGCGATCTCCCCGATCAGCTGGTAGCCGTGCATCGGCTGCTCGGAGATCAGCAGCAGCACCGCGCTGCGTACGTCACCCCGGTTGCGCCGCCCGCCGCGCCCACGCCGGCCACCGCCGAACGGGAAGCCCGGCCCGAAGCCACCCGGACCACCGAACGGCGGGCCGAATCCGGGCGGGCCGAACCCGAAACCACCCGGGCCGCGACCGCGCGGCCGTCCACGCCGGTGCCCCCGGCCACTGTCGGCGTCTCCGTGTCGCATGCCGCGCCCCTCGCTCTCGTAGTTGATCCTGTCCCTGCCACGGCGGCGGCTGCCCGCCGCGCTCGCCGCCCGGCGGAGCTGTCGTACCCAGGCACGCATCGCACGACCGCCGTGACCTTCGAAGCCCCGCCCCCATGCGTACGGCGTCGCTCCGGCTGTTGGTGTGTAACCCATTCTCGCATCCCTCCGATTGCTTGAGATCGTTCGCGATGCGTTAACGATATATCGCGATCGCACGCACGACAACCCCAGGATGCGATTCGGTCGCCGCCAGCCCGCGCCCGCCAGCCCGTGCCTGCCCCACTTGGTGCGCTGAACGGTGCGTGACACGCCGGCGCGCTCGGCGTGTCA
>JBOGDE010000414.1:0-4503 GCA_050701695.1 Micromonosporaceae bacterium
CTACGACCTCCCCATCGCCTTGGGGCTGCTGGCCGCCTCCGGGGAGGTCCCCCCGGGGGCGTCGGGGGTGGTGGCGCGTGGTGCGCCGGGCCTCGCGATGCAGCGGGTGTTACTTGTTGTTGGCGAGCGGGTTGGTCTCGGCGTCGCCGTACTTGTCGGTGTCCATGGTGCCGTCGAAGTCGGTGTCGCTGGTGGTCTTGTTCCACTCGCCGTCTTCGTCGGAGTCGACGGCGTAGGTGTCGGTTGTGCCGTCGAAGTTGTCGTCGCGGTAGTGGTGGTCGGCCTTGCCGTCGTAGTCCTCGTCGGTGGTGACGACGTCGATCTCGCCGCTCTCGTCGCGGTCCCGGCCGACCCCGTCGACCGCGCCGTCCTCGTTCTCGTCGATGGTGACCGCGGTCAGGTAGCCGTCGCCGTCCTCGTCCTGCCAGTGCTCGTCGTACTTGCCGTTGTGGTCGGAGTCGTAGTAGGCGGACTCCACGACGCCGTCGGCGTTGGAGTCGGTGGCCTCGAAGTCGACCACGCCGTCGTTGTTCATGTCGGCGGTGATCGTCACGCTGCCGTCGTCGTTGTGGGTGTAGTCGACGTCGTCGAAGGTGCCGTCGCCGTCTACGTCGACGTTGGCGCTGTAGTCGTCGCTCATTACTGGTGCCCCTCCCTGCGAGGTTTGCTGTCCTGTTGTCTGTCTCGGGTCGCCTGCGTGCCTTGCCCGCCCCGCAGTGACAGGACCTACGTTAGGGCCCCCGACCCAGGGTCTTATCCCCGATCTGTGCCACCGTACGTGTTCGGCCGAGACTGGCGAAAGGCCCGGTCGTGTGGGTACGGTATGCGGCTTTCAGAGTAGCCACCGCGGACCAGTGTCGGGGCCAACGGGTAGCGTCCCGGTCATGCTGCACCCCTTCGTACCGCTCGCCGAGCGGGTCATCGACGCGCTGCTCGACACCGACCCGGTGCTGGCCCGCTGGGTCGGCGACCACCGCGGCGACGGCGCGCTGCCCGACTACTCTCCGGATGCGGTGGCCGCCCGGGTGGCGATGCTGCGGGACGCCTCACACGCCCTGGTGCAGCTCGACACCGACGGGCTGACGCCGCAGGAGGAGGTGGACCACACGCTGCTGACCCGGCTGGTGGACCGCTACCTCTTCGAGTACGACACGCTGCGCTCGTACACCTGGAGTCCGCTGGTGCACAACCCGGGGCCGCTGCTGTACGCGCTGCTGGCACGGCGGTTCGCGCCGGCGGCCGAGCGGCTGGCGGCGGTCGCCTCCCGGCTGGAGCAGCTGCCCGACGCGCTCGCCACGGCGCGCGCCGTACTCACCGACTGCCCCACGATCCACCTGGAGACCGCCCGGTCCCAGTACGCCGGGGTACGCGCCCTGGTCGCCGACGAGGTCACCAAGCTGGCCGCCGAGGCGGGCGGCACCGTCGCCGGAGCGCAGCAGGCGGCGCTGGACGCGCTGGACGACTTCGACGGGTGGCTCGGCGTACGGCTGGAGCAGACCGAGGCGGGCACCGGCCGTGACCCCCGGCTGGGCCGTCCGCTGTGGGAGGCACAGCTGTGGCACCTGCTGGACAGCGAGCTGTCCGCCGGAGACGTGCTGGACCGGGCCTGGGCGGCGCTGGAGCAGATCACCGAGCAGCTGCGGGAGGCCGCCGCGGAGTACCTGGGCGGTGCCCGGCCCGGCAGCACCGCCGGCCAGACCGTACGGATGGCGCTGGACCGGATCGCCGACGAGCACCCCACCGACGCCACCATCGTGGGGCTGGCGCGCGACGCGCTCGCCGAGACCACCGGGTTCGTCACCGCGCACGATCTGGTCACGCTGGTCGACGACCCGTGCGAGATCCTGGTGATGCCGGAGTTCGCGCGTGGCGTGGCGGTGGCGTACTGCGACGCGCCGGGGCCGCTGGAGCAGGCCGCGGTGCCGACCTTCTACGCGATCTCGCCGACTCCGGCGGGCTGGTCGCCGGAGCGGGTCACCTCGTACTACCGGGAGTACAACAACCAGCTGATCCGCAACCTCACCGTCCACGAGGCGATGCCGGGCCACTTCGTGCAACTGGCCCACGCCCGCCGGTACGCCGGCTCCAGTCGTACCCGCGCGGTCTGCAAGAGCGGCTCGTTCGTGGAGGGCTGGGCGGTCTACGCCGAGGATCTGATGGTGGGCCACGGTTTCGGTGGTCTGCCGGTACGGCTGCAGCAGCTCAAGATGCGGCTGCGGATGACGATCAACGCGCTGCTCGACCAGCTGGCGCACTGCGAGGGCATGTCCGAGGTGGACGGGATGCGGCTGATGACCGAGCGCGGCTTCCAGGAGGAGGGCGAGGCGGCCGGCAAGTGGCGGCGCGCGCTGCTGACCGCGGGGCAGCTCTCGACGTACTTCGTGGGCTACCTGGAGGTCTCGGCGGTCGCGGCGGCCCGCCCGGCCGGGACCGGGTTGCGGCAGTGGCACGACGCGATGCTGGGCCACGGCTCACCGTCGCCGCGCCACCTGCGCTCGCTGCTCAGCCGAGGTTGAACTCTCCGTCGTGTACGCCAGCCACGAACGCCGCCCATTCGGTGCGGGTGAACCGCAGGCGTGGCCCGCCGGGGTCCTTGGAGTCCCGTACCAGGATCTCGTCGCCGGAGGTGCTGACCTCGACGCAGCCACCGCCGTCGGACGAGCTGTGAGTGCTCTTGCGCCAGGCGTGCCCCGTCTCGTCCACCACTGCCACCCGTCCTCCCCTTGTACGTTCAACCATGCGGGGAGGAACCGGGCCCGTCAACCCGGTTGGGACCAGCGTCGCATTAGGACAGTTCGGCGATCACCTGGCGGATCAGGGCCGCGGTGCCGGACGGGCTCAGCGCCAGCTCCTCGAGCTGGCTGAACGCGCTCAGGTAACTCTCCACCATGATCGGGTTCTCGTGTTCGACGAACACGTTGGGCGAGGACTCCAGGTAGAGCACGTCAGGATCGTTCGGATCGGCGAATTCCAGGATGCCGAATCCGCCGGCCAGCCCCGGGTGCCCGTCGGTCGTGAACGGGACCACCCGCAGCGTGCCGCCGGGGCGTTCGTCGTTGAGCAGCGACTCCAGCTGCTGGCGCATCACGTCCCGTCCGCCGATCCGCTGCCGCAGGGCCGCCTCGCCGATCAGCACCGTGACCTGGCGGCGCGCGAGGCTGAAGACCTTGTGCTGCCGCATCATCCGGACCTCGACGTACTTCTCGACGTGTTCGGAGCGGACAGCGGTGGGGGAGATGCGTTCGACGATGGTGCGGGCGTACTCCCGGGTCTGGTAGAGGCCGGGGATCAGCAGCGGGTTGAAGTGCCGGATCACCGACGCGGCGGCCTCGAACTCCAGGAACTTCCGGTAGGGCTCGGTGATCAGGTCGCGGTACTCGGCCCACCAGGGCGGGGCGTGGCGGGAGGCGCGGGCCAGCTCGGTGAGCTCCTTGACGCGTTGCGGGTCGTCGACCCGGTAGAGCCGAAGCAGCGCCCTCAGGTCGTTGGTGGACACGCTGACCGCACCTGACTCGATGCGGTTGAGCTTCGACAGCGACCAGTCCATCTCCTGGCTGACCTGCTCCTGGGTCAGCTGCGCCGCGTCGCGCGCCCGGCGCAACTCCAGTCGCAGCCTGCGCCGGCCTATCGCGGAACTCTGCTCGGTTGCCATGGTCACGTGTATGGATCCCGTCGGTGGGCACCGGTGGTGGGTGGCGGCGATGCGAGCTGAGGATCATCTCCAGAGCTGATCAGACACCGGTACATCTGCTAGGTGTCGCTTTGCCGCACCGCCGAACGCTACACCCCTAACGGTCGTCTGGGGAGTCCGGTTACGGCAATTTCACGTCTCTGTTCAGCGGGGACGGTGGCAGGTCGCGCCGCTGCTGCTGGCGGGCGCGCCGCTCATGGGAATGCCAGGCCTCGTGGGCCCGCAACACCGCGCGCGCCACCTGGTTGAAGATCCGCTCGTCGGTGTTCCAGTACACGATCACCGGCTGGTCCTGGATGGTCGCGGTCAGCAGGAGCTGCCGCGCGCGCCGGTGGTGCAGCACCGCGGCGAGCGCCAGGGTGCCGCCGGTGATCAGCGCGACCACGATCCACTGCGCGGCGCGTACCCCCGAAACGGCGCTGACCAATGGCAGGACCAGGGCCATGGCCGCGACCGCGAGCGGGGTACGGCTGGTGCGGGCGGTGTCGATCCGCAGCTCACGCAGCTGCCCGATCGGTAGCTGCCGCTGGCCGAAGAACACCCAGGAATCGGTGACGACCGTCTCGTCGGTGGCGTAGTACGTGTGCCTACCAAGGGTGCGTCGCGAGTGGCGAGGCATCACTGGCCTCCTCGTCTCGGTACCCCGCTGAGATAGCGGGGTATCTATCTGAAGTGTGCAGCATGCCACCCCACGATCGCCATAGGTACATAGGACTTATGGCAATCTGCTAGGTAGCAGATTGCGTGGAGTCGCTTAGAGGTCGCGCAGATAGGGCGCCGGGGCTGCGCCGGCTCGCACCCGCCGCCCTATC
>JBOGDE010000415.1:0-4500 GCA_050701695.1 Micromonosporaceae bacterium
GTTGTATCCGGGTGAACCGACAACGCCGCCGGGCGTCGTCTGGGCCCGCCGCAGCCGGCGCGAGGTATCACGACAGCCTCTCAGGCGGGCGGGGCGTAGAACCGCGTGGTGTTCTCCACCGCGTTGGCGACGTGGGCGTCGTCGGCGCCGCTGGCGCGTAGCGCCCCGCCCCAGGCCGCGCTGCTGTCGGTGGCGTACCGCCGGCCCTCCTCCGATACCGACCACGCCTCCGGGTCGGCCATCATCCCGCCGGTCAGGTGCAACCCGAGCCCCAGCACGATCATGTCCCAGCCGACACCGACCGCGCCGGGCCCGAACTCCTGCCAACGGTCGTCGTCGACCACCGCGGCGTGCTCCAGCTCCAGCCGGGTCCGCTCGTCGCCGTCGGGGGACAGCCGTACCTCCACCTCGCTGATGCCGGGGTCCGGGCCGAACAGCCAGGTCACCGCGAGCAGCCGGGGCGGCTCGCAGCGCAGGATCTCGCCACCCGCGTTGCCCTCCAGCTGGTACGTCCCGCCCAGCTTCAACTCGCCGGTGACCGGCAGGAACCAGCGCCCGATCCGGTCCGGATCGGTGATGGCGTCCCACACGTCGTCGATCGGCGCGTCGTAGTCGCGGCGCAGCACCACGGTGCGGCAGTCGGCGCCGTGCAGCTCGCGTCGCCCGACTTCGCGGTGTACGTGCCGCAGCATGCCGAGAATGTCAGTCATCGGTGTCTCGCTTCCTCTCATCGGTGGCGTGCCGGCGTCGCCGGCGGCCGCGCGCCAGCTCAGTGCCGAGCGCGTCCAGGCGCTGCTCCCAGAACTGGCGGAAATGCTCCAGCCACGCGTCCACCTCGCGCAGCGGCGCGGGCTCCACGGCGTACAGCCGGCGGGTGCCGGCGGCGCGTACCGAGGTGAAGCCGTGCTCCCGGAGCACCCGCAGGTGCTGGGACACCGCTGGCTGGGAGATCCCGAACTCCTGGCCGATCAGGTCGGCGATCCCGCCAGCGCTGCGCTCACCGTCGGCGAGCAGCTCCAGGATCCGCCGCCGTACCGGATCGCCCAGGACGTCGAACGCGTGCACGCCCCGACTCTTTCACTCCAGGCTTATATAAGTTAACCCTAAAAGTGGCGGAATGAAGCGGACGTAGATCGTCCGGAACTGGTCTTAGTGTGATGTCCCATGCCGAACGTAATCTGACCGTATTTGAGGAAGGATTCTGATCATGGACATCCTGCTTATCGCTGGCCTGTGGCTCGACGGATCCGTCTGGGACGACGTGGTGGCCGCGCTCGGGCCGCTCGGCCACCGGCCTGTACCGATCACCCTTCCGGGTCAGGGCGACGGATCCGCGTCCGCCACGCTCGACGACCAGGTGGCAGCGGTGCTCGCCGCGGTGGACGCGGCGTCGGAGAAGCCCATGGTGGTGGGCCATTCCGCCGCCTGCACGCTGGCCTGGATGGCCGCCGACGCGCGACCGGAGAAGGTGGCCAAGGTCGCTCTGATCGGCGGCTTCCCCTCCGCCGACGGGGAGCGCTACGCGGACTTCTTCCCGCTGCGGGACGGTGTGATGCCGTTCCCGGGCTGGGATCCGTTCGAGGGGCCGGACTCCGCCGACCTGGACGAGGCCGCCAGGCGCACCTTCGCCGCCGGTGCGATCCCGGTTCCCGAGGGGGTGGCCAAGGGCGTGGTGCGGCTTGCCGACGAGCGGCGGTTCGAGGTCCCGGTCGTGCTGGTGTGCCCGGAATTCACACCGGCCCAGGCTCAGGGGTGGATCGACGCCGGTGACGTACCCGAGCTCGCCAAGGCCAAGCACCTCGACTTCGGCGACATCGACTCGGGTCACTGGCCCATGGTCAGCAAGCCGGACGAGCTCGCCCGACTGCTCGCCGCAGCCGCTGCCGAGGCCTGACGTGGCACCACCTCAGGTGGTGCGGGCAGCGGGGACCAGCAATCGCGAGGTCAGGCAGGGACGGCGGGGCGCATCGTGGCGGTGCGCAGGCCGCGCTGCAGCAGTCGCGGGTCGCCGAGCAGGCCGCGCAGCCGGCGCTCCAGACCGGCGATCGGCACCAGATTCTGCGGCGCCCGGGGATCCTTGTACGCCGTCGCCGCGAACCGGGGCAGTGTCACCGCGCACACGTCGGCGAGTCTCGCCGCCGCTGACACCGGCTGCTCGGCGGGGCACTCCAGGCGTACCACGCCCGCCCAGGGAGCACCCTCGGCGCCGGGGAGCCGCAGGTACCACGAGTAGCGCTGCCAGTGGCCGCCCATGCCGAACAGCGGCGTGCGCTGCCCGGGGCGCAGCGCGGTGACCACGCGTACCAGTTCGGGTGGCAGGTACTGGATGTGGTGGGTCTTGGCGTACCCGACGGTGCGTTCCAGGCCACGCCGGCCCCGCAGCGGCCCGTCGGCCACCAGCAGGTCGTCGGGATCGGCGCCCTGCTCACCGTCGCCGCGTACCGCGTCGCTGACCTCGACCTCCAGCTCCTGCATCCGGCGTTGCAGCGTCAGCTCCACCTGCCTGGGGTCGCCGCCGGTCACCCGGTGCGGCTGGAACACCGCGGTGGGGTGGGCGGCGATCGGTGCCAGCTTCGGCCCGGGGGCGAACAGTCCGTGCGCTACCCGGGTGCCGGCCAGCTCCGCGACGCCGCGCCGCAGGTCGCAGCGCACCACACCGGCGGCGTACGAGGCACAGATCCCCTGGTAGGACTCGCCGTCGTCGGCCTCCACCCAGAGCCGGGCGTCGATCCGGCGTACCCCGTCGACCAGCAGCACGACGCCGGGTGGCCGCACGTCGGGTCCGGGCGCGAGTGGCTGCCAGGCCGCCGTCTCCCGCTCCACCTCGGGGTTCACCGGCGCGCCGCTCTCACCGCGCGGACCGTCCGCCTCCTCGTACGCCGACCCGTAGCTCGGGTCCCACGCGTCGATGTGCACCCTCACTGTGCCAGCCCTTCGTTCGTGGCCGCGGGGCTCGCAAGGCCGATCCTCGCGCTCACACGCACGCCTCGCTTCGCTCGGCGGCGCGCTCGCGCGCGCTGCTGAGCCGACTGGTTCGCTCGCTCCGCTCGCTCACGATGCGACCCGCTCCACCCGGGCGGTACGGGCATCCTTGGTGACCTCGTACCGCACCGGGATCCGCTCGGCCAGCGCCGGTACGTGGGTGACCACCCCGACCATCCGGTCGCCCCGCGCGGCGAGGTTCTCCAGGGTGGCGGCGACGGTGTCGAGGGTGCCGGCGTCGAGGGTGCCGAACCCCTCGTCGAGCACGATCGACTCCAGGCTCGCCGCAGCGGTGGACATCCCGGCGAGCTGCTCGGAGAGCGCCAGCGCCAGGGCGAGCGAGGCCTGGAACGTCTCGCCGCCGGAGAGGGTGCGTACGGCACGCCGCAGGTCGGCGTCGTGGTGGTCGACGACGGCGAACTCGCCCTTGTCGTGCACCAGGTCGTACTGGCCGGCGGTGAGCTGCCGCAGGATCTCCGACGCGCCGTCGACCAGCAGGTCGAGCGCCTCCTCCAGCAGCCAGCGCTCGAAGTTGGTGGCGCGCAGATGGTTGGCGAGGCTCTTGGCCAGCAGGGCCTGGGCGGCATGCTGATCCCGTTGGGTGGCCAGCCCGGCGGCCTGCTCGCGGCGTTCGGTGAGCCGGCGCAGCTCGCCCTCGGCGCGCTCGACCGCGACCGCCGCGTACCGGGCTTCGTCGTCGCCGGGTGGCGGCAGGCCGGCGTCGGTGAACATGCCGGCCAGTCGCTCCCGCAACGTGCTGGACGCGCGTTCGGCGTCGGCGACCCGCGCCCGTTGTGCGCCCCGGGCGTCCGTACGCTCGCCCGCGGTACGGCCAGCCCAGTCGGCGAGCTGCCGCCATGCCGTGGCCAGGTCGTCCCGGTCCACCGGCGGCGGCGCCAACCCGGCCAGCCCGTCACGGGTCCGGTCCAGCTCCCGCCAGGCCTCACGCAGCGCCGCGCCGGTACGTTCGGCTGCCGTGGCGGCCGTACGGTGCGCCTGCCGGGTCCGGCGTACCGCCGCGGTGGCCTGCTCGGCGCGGGCGGTGAGGGCGTCGATCTCGCGCAGCGTGGCGGTGATCGCCTCGGGGGCGTCGTGGTCGGCGAGGGCGGTTTCCAGCTCGTCGCGTCGCGCGGTGACCCGTTCGTGGTGGGCGCGCGCTTCGGCGAGGTGGCGCTCCAGGTCGCGCACCGCCCGGTCGGTCTTGGCGCGGTGCTGGCGTGCGGTCGACAGCGCGGCGCGGGCCTCGGCGACAGAGTGCGCCGCCGGTATGTCGGGCAGCGCTCCGACCGGGTGCAGGCACACCGGGCACGGCTGGCCGGCGACCAGGTGGGTGCGGACCCCGGCGGCGAGGTCGGCGGTCTGGGCATGGGTCACGGCGGCTTCGGCCTCGGCCACGGCGGTCTCGCTGTCGGTGGCGGCGGTCTCGGCGGCGGCGTGTTCGGTCTCGGCGGCGCCGATCGCCTCGGCCAGCTCGGCCACCTCGCCGGCGAGCCGGTCGCGTTCCCGGTGGTGCTCCAG
>JBOGDE010000416.1:0-4497 GCA_050701695.1 Micromonosporaceae bacterium
CGCCTGGGGTGTCGCGTGGGTACGCCGCTCAGCGACCGGCGTACGGGTTGGTGTCGTCGTCGCCGTAGTGGACGGTGTCCATCGCGCCGTCGTTGTCGGTGTCGGTGGTGGTCCGGTCGATGTTGGCGTCCTCGTCCGGGTTCTCCGTGGTGACGTCGATCCGCCCGTCGTAGTTGGTGTCGGCGGCGGTGGTGTCGACCTTGCCGTCGAAGTCGTTGTCGGCGGCGAAGTGGTCCATCGTGCTGTCGTCGTTGGCGTCCACCGCGGCGAAGTCCACGGCGCCATCGGCGTTGCGGTCGGAGGTCATCGCGTCGACGTCGCCGTCGTCGTCACGGTCGTAGGTGCTGGTCTCGAGCTTGTTGTCGTTGTTGGTGTCGAAGTCGGCGCGCTCGGCGTTGCCGTCACCGTCGGCGTCGTACGCGACCGCGTCGGCGTAGTCGTCGTGGTCGGTGTCAGCCATGGTGGTGGTGCTGCCGTCGGTGCCTTCGGCGGTCATCACGTCGTCGTTCACGCCGTCGGAGTTGACGTCCATGTCGAAGTCGCTCATTGCCCGTTACCCCCCAGGGTCGGTTGTCGGTGTGCTTGCTGTGTGTGTTCTACGTCGGCAGGCGTGCGCTGCTGGGACCACAATGACATCCGCCATCCAGCGTGTCGCTGACACCCCGAGCTCCTGGCACACACCCGGGAGATAACCTCACCTGTCGCACGGGTCAAAATACACGATTTCCGTCCATAGGCCCTCGGATCTCCCCAGCTGCCGCCACTCGCCGCTGCCGAGTAATCGATTTGTGACGCCGCGCGATGACGGTGTCGGACGCCCGAAGCCGGGCCCACTCCGGTACGTCGTGGGGTCATGATGTCTGGTGTGTGGGGTTCCGCGCTGCCCCGTACCCCTTGTATGTCACCCTCATCCCGAGGCGATTAGCCTCGAAACTGACTCTCTGCCCGAAACGCCGGATGCCAATCGATCGGGATACGTCGCATAATCGACCACACACCGACTAGCCAAGGGGACAACGAGCGTGGGTTCGCCGGAGCCGGGTGCCGCCATGCGCCGCGCCAGCAACGCCCCTGAAGCTGCCGCGACGGCACCGCGGGGCCGGCCCACCGACCGGCTGCGCCAGCTGATCCGCGAGGTCCGCTCCAACGAGGCGGTACTGCTGGCCGACGAGGTGGTGGCGAGCACCGAGGACCCGTACGAGGTGGCGCGGGCGTACCTGATGAAGCTCGGTGCGTTGATCAACCTGGGGCGCACCGGCGAGTGCCCGCCGATCGTCGACCGCGCCGACGAGGTGCTGCGGCAGCACCCGGAGCCGGCACTGCTCGGCGAGTTCCACGCCCTGGCCGGCTACATCGCCAACTCCGAGGGCTCGCTGGACCGCGGCATGGGGCACCTGGTGTGCGCCGGCCGGGTGCTGGAGACGGTCGAGACCCACGACATCGTCTCCACCGACGCCTGGCTCGACCTGGCGAGCATCTACTCCTACCTCGGCTTCCACGAGCACGCCCGGTACGCCGCCGGTCGCGGCCACCAGGCCTCCCGCGCCGCCGGGCTGAGCCTCGCCGAGCACGCCGTCCCCGAGATCGGGGTACGCGCCGCGGTCTCCCTCGACCACCGCGGCGACACCGTGGGGTGCCGGGACCAGCTGGTCATCCTGCTCGCCGACCTGCAGCGGCTGCTCGCCGACGCGGGTGGGCTCTCGGCGATGCGGCCCGACGGCCTGCCGTACGTGGCGTACGCGGTGGCCCGGCTGGCCGCGATGGGTCACGCGGACGCGGTGCTGCCGCTGCCGCAGTCCCGGGCGACCAGCAAGGCGGCGCTGCCGGAGGCGGCGGACCTGCGGGAGCTGACCGCGGTGTGCCGGGCGATCGCCGAGGGCCGGCACGACGACGCGCTGCGGCGACTCGACGCGGCGTCGGTGGATCCGCGTACGCTCGGCGGCGCCGAGGTGCACCGGCTGCGCGCGATGGCGTACGTCGCGGCCGGCGACTACACCGCCGCCGACGTCGCCGACCGGGCCGCGTTCCGGGTCGCCTCCGCCGACCTGGAGCGGGTGCGCGCGCTGTTCGTCGACGGAATCGCGGTGCGGCTGGACCACGAGGAGCTGCGCCGTACCGTCGGCCGGTACGCCGGCGAAGCGCTCTCCGACCCGCTCACCGGGCTGGCCAACCGGCGCAGTCTGGAGCGCCGGGTCGCGGAGCTGATCCGGGACAACGACCACGGAGTGCTCGGGGTGTTCGACCTGGACGCGTTCAAGGCGGTCAACACGGTGCACGGCCACCTCACCGGTGACCTGGTGCTGCAGCGGGTCGCCGCGCTGCTGATCCGCACCCTGCGCCGCCGTGACTTCGTCGCCCGGTACGGCGGCGACGAGTTCGTGGTGATCCTGCCGTCCACCACCCTGGAGGAGGCGGATGTGATCGGCCGCCGCCTGGTCAACGCCGTACGCGGCGAGGACTGGGACTCCCTGGTGCCCGGCACCCCGGTCTCGGCCAGCGTCGGCTGGGCCGAGCTGCACCAGGCCACCGGCCTGATCGGCGCCTTCCGCAAAGCCGACCGCGCCATGCTAGACGCCAAACAGCGCCGCTAACCCCTCCCTCCCGGGGGAGTGCGGGAGGTGGGGAGGGGGTCAGCACTCGATTACGTTCACGGCTAGGCCGCCGCGGGCGGTTTCTTTGTATTTGACCTTCATGTCGGCGCCGGTCTCGCGCATGGTCTTGATGACCTTGTCGAGTGAGACGTAGTGCTGGCCGGTGCCGCGCAGCGCGAGCCGGGCGGCGGTGATCGCCTTGATACTGGCGACGGCGTTGCGTTCGATGCAGGGGATCTGGACCAGGCCCCCGACCGGGTCACAGGTCAGCCCCAGGTTGTGCTCCATGCCGATCTCGGCGGCGTTCTCCACCTGGTGTGGCGTACCCCCGAGAACTTCGGCGAGACCACCCGCGGCCATGGAACAGGCGCTGCCCACCTCGCCCTGGCAGCCCACCTCGGCGCCGGAGATCGAGGCCTGCTCCTTGTAGAGCACGCCGATCGCGCCGGCGGCCAGCAGGAAGCGGACCACGCCGTCGTCGTCGGCGCCGGGGACGAACCGCGCGTAGTAGTGCAGCACCGCGGGGATGATGCCGGCCGCGCCGTTGGTGGGGGCGGTGACCACCCGGCCGCCGGCGGCATTCTCCTCGTTGACGGCGAGCGCGAACAGCGTCACCCAGTCCATCACGCGCAGCGGATCCGTGGCGTAGTGCTCGGCCTTCATCCCCCGGTAGAGATCGGCGGCGCGGCGCTGCACCTTCAGCCCGCCGGGCAGCCGGCCCTCGGTCTCGCAGCCGTGGCGTACGCAGTCCTGCATCACCTGCCAGATCCGAAGCAGACCGGAGCGCACCTCCGACTCCGGGCGCCAGGCGGTCTCGTTGGCGAGCATCACCGCCGAGATCGCCAGCCCGGTCTCGTCGCAGTGCGCCAGCAGCTCGGCGCCGGTACGGAACGGGTACCGCACCGGGGTGTCGTCGACCTTGATCCGGTCGGCGCCGGCGGCCTGCTCGTCGACCACGAACCCGCCGCCGACGGAGTAGTAGGTACGCTCCCGGATCACCGCGCCGGCCTCGCCGTACGCGCGGAAGATCATCCCGTTCGGGTGGTACGGCAGCGAGCGCCGCCGGTGCATCACCAGGTCGTCGGGGCCGAAGTCGATCTCGTGTCCGCCGTAGAGGGCAAGCCGCCGCCGCTGCCGGATCTCGGCCACCCGGGGCTCGATGGTGTCGGTCTCGACGGTCTCCGGGTCCTCGCCCGCCAGGCCCAGCAGCACGGCCTTCTCGCTGCCGTGGCCGTGGCCGGTGGCGCCGAGCGAGCCGAACAGCTCGGCGGTGACCCGCGTGGTCTCGGCGAGCCGGCCGTCGGCCTTGAGCCCGGCGACGAACAGCCGGGCGGCCCGCATCGGCCCCACGGTGTGGGAACTCGACGGCCCGATACCGATCTTGAACAGGTCGAAAACGCTGATCACGGTGCACTCACTCCCTTGTGGTGCCTTCCCCGCGGCGAGCGTACGTCGTCCCGGTGGGTACCGGCGAGTCAGGATCACCCCGGGTGGTACAAACCGGGGGTGACCGAGTGGATCAGGCTGTGGTTCGCGCCGCGGCGGCTGCGGGAGGTCGGGACCACCCCCGACTACCGGTTCTCGCTGGCCAACGAACGTACGTTCCTGGCGTGGATCCGTACCGCGCTGGCGCTGGTGGGCGGCGGGCTGGCGGTGGCGCAGTTCCTGACGGTGGCGTACCTGGCCGACGGGATCGCGGTGGCGCTGCTGCTGCTCGGCACGGTGGTCTCGCTGCGGGCGGTGAACCACTGGGTCCGCTGCGAACGCGCGATGCGGTGCGGTGCGGACCTGCCGGAGAGCCGCTTCCCCGCCACGCTCGCGGTGCTGATCGCGCTCGGCGCGGTGGCGCTGCTCGCGATCGTGCTGCTGGGCGGCCTGCGGTGACCGCCGTGGCCCGGCGCCACGG
>JBOGDE010000417.1:0-4469 GCA_050701695.1 Micromonosporaceae bacterium
CACCAAAGTCACCGAGCACCTCGACACGTGCGAGACCTGCCCCGCCCTCTACGCCGAACTCACCGACCTCAACACCAACCTCGCCGCCCTGCTCGCCCCCGGCATCCTCGGCACCACCTGGGCCGCCTACCTCGGCATCTCCACCGCCACCAAAACCGGCATCCTCGCCGCCCTCGGCGCCGCCGGCACCGCCACCACCACCGGCATCCGCGAAACCATCCAGAAAATCGGACCCCGCGACACCGCCATCGGCGCCGGCACCGCCGCCGCCATCGCCGCCGCAGCCATCGCCGCCACCCTGCTCTCGGGTAACCCACCACCACCGGCGCCACCCGCCGGCCAGCCCGAGCCGACCACCGCGCCCACCGAGGCACCACCGGTCGCGCCTCCCGTGGCGCCCACCGAGTCCCCGGAGCCGACGCCGTCCGACGAGCCCGAGCCGCCGGCCGTGAGCCCCACGCCCGCCAGCCCGGCCCCGGCACCGAGCAGCCCGCCACCCAGCCCGCTGCCCAGCAAGACCAAGAAGCCGCTGCCCACCCCGTCGCACCCGACGCCGCCCAAGGCTCCGCTGCTGATCTCGCCCGGCGACAACGGCACCCGCTTCACCTCCGGCCGCTCCTCCGTACTGCCGGTCCGGATCACCAACCACAGCGCCGGAGGCGCCGGCGGTGGGTACGTCGCCGAGCCGCCGCGGGAGGGCGTAATGACCCTGGTGGTGGAGCTGCCCGCCGGGTTCCGGTTCACCGGCGAACCCTCCGGCGACGGGTGGCGCTGCGCACGCATCGACGGCGGCGCCGAGTGCAGCCGGACCGCGATCCGGCCCGGCGAGTCCACCACCGCCGAGCTGCGCGTCCACGTCGACAAACACGTCTCGGGGGTACGCGAGGTCACCGCCCACGTCGCGCTCGACGAGCTGACCGCCGACCTGACGTACCGGGTGACCGTGGAGCGCGACCAGGGCGGCTACCGCCCGAAGTACCAGCGCACGGGCTCCATCCCCGAGTAGCCGGCCGTTACCCGGGGACGGGCACCGCGCCGGTACCCTCGACCGGTGGTCACCGACGCACCTCCCAGCCTGTACCGCCGGCTGACCGGCGGGCTGTCCCACGTGGTACGCGAGATCGGCAAGTTCGGCATCGTGGGCGGCCTGTCGTTCTTCATCGACCTCGGCGTGTTCAACCTGTGCCTGCTCGCACTCGGCATGGGGCCGCTGACGTCCAAGACGATCTCGGTGACGGTGGCGGCGACGGCGGCCTTCGCCGGCAACCGGTACTGGACCTGGCGGCACCGCCGGGCGAGCGGGCTGGCCCGGGAGTACTTCCTCTACTTCGTCTTCAACGCGGTCGGGCTGCTGATCGCGCTGCTGTGCCTGGGCGGCAGCCACTACATCCTGGGCAGCGTCTGGCCGGTGTTCACCTCACCGCTGGCCGACAACGTCTCGGCCAACGGGGTCGGCCTGGTACTGGGTACGTTGTTCCGCTTCTACTCGTACCGCCGGTGGGTGTTCCTGCCCCCGGAGGCGCCGCCGGTGGATCCGCACACCGGGCTGCCCGAGGCGCCGGTGGAGGTGACGGCGGCGGGGCCGGCGCGTACCCCCGACTGGTACTACGACGAGCTGACGCCGGGCCGCCGGTTCGACCTCGGCACCACCGTGGTGGACGAGGCGGAGATGACCGCGTACGCGCAGCGCTACGACCCGCAGTGGTACCACGTGGACCCGGAGCGGGCGGCCGACAGCGAGCACGGTGGGCTGATCGCCAGCGGCTGGTACACCGCCAGCCTGTTCATGCGGGCGTACGTGGACCACGTACTGACCCGGGCGGCGGCGTACGCCTCGCCCGGTGTGGAGGAGCTGCGCTGGACCGCACCGGTACGCGCCGGTGACCGGCTGGCCGGCGTGCTGGAGGTGGTGGAGCGCCAGCCGTCCGCCGCGCGTCCCGGGCTGGGCACGGTCACCCTGGCCGGCACGCTGACCCGGGTCGACGCCGACGGCAATGCCGGCGAGGACGTGCTGCGGCTGCGGTTCCGCGGCTGGTTCGGGATGCGCCCGAACGGCGCCACCCCGAACGGCCGCACGGGCGGCGCCACCGCCGTCACCCCCGGCCCTTCATGATCAACGGACCGTTGATCATGGGGGTCAGAAGCCGGGGTCGGGTTCCTGGCCGAGCCGGCGGTCGTTGATGTCCTCGACCAGCTGGTAGAGGATGCCCTGGGCGCGCTCCACCTTGGGGATGTCGCTGAGCACCGCCTCGCCCTTCTCGCTCGCCGAGGCCACGGTGAGGGTGCCGCAGCGCAGCATCCGCTCGAACAGGGTCTGCGAGAACGACACGTCGTTGATCCGGTTGTGCGGGATGTCGCGGCCGGTACGGCTGAACACCCCGGTACGCAGGATCACCCGGTGCGTGGTGAACACGATGTGCGTGGTGGCCCACTTGACGAACGGCCACAGCGTGAACGCCGCGATCGCCAGCAGCCCCACCACCACCAGCGCGAGCTGCGCCCACTGCCACGGCACGATCAGGGCGAGAAAGCCGACCGCCGCCACCACCGCCCCCAGCACCAACACCGGGAAGACCAGCACCTTCCAGTGCGGGTGGATGTGGAGCACCACCCGCTCGTCGTTGGCGATCACGTTCTCCGGGAACCCCACGGCGACACCTCCAGGTCGGCCGAAGCGCTGCGACTGCATGCACGATACGGCCCGCTCGCCACCCGAAGACGTAACGACTCAGGGCACTAGCTCGACGAGCCGGGCCAGGTTGGCCAGCGCCATCCGGGTGCCGGTCTCGTTGTCGGCGACCGGCACCGCGTCCGGGACGCCCTCGTGCACCATCAGTACGTCGGTACCGCCGTCGGCGTCGGCGAGCGTGGTGGTCAGCGTCGTCGTGGCGCGCAGCGCCGGGTCCGCCGTCTCGAAGGCGAAAACCTCGACCACCCGCTCGTCCGGCACCAGCCTGGCGAAGTGGCCCCGGTACGTGTCGGTGTGCGCCCCGGACTTGCCGGCGGCCCCGGGCGCCTCGTAGGTCAGCGAGACCCGGAACGCTCCACCTTCCCTGGGGTCGAACTCGTGGACCCGGCTGCGCATCCCCGCCGGCACCCGCCAGCGGGCGATCGCGTCCGGGTCCAGCAGCGCGCGGTAGATGACAGCACGCGGTGCCCGGACGTACTGGGACACCCGCGTCGTGTACACGCCGATAGCGTAGCTCCGGTGGCTGGTGGTTCAGAGGGTTCGCGCGGGGTCGCCGGAGAGGCGTACCACCACTTCGACACCGGCCACGGTACGGCCGCTGGTACGGCTCAACCGCCGGACCGCGTCGGCGACATGGCCGGCCACGTCGTCGAGGTTGGCGCCGCCGGTGACGTCGAGGGTGGCGTGCAGCACCGGCCGTTCGGCCCTGCCGGTGAGCCGTACCGCGGCGTCGCGGATGTCCTTGTGTTGTGTCAGGTCGTGCTCCACCTGGTGCGCGAGGGCCGCCGCCGGTGCCCGGGTGGCGCCGTTGCCGGTGTGCGGTTCGGGTGCCAGCAGTTCGGCCCCCGGCATCGCGCGGTGCCGGCCGGGCATCGCTTCGTCCAGCCGCCGCCATCGCGGCGAAGGCTGGTACGGCGGCGGCCACTCCTCGTCCCCCGCCGCCTCCGACGGCACCAGCTCCGACTCCCGCGCCCCCGGCGCCGGGGCCTCTGAGGGCGCCGTCATGCTGGGGGCGGTGACCTCGCCGGCGGCCAGATTCGACGCCGCCACCGCGGGAGCGGACGGCTCGTCAGCAGCGGACGGCCCGTCAGCGGCGGACGGCTCGTCAGCGGAGGAAGGCTCGTCAGCGGCGTGCGGCTCGGCGGTGGCGGACGGCTCCGGCTCGGCGGGACCGGCAGTGCCCACCTCCGCTACGCCTGGCTCCGGCATCGCCACCGCCGCCAGCTCCGGCAGCTCGTCGGCGGCGTGCGCCGGACGGTAGTTGATCTCCCCTACCGGCGCCGGAGCGCGGCGGCGCAGCCGGCCGGCGAGCAGCCCGGCGCCGAGCCCGGCGAGCAGCAGCCCGGCGAACCCGACCACCAGCCAGGCCCAGGGGCCTCCGCTGCGCCACGCCACCAGCACCGGCTCGGCGAGCAGGGCGCTCTCCCGCCGCAGGGCACCGAGCCGGCCGTCGCCGAGCCCGAGGTGCATCGCGACACCGAAGCCGCCGAACCCGACCAGCAGCAGCCCCACCAGTGTCCACAGTGCACGGTTGAACCAGTGCATCACCCCACCACCCTCGCCCACTGACCGGTGCACATCAGGCTGGTCCGTCGGGGGCCCGCAGCCGGATCCGCAGCCGGTGCCGGGGCGGCACGGCGAGCCGGGTCAGCTCGATCCGCAGGGTGCGTTCCAGCTCGGGCCGCCGGTCCGGCTGGCCGTACGCGGTGAGCCGGACCCGCCACCGCCGGGCGCCGCCGCGCAGCCGTACCCTGGCGCTGCGCACCCCGGTGACCTGGTC
>JBOGDE010000418.1:0-4447 GCA_050701695.1 Micromonosporaceae bacterium
ACTCGGCGCCAGCCGCTTCGATCGGCGCCGAGGCCGCCAGCCCGACCAGATCCACCGACTCGTCGTCGGCGGCGTGCACCGACGAGGGATCCTCGCCACGGGCCTGCGCCGCCCGCTCGGCGGAGGTGAACACCCCGAGGTCGGCGCGCTGCTCGTACGGCAGGTAGTCCAGCGCCAGGCGACGGAAGATGTAGTCCATCACCGAGTTCGCCATCCGGATGTCCGGGTCGTCGGTCATGCCCGCCGGCTCGAACCGCATGTTGACGAACTTCTCGACGTACTTCTCCAGCGGTACGCCGTACTGCAGCGCGATCGAGACGGCCACCGAGAACGCGTCCATCACACCGGCGAGCGTCGAGCCCTGCTTGGACATCTTCAGGAATACCTCGCCGAGACCGTCGTCCGGGTAGCTCGACGCGATCAGGTAGCCCTCGGCGCCACCGACCGAGAACGAGGTGGTCTTGCCGGGACGGGACTTCGGCAGCCGCTTACGGATCGGCCGGTACTCGATCGTCGTGGCCGGCTCCTCCACCTCCGCGGACTGCCGCTTGGACACCGACAGCGGCTGACCCACCTTGCAGTTGTCCCGGTAGATCGCCAGCGCCTTCAGGCCCAGCTTCCAGCCCTCGAAGTAGATCTGCTTGACGTCGGCCACCGTCGCCGACTCCGGCATGTTGACCGTCTTGGAGATCGCACCGGAGATGAACGGCTGGGTGGCCGCCATCATCCGTACGTGGCCCATCGGCTTGATCGAGCGGTCGCCCATCGCGCAGTCGAACACCGCGTAGTGCTCTTCCCGGAGCCCGGGCGCTCCCACCACGTGACCGTGCTCGGCGATGAACTCCACCACCGCCTCGACCTGCTCCTCCTGGTAGCCCAGGGAGCGCAGCGCACGCGGCACCGTCTGGTTGACGATCTGCATCGAGCCGCCGCCGACCAGCTTCTTGAACTTCACCAGCGCCAGGTCCGGCTCGATGCCGGTGGTGTCGCAGTCCATCATCAGCCCGATGGTGCCGGTCGGCGCCAGCACACTGGCCTGCGAGTTACGCCAGCCGTTCTGGGTGCCGACCTTGATGCCCTGCTGCCACTGCTTGGACGCCTCACGCAGCAGGGCGGCGTCGTTCTTGCCGTGGGTACGCACGGCGTCGCTGGCCGCGGCGTGCTTGCGCATCACCCGCTGGTGCGGCTCGGCGTTGCGGGCGTACCCGTCGTACGGGCCGACGATGCCGGCCAGCTCTGCCGAGCGGCGGTACGACACCCCGGTCATCACGCTGGTGATCGCCGCCGCAAGGGAGCGACCGCCGTCGGAGTCGTACGGGTGACCGGTCGCCATCAGCAGCGCGCCCAGGTTGGCGTACCCGATGCCGAGCTGCCGGTACGCCCGCGTGGTCTCGGCGATCTTCTCGGTCGGGAAGTCCGCGAAGCAGATCGAGATGTCCATCGCGGTGATCACCAGCTCGACCGACTTGACGAACTTCTCCACGTCGAAGGTGGAGTCGTGCAGGAACTTCATCAGGTTGAGCGAGGCCAGGTTGCACGAGGAGTTGTCCAGGTGCATGTACTCGCTGCACGGGTTGCTGGCGGTGATCCGGCCCGTCTCGGGGCAGGTGTGCCAGTCGTTGATGGTGTCGTCGTACTGCACGCCCGGGTCGGCGCACGCCCACGCGGCCTGCGCGATCTTGCCGAACAGCGCCGGCGCGTCGACGGTGTCGATGGTCGCCCCGTCCTGCCGGGCGCGCAGCGCGAACTCGCCGCCCTCATCGACCGCCTTCATGAACTCGTCGGTGACCCGTACGGAGTTGTTGGCGTTCTGGTACTGCACGGAGACGATGTCCTTGCCGCCCAGGTCCATGTCGAAACCGGCGTCACGCAGCGCGCGGATCTTGTCCTCTTCGCTCGCCTTGGTCTCGATGAACTCCTCGACGTCCGGGTGGTCGACGTCCAGGATCACCATCTTCGCCGCGCGCCGGGTGGCGCCGCCGGACTTGATGGTGCCGGCGGAGGCGTCGGCGCCGCGCATGAAGCTGACCGGACCCGACGCGGTGCCGCCAGAGGAGAGCAGCTCCTTGCTGGAACGGATCCGGGAGAGGTTGACACCCGAGCCGGAGCCGCCCTTGAAGATCAGCCCCTCCTCCTTGTACCACTCCAGGATCGAGTCCATGGAGTCGTCCACGGCGAGGATGAAGCAGGCGCTGACCTGCTGCTTGGAGGTCGTACCGACGTTGAACCAGACCGGCGAGTTGAAGCTGAACACCTGGTGCAGCAGCATCCAGGTCAGCTCGTGCTCGAAGACCTCGGCGTCGGTGGCGGTGGCGAAGTAGCCGTGCTTCTCCCCCGCCGCCCGGTACGTCTTGACCACGCGGTCGATCAGCTGCCGCAGACTCGACTCGCGCTGCTCGGAGCCGACCGCGCCCCGAAAGTACTTCGAGGTGACGATGTTGGTGGCGTTGACGCTCCAGAAATCCGGAAACTCCACGCCCCGCTGCTCGAAGTTGACCGAGCCGTCACGCCAGTTCGTCATCACGACGTCACGACGCTGCCAGGTGACCTCGTCGTACGGGTGCGTCCCCTCGGTGGTCCAGACCCGCTCGACCCGCAGTCCACCGGGGCGGGCCGGCTTCGCGCCAGCCCCCTCCCGGTCGGCCGAGTCCGTCGCCGCCCCCGACGCCGTACCCGTTGCCTCCGCCATCTTCGTCCCCCTCTGTGCCTGACGCGTCGTACGCGTCACCGCCCGCCGGCGGCTCTGCCTGCTGTGTCTATTCACTGCTGTGCCCGTTCACTTGCCCTGCCCGTTCACTGCCCTGCCCGTTGACTGCCCTGCCCGTTGACTGCTCTGCCGGCCGGTGCACGTCGCCGCCGACCGTGTTGCCCACCCCCGCGCCCGCATCCGGCGGCCGCGGCTCGCGTCATCGCACCGCTGCTGCCGCTGTACGCAGTGTCTCGATCTCCCGTTCGAAGTCCTCCAGCGACTCGAACGAGCGGTACACACTGGCGAACCGGAGGTACGCCACCTCGTCCAGCTCACGCAGCGGCCCCAGGATCGCCAGCCCCACCTCGTGACTCGGCACCTCCGCCGAACCCCTGGCCCGGATCGCCTCCTCGACCCGCTGCGCCAGCAGCGCGATCGCGTCGTCATCCACCGGGCGCCCCTGGCACGCCTTACGTACCCCGGAAGCGATCTTGTGCCGGCTGAACGGCTCGGTGACCCCACTGCGCTTGACTACCGCGAGTACGGCCTCCTCCACCGTGGTGAAGCGGCGGCCGCACTCCTGGCACGCCCGGCGGCGCCGGATCAGCTGGCCGTCATCGGCCTCACGGGAATCGACGACCCTTGAGTCTGGATGCCGACAATACGGACACCGCATACGATCCCCCTCCGCACTCGTGCACTCCGTCTGGGACGCCTGACGACGCTGAGAACCCGCCCGTCGGTCGCCGGCCCCACACCCACCGCCACACCGTACAAACGCAACGCTCCAAAGCCCGCTACGTTGCCACGATACCCGTGGTCACACCCCAATGTATGGGTAAGTTACACGGCTGCAACTACTAGATGTTGGGTTTGACGTTATTCCGCGGATCTAGATCTGGCAAGTACGTCGCGGCGCGCTCGGCGTGTCGTAGATCGCACTATGGCCCACCCGTCGCGACCCGATCGCGGAACGTCAGACAGACCCCGCGCGGGACCACCCGGACGCCTCACTCGGCGCCCCGATCGTGGGCCTACGGAAGCCGCAAGGTCTGCCCCGGATGCACCGTATAGCCGGAGAGACTGTTGAGCCGCCGAATCTCCTCAATTGTCGCCGAAGGGTCCCGCGACGGCTCGTGTGCGACCGCCACCGACCACAGCGTGTCACCCGGCTTCACCACCACCTCGGTGACACCCGGCTGTCGCGAGGAGCCAGCGCTCGCCGCCGGATCGAACGCCAACAACGCCGCCAGCACCCCCGCGGCGAGCACGGCCAGCAGCACGTATCCCACGAACCGGCCACGCCGGGTCAGCCGCACCGGGCGCCGAACCGTCGCCGCGGAACGCGGCGCCGACCGTGGCAACCGGGACATGATCGAGACCACCGGTGAACCCTGCATCGTGCACCTCCGTCGAACCCCTCTTCGATCGCACGCCGTGTCGATCACCATCTTCTCGAACGGCTGTTCGATCGAACGTCCGTACGATATCTACCAGACGGGTACGACACAACTGGCCGGGAACCTCGAAAACCACCCCGACATCTTCGAACAGGTGTTTGATTCACAGCCGAACCCCGGCTAACGTCTTGATCACCAGCAGCGATCAGGCCCGGTGCGGGCAGCGAGCGGGCAGCTCGCCACCGATCCGCCCGCTACGCACCTCCGGGCTGTACGAGATGACCGAGGAGTTGCACGTGAGCGAGCAGAGCGAGCGAGCCAATCGGCTCAGCAGCACGCGCGAGCGTGCCGCCGAGCG
>JBOGDE010000419.1:0-4438 GCA_050701695.1 Micromonosporaceae bacterium
GCCAACCAGGTCGAGGCGGTACGCCAGTAGCCCGGGATGCCGTCGAAGCCCGGCCCGGGGCGCAGGTCGAGCAGCCACGCCGGCGCCGCCACGGCGAACACCAGCACCGCGGCGACCGCGATCTCCAGCTTGCGCCGCCACGCGGTACGCCACGCCACCCCCGCGCCGTGGATGAAGCCACAGATCAGCGTCAACCGCAGCATCGGCTCGAATTTGTGTACGTTGCGGAACGGCGCCAGCGGCCCGTCCAGCAGCCCCCGCCACCACTCCGAGATCGGGGAGTCCAGCGGACCCACGTGCCCCAGCACCAGCAGCACCAGCCCGGCGAGCATCCCGGTGACCAGGAAGCGGCGTTCCGGCAGGTTGGGGCGGGCCAGGCCGGCGAGCCCGATCGCCGCGATCAGCCCGGTGGCGAGCATCAGGATCGGCGAGTCCACCAGCACCCAGCCCGCCGGCCACCACGGCTCGCCGGAGATCACGTACGCCACCCACTGGTTCGTCCCGCGCAGCGCCTGGAACAGCGACAACGGCGCGGTGGTGTTCTCCGCCGACTCGATGTAGTCGAGGAACGGGATGCTGTAGCGGCCGAGCATCAGCAGCGGGATGATCCACCACAGCGTCGCCGCCAACACCGCCGCGCAGAACCATGCGACCAGCTTGATGTGCTCGCGATCCCAGCGGCGGGTGAGCAGCCAGATCCCGGGCAACGGCAGCGCCATCAGCACCATCGCCGCGTTGATCCCGCCCATGCACAACACCGCGAGCCCGGAGTACGCCGCCGCTTTGCGCGGGCCGAGGCGGGTGGCGTACACCAGGGGAAGCATCACCCAGGGCAGGAAGACCGTCGGGAGCATCTCGCTCGACAGCGGGCCGATCTCGGTCAGCATCCGGGGAGCGAGCGCGTAGCCGAACGCGCCGATGTAGCGGGCCGGCTCCGAGCCGATGTCCAGCGCCCGGGCGAGCAGCAGGATCCCGAGGAACGCCAGGCACAGCAGCACCGCACACCACGCCCGCTGCGCCACCCACGCCGGTACGCCGAGCAGGTCGAACACCGCGAAGAACGGCCCCATCGGGAACAGGTAGCCGTACGCCTGGTTCTGCAGTTCTCCGAACGTGGCCTCGGAATTCCACATGTAGAGCGCGCGGTAGAGGAAATCGCCGGGGCGTACCGCCAGGTCGAGTTTGGTGTCGAAGGTGGTCTTACCGGGACGTTGCACGAACGCGATCAGCGTCAGTACCGCAAGGCACACGTACGTCGCGGCCCTCGGGGTGCCGATCCAATCCCGGACCCGGCCTCGGACCCGGCCCCCGACCTTTGTTACCACCGGGTAGATATTAGTCACCTGTCTCGTTAATCTGGGTCCGCCTGGGGTGGCAACAGATGGGGCCGCCGTGGGCAGGTTCGTACTACAGTCCACGCCCGGCCCGATGCGGGCAAGCCCTGGTAGGTGACATGCCCGGTTTGGCGACCTTCGACGACGCGTGGGCGTACGCCCAGGCGATCCCGGGGTGGCTCAAGCTCGGGCAGGCCCGGATGTTGTGGTCGGCGGCGTCGCGGTTGCCGGCCGGCGCCACGGTGGTCGAGATCGGCTCCCACCAGGGTCGTTCCACGGTGATCCTGGGTGCGGCGGCCCGCCAGGTGGGCGCGTCGGTGGTGGCGATCGACCCGTTCGTGGACGGCAAGCTGTTCGGGGGCGAGGCGACCCGGGAGAAGTTCGTCAAGCACATCGCTGACGCCGGCCTGGACGACGTGGTGGAGCTGGTGGTCGGCTACAGCACCGAGCTGCGGGGTGGCTGGGACCGCCCGTTCGACCTGCTCTACATCGACGGCAAGCACGACTACTGGACGTTCACCGACGACCTGCGGTGGGCGTCCTGGCTGCCCGACGGCGGCGAGATCCTGGTGCACGACTGCTACTCCTCGATCGGCGTCACCGCCGGGGTGCTGGCCAAGGTGCTCCCGTCGCGCCGCCTGACGTACCTGTCCCGGTCGGACTCGATGGCCCGCTTCGTGGTCGGCGCACCGGCGCGCACGGACCGGGTGCGGGTGCTCCGCGAGCTGCCCTGGTTCACCCGCAACGTCATGATCAAGGTCGGCTTGCGGTTGTGGCCCGGCCGCCAGGTCACCGTCCTGGGCCACACCGGCCCCCACGACCCGTACTGACCGCCGTGTGCCGGGGCTTGCGGTGGGTGGCTAGCTCTTGTCGCAGTGTGGGGGTACGCAGGTCAGGTGGGCGAGCGCGGCGAGGAACACTTCCTGCATCTTGCTGGGGTCCCGCGCCACGTACGCCTTCCCGCCGGTGGCCGCCGAGATCGCGTTCAGCTCGTCGGTGTTGACGGCGGGCCCGAGCCCGACGTTGATGATCGGCAGCGGCTTCTTCGGGTCCTGCAGCTTCTTCAACTCGGCGAGCAGCTTGGCGCGGTTGAGGCTACCGGCGTTGTTCTCGCCGTCGGCGATCACCAGCACCACGTTGATCCGCGCCGGGTCCCAGCCTTTCATGGCGGTCTTGTACGCCGCGAGCGTGGTGTCGTACAGCGCCGTGCTGCCGCCCTGTACAGCCTCGACCGTGCTGGCGGCGTTGATCAGCCGGGCCTTGTTGCTGTAGAGCGGCCCGATCGGCACCAGCTCCCGGTACGGTTTGCCGCCCTCCAGGTCGCTGGCGAACACCCACGCCCCGAGCTCGGTGGTCTCCCGGAACAGACCGATCCCCTGGATCACGGCGACCCGGGTCATCTCGATCAGGCTCTGGTTGGTGCCGGGCACGATGTCCGCCATCGAGCCGGACACGTCGATCACCGCCAGGATCCGGCCGCTGCGGTTGATCCCGGTCCAGACGGTGAGCAGCTCCTGCACCGAGTCGTCGTCGGGCAGCACCACCGGGTCGACCGACCGCTGGGCGATCCCACGGGTGTTCGGGAACCCGGGCCCGGCGTCGCCGTCCGGGGTCCGGAACCCACGCGTCAGCAGCGGCTTGCGGGACTCCTTGGTGAGTACGGTCTTCAAGAACCGCTCCGCCGCCTCGCGTACCGGCTTCTTGGTCTTCGGCATCACCACATACGGGTAGTCCATCGAGGGGCCGGCGTCGTCGGCGTACACCGGGACAAGCGGCACGATCGGTTGCCGGCTGTTGTAGGCCAGCAGCGACTGCTCGGTTGCGGGGAAGGCCCCGAGGCTGGTGGACAGTGAGGTCGGGTCGTCGTTCTGCGGCAGCTTGCCGAACAGGTCGGGCGCCACCACGCTGACGTTCTTGGACATCTGCCGCAGCGCGGCCGCCCGGTTGGGGCCCGGCTTGGGGGTCTCCGCCATCGCCTTGTCGATCGCGATCAGCCCGGAGAGCCCGACCGGGCTGTGCCCCGGGTCCGCGATGCCGGTACGGATCGGGCTGACCGTGTCCTCGGTGCCGATCACGGTCGGCCAGCTCACCGGCTGCGGCCAGCCGAGTTGGCGTGCCGACGGCTCGACCATCGCGAGCACCACCGGCGAGCTGGCGATGCTCACTCCCTTTTCTGGTACGTCGAACGCGCCGTTCGCCCGGGTCTGGCGCAGCCAGAAGGTGGAGTCCGGGATCCACACGTCGGGGCGGGCGTCGGTGGCGACGTTTCCCTTGGACGGGCGCGCCAGTGAGACCGCGGTCTGTTCGGATTCGGCGGAGCTGACGCGTACCAGTAGGCAGCGTTGTTCTTCGTCGTCACTGGTGGTGGCGGCGCTGGCGATGTCGGTGAGTGCGGGCGCGATCTCCGGAGCCGCCGCGACCTCGATCACGGTGGGCTTTTCGCAGGAGTCACCCTGCAGCTGCTGTACGAAGAAGCTGTACGCCGACCACGCCACCACCGAGAGCACCACGATCGCGGCGACCAGCGCGACCGGGACCGCGGAGCCCTTCGGCACCTCCAAGAATCTGGGCAGCGCGAAGGAGCGATGCCGTCCCGACACGATCGCCTCCCCAGGGTGGAACGTGGGCACCTCTCAGGTTCCCCAGGCAAAGTTACTTACTCGTAAGCCACCTGCATACCCGGTGCTTCCTCTTGTACGTGAATCGCCCGGAATATCGCCCCCTCTCTGGCACATGCCGTTCTCCATGGTCGCCGGCGCGTCATGGGTTGATGTGCTCGTCCCCGCCGTCCACTACGCAGCGTTGCCCCACCGCTCTCGTATCACCTGTCTTCCCGCACGATTGCCGTGCCCCGAACCCATCGCGATAACTCTGGGTAGCTCCCGCGAAGATGATCGGTGGCATCCTGCCCCACATAACGGGCGAGCCGCCAGCCTCGTGTCCGAGCCTGTGGAAAACCTGTGAACGGCGGAGAGGTTATCCACAGCTTGCGATTGGGGACTTGTGGCACGCCGAATCGGGCTGCTTAGCTTTCACGTACGGGGGATTCGAGGCTCCCCCGGGGGACGCGCCTTGGCTACGGTAGGCGATGCAGACGTTACGGG
>JBOGDE010000420.1:0-4430 GCA_050701695.1 Micromonosporaceae bacterium
GTCCAGGCGGCGATCCGGCAAGGCGGAGGTTTGCCCGGATACCGGGGTTGTATCCGGGTGAACCGACAACGCCGCCGGGCGTCGTCTGGGCCCGCCGCAGCCGGCTCGGGGTTCCCGAACAGGGTCTTAGCGAGTTGTTAGCCACATTTCCCTTGGTACGGGTCTGCGCGGAGTGGTGTCCGTACCGTACGATCGGGGATCGCATCGAGACTTAGAGATCTACTACCACCTACACCAAGGGGAGGGTGTGTTAATGCGCACCGCAGGCAAGCGGAGGTCACGTACGGGGGTTGTCGCCACACGCATCGGCGGTCTTGCGGTCGCAGTGGGTGTCGCCACGCTCGCGGGTGCCTTCTTCGCCGGTCCGGCAACCGCGGACGACGACGACCCGACATTGCCGGTCGACCCGTGTGAGCTGCCGGTCCCGCCGCCGATCTGTGACGAGGAGCCGACGGAGGAGCCGACGGAGGAGCCGACCGAGGAGCCGACCGAGGAGCCGACCGAGGAGCCGACCGACGACCCGACGGACCCGGGTGACCCGGCGCCGAGCAACATCCACACCAACCCCGGCGGTGGCGGCGGGGGCGGCGGCGGCAACAACGGCGGGGCCAACTCCGGCGGTGGCCAGGACACTGGCAACAACGCCGGCCCGCAGCTGCCGAACACCGGCGTCGACGTGGGCGTGGTCGCCGGTTCCGGTGCGGCGCTGGTCGGCGGTGGCGCGGCGATGATCCTGCTGGCCCGGCGCCGCAGCATCGCGATCGAGACCGGCGACGAGAGCTGATCCGCCCGCTCTGAGCAGACAAATGCCCGCCCCGTCTTCCGACGGGGCGGGCATTTCGCTTGTCCGGTCGATGCCCCCTCAGTTGACGGCGACCGGGGCGCTGCTGGTGTCGGCCTGGCGTTGGCGGGGCGGCTCGGCGCGGTGCCGACCCTCGTACACCCGGGATCGGGGTTGGCGCTGGCGGAGCATGTTGAGCAGATTCTCGAGCATGACGGATCCTCCCTCCCCGTCGCGAACGGCGGCCCGCGTGTCCCCCCGCGATGCCGCCGATCCGTCGCCGCAAATATCGGCGACAAGCGATCTTCCGTATGCAATGAGCAACGACACGACCCCACCCCGGTAACGCCTTCTCCGGTCATCGACGGCGCGCCACCTTGACAAACCCCACAAATAGCGACATATCGATTCATCCAGGCACCGCTTTCTGGGGTTCTGGTCGCATCCGTCGCCCCCGATGCGACAAGAACCCCAGAAAGGGCCGGCAGTGGCCCGGGGGTGGCCAGTGTGTCGGCGCGGCAGTGATGCGGCTCACCCCGCTCTGGGTCTGGGCGGGGTTACCAGTCAGTAATAGAATTTGTTACTGACGAGTAAGCCCATGATCGCCGCCGCACCCCGGGTGCGGCCACGCACATAGGGGTGCCGCGCATGACTCACTACCGGAGCAACCTGCGAGACCTCGAGTTCAACCTCTTCGAGGTCTTCGAGACCGGGGCGCAGCTCGGCCAGGGCCCGTACGCGGAGTTGGACGAGGACACCGCCCGTACCATCCTCGGCGAGGTCGACAGGCTCGCCCGGGAGGACCTGGCCGCGAGCTTCACCGACGGCGACCGCAACCCGCCGGTATACGACCCGCAGGCGAAGACCGTGACCATGCCGGAGTCGTTCAAGAAGTCGTTCAAGGCGATGATGGACTCCGAGTTCTGGCGGCTCGACCTGCCCGAGGCGGTCGGCGGCACCGAGGCGCCGCGTGCGCTGTGGTGGTCCATCGCCGACCTGATCCTCGGCTCCAACCCGGCGATCTGGATGTACGGCAGCGGCCCCGGCTTCGGCCACACGCTGCACCGCGAGGGCACGCCGGAGCAGAAGGAATGGGCCAAGCTGTTCATCGAGAAGGGCTGGGGCGCCACCATGGTGCTCACCGAGCCCGATGCCGGCTCCGACGTGGGCGCCGGGCGTACCAAGGCGATCCCGCAGGAAGACGGCTCGTGGCACATCGAGGGCGTGAAGCGCTTCATCACCTCCGGTGAGCACGACATGGCCGACAACATCATCCACTACGTGCTCGCCCGCCCGGTCGGTGTCGACGGTGTCGGTGGCCCGGGCACCAAGGGGCTGTCGCTGTTCGTGGTGCCGAAGTTCCACTTCGACCCGGATACCGGCGAGCTGGGCGAGCGCAACGGCGTCTACACCACCAACGTCGAGCACAAGATGGGGCTGAAGGTCTCCACCACCTGCGAGCTCACGTTCGGCGAGCTTGCGAGCCGGACCGACAAGCACGGCGGCGACGGCGCCCCCGCCAAGGGCTGGCTGATGGGTGACGTACACCAGGGCATCCGGCAGATGTTCCTGATCATCGAGTACGCCCGGATGATGGTCGGTACGAAGGCGATCGCCACTCTCTCCACCGGCTACCTGAACGCCCTGGAGTACGCCAAGGAGCGGGTGCAGGGCGCCGACCTGACCCGGTCCGCCGACAAGACCGCGCCGCGGGTGCCGATCACCAGCCACCCCGACGTACGCCGCTCGCTGATGCTCCAGAAGTCGTACGCCGAGGGGCTGCGCGCCCTGGTCTGCTACACCGCGAGCTGGCAGGACAAGGCGAAGCTCGCCGAGATCGCCGGCGACGCCGACGGGCACAAGCTCGCCGAGCGGGTCAACGACCTGCTGCTGCCGCTGGTCAAGGGCTGCGGTTCGGAGCGGGCCTACGAGCTGCTCGGCCACGAGTCGCTGCAGACCTACGGCGGCTCCGGCTTCCTGCAGGACTACCCGATCGAGCAGTACGTACGGGACTCCAAGATCGACACCCTGTACGAGGGCACCACCGCGATCCAGAGCCTGGACCTGGTGTTCCGCAAGATCGTCAAGGACGGCGGGGTCGCGCTGACGACGGTCGCCAACGAGATCAAGGCGTTCCTCGACGCCGACTCCGGCAACGGGCAGCTCAAGAACGAGCGGCTCGCGATCGGGGAAGCGCTGGACAACGTACAGGGGATGCTCGGGTCGCTGGGTGGCTTCCTCGGCGAGCTGGGCACCGACGAGCGCGCGGTCTACAAGGTGGGGCTGCACTCCCGCCGGTTGCTGCTCGCGATGGGCGACCTGATGGTCGGCTGGCTGCTCGCCAAGCAGGCCCAGGTGGCGCTCGGCAAGCTGGCCGGCGAGGTCTCCGCCCAGGACCAGCACTTCTACGAGGGCAAGGTCGCCGCGGCGAGGTTCTTCGCCTCCGAGGTACTGCCCCGGCTCGGCTCCGACCGCAAGATCATCGAGCGCGCCGACCTGGCGTTGATGGAGCTGTCCGAAGAAGTCTTCTGACGCGCAAGAGCTACCGAGCCCGTCACGGATCCGCCCGTGGCGGGCTCGGGTGTTTCGGGTGTACGCCGCGGCCCGCCTCAGAGGCTTCAGCGCGCGGCGTGGGCGTCGGGTGAGACCTGCGGCCAGGCACGCCGGGCCCGGCGGTGGTACTGACGCGCCGAGTCGGCGTGACCCATGCTGTGGTGCAGGTCGCCGAGCTGGGCGGCGGCCAGCGCCTCGCCCCGGCGGTCCCCCAGCCGGTGCCCGACGTTGAGCGCGCAGACCAGCATCCGCCGGGCCGCCTGCAGCTCGCCCCGGCTGGCGAGCAGCTCCCCCAGATTGCGCTGCACGTACGAGGCGCAGTGGTCGTCACCGATGCCGGTCAGTGTGTTCAGGGCGGTACGCAGCTCGCGTACCGCCGCATCCCGGTCGCCTTCCTGCTCCTTCAGCACCGCGATCCGGCGGCGTACCTGGGCCTCGCGGTGGTGGTCTCCGATCTCCACCGACAGCTCGTACGCGGATTTCAGCCAGGGGGCGGCGTCGGCGGTGTGGTTGCTCTGCAGCAGTGCGCCGCCGATGGCGTTACGGGCCGCTGCCTCGCCGTGCGTGTCGCCGGCGGCGACCAGGTGGTCGAGCGCGGTGTGGTACCAGTGCAGGGCGCCCGCTTCGTCGTCGATCACCCGGCCGCAGGTGCCCCTGCCGAGCGCGGCCATCCCCAGCCCTTGCGGGTCCCGTAGCCCTTCGAACAGCTGATATGCGATGCGCAGCGACTCCTCGGCGGTGGCGTAGTCGTCCCGATAGAGGGCGAGTTGGCCCAGGTTGCGCAGCATGATCGCCTCGCCACGTTGCGACCCGGCGCGGCGGGCGCAGTCGAGCCCGGCCTGGTGCGAGTCGTCCCAGTCGTCGTAGTGCGCCCGCAGGTCCAGGTACGGGGCCCAGGCGGCCGCCACCTGCCACCCGATGCCGTCCAGGCCGTTCTCGGCGGCGACCTTGACCGCGTGCGCCAGCGCGTGCCGGTGCACGTCGAACCAGTCCAGTGGTCGCAGCCCTAGTGTCCTGCGCCAGAGATTGGTTGATGAAGTCCGGTGTCCAGGTGGTGGCTCGCAAGGCGGAGGAGGAGTCGATCCCGGTGTTGGAT
>JBOGDE010000421.1:0-4423 GCA_050701695.1 Micromonosporaceae bacterium
AGGCGGCTCAGAGCCAGGCGGCTCAGAGCCAGGCGGCTCAGAGCCAGGCGGCTCAGAGCCAGGCGGCTCAGAGCCAGGCGGCTCAGAGCCAGGCGGCTCAGGGCCGGGCGGCTCGGCGGGTGGCGGTCGGGTGCTGGGGGTGGCCACCGGGTTCGGCCGGACGGAGGCAGCGCTCACCGGCTGCGTACGGCGCCTGCTCGACGACCACGGATGCCCGGACCGGGAGGTGGGCCTGGTGCTCACCGCGGACCCGGACGAGTACCGCCCTGCGGCCGCCGCCCTGGAGCACCAACCGGACCACCTCACGGTCGGCGACCGGTTCGGCGACTGCGGTGCCGCCACCGGAGCACTCGCGCTCGCGATGCTGCTCGGCCATCCCGAACCGCCCACGGGTACGGCACTGCTCACCGCACGTACCGCCGACGGTGGCGCGGGCGCCGCCCTGGTACGCCTCCCGGAGCCGTCCCGATGAGCGAGCTTGCGAGCGAATCATCGGCACAGCGTCCGCGCGAAGCGCCGCCCGAGCGAAGCGAGGGTGTGCGATGAGTCTGACCAACAGCGGGGCCGTGACCAGCGGCTGGAGCCCGGTCACCGCCGTGCATCGGTTACGCCCGGGGACGCCGGACGGTCCCCGGATCGTGGTCGCGCACGGCATCGAGGACCACTGGCGCAACTGGCGCGGGCTGGCCGGCCACCTCCCCACAGACTGGCGGGTCGACGCCCTGGAGCTGCCCTGGCAGAGCGGCAACGACTACCGCTGGCGGCACGACGGCACGGTCGGCCACTGGCTGCGGGCCGCGCTCGACGCGTTGGACGGACCGGTGGACGCGCTGGTCGGCCACTCGCTCGGCGCCACCGCCACTCTGGAGCTGATCAGCGGCGGCGACCACCGGGCCCGTACCGCGGCGCTGGTCTGCCCGGTGTACCTGGCCTCGCCGTCGGAGCTGACCTGGGACTTCGTGGCGGCGGTGCTGCCGCAGCTGATCTGGGAGTTCCGCGAGCTGGTACGGATCCGGATGCGGGGCAGGCGGCGTCCTCCCGCGCCGGAGATCGTGGAGAGCATGGCCGACAAGGTCGTCGAGGGGATCAGCCCGGTCAGCTACCTGGCGCTGTTCGACCAGTTCCTGAACACCGCGGAGTTCCCGTTGGAGGCGGTCGGCGTACCGGTGATGGTGATGGCGGTGGGCAACGACCCGGGGCTCAGCCCCGAGGGCGCGAAACTGCTGGCGGAGCGGATCCCGCGGGCCGCGGCCTACGTCCGGGACGACTTCGACCACTTCTGCCACGTACACGAGGCGGAGACCGTCGCGGAGCTGCTGACCCGGTTCCTCACCGACGCGCTGCGGTGAGGGCGGTACGCAACTGCCCCACGCCAGGGGTACGCGGCCCCACGTCGGCGGTATGTGGCGGCGCGAGGCCGGCGTTACGTGGCGGCCCCAGGCCGGCGAGCCAGCGCGGCAGCGCGTCGAGGGCGCCTACCAGCACGCCGCCCGCGGGGTCCTCACCGTCCTCGTCGGCCCCGAGGTCGTACCAGGGGCGCAGCACGTCGCGGACCACGATCGCCGCGAGGTACCCGGTGGCGAGCAGCCGCAGCACGGTGGCGGCGGGGTAGAGCCACGCGTGGTCGCCGAAATAGCCACCGATGTGCATCCAGACCGCCGCCCAGTAGCCGACCTCGGCGAGCTGCCAGACCGCCCAGTCCCGCCAGCTCGGCCGCGCCAGCACCGCGAACGGCAGCAGCCACAGCACGTACTGCGGCGAGTAGACCTTGTTGACCATCAGGAACGCGGCGAGCACCAGGAACGCCAGCTGCGCCAGCCGGGGGCGCCGGGGTGCGCGTACCGCCAGCAGCGCGATGCCCACGCAGGCGGCCAGGAACAGGCCGAGCGAGAGCCGGTTCAGCCCACCGACCGGGTCACCTGAGATCACGAACAGATACCAGATCGAGCCGAACTCGCCGCCCCGCCCGGAGTTGAACTCCCAGAACCACGCCCAGCCCTCCGGGCTCACCAGTGCCACCGGCAGATTCACCACCGCCCAGGTCAGAACGGTGGCGCCCAGACATCCGGCGTACGCCCGGAGCTTGCCGGCGCGTACACAGAGCACCAGGAGCGGACCCAACAGCAGCACCGGGTAGAGCTTCGCGGCGAAGCCGAGCCCGATCCACACCCCGGCCCACACCGGCGCCGACCGCGACCAGGCGTACACCGCGACGGCGGCCAGCATCACCGCGAACAGGTCCCAGTTGATCAAGCTGGTGAGCGCCAGCGACGGGGCCGCGGCGACCAGCAGCGGATGCCAGCGCCGCGCCGCCACCCGCGTGCTCGCCCATACCGCGACCAGGCCGCAGCCGATCAGCAGCACGGCGTTGTACTCGTAGAACGTCACCGACACCGCATCGTCGGCCACCCCCGGCGGTACGCCGTGCGCCCACCGCGCCAGCCGCGCCACCAGGTCGGCGAACAGGCCGGTGAGCACCGGGTATTCGAGGGTTTCGTACCGGCCGGGGTCGACGTGGAACGGGAAGTCACCGGTGTGGAACACCCGGGCCCGGTACAGCAGCGGGATGTCGCTGTAGCACAGGTCGCCCATCAGGATGTCGTAGTCGCCGGGCCAGCCGGCGAGGTGACACGGCAACCGCTGCAGCATCCCCAGCACCAGTACGACGCCCGCTACCCCGACCGCCAGCAACGCCGGCCGCCGGCGCCAGAGATCCCCGATCACCGGCTCATCTTGCCGTACCGCGCCAGCCGGCTCGGCACAGACCCGGTATCACGCCTGTGTCACCGGGACCGAACCGGCGACCGCGGGCGGCATCGCGGCCTCCGCCCCCGCCCCCGCCGGAGCCGACGCCGGTACGGGCGGCGGGACCACCAGCACCGCGGCCACCCGGCGACCGTCCATCGAGGTGACGGTGAGCCGCCAGCCGTCGACCGGGGTCTCGTCGCCGACCCGTGGAATCCGCCCCAGCCGCGCCATCAGGTAACCACCGACCGTCTCGTACGGGCCGTCGACCAGCCGCAGCCCGGTACGCTCCGCGAGCGTCGCCAGGTTGGTGCGACCGTCCATCGTGGACGGTGCGTCGGCGCGCGCCGTACCGGGCCGGACCTCCCCCACCAGCCCCTCCACCAGATCCTCCAGGGTGACGATGCCGGCGGTGCCGCCGTACTCGTCGGCCACCAGCGCCATCCGGCGACCCTCCCGGCGCATCTCCGCGAGCGCCGCGATCAGCCGCTTGCTGGCCGGGATCCGGTCGATCTCCCGGGTCAGCTCCCCCACGGTGAGCGCCCGGTCCTCGCTCGGCGGCGCCACCAGGTCGCGCATCTGGACATACCCGATCACCTCGTCCGAGGAGCCGTCGATCACCGGGTACCGGGAGTGGATCTGCCCTCTGACCCGCCGTAACGCCCGGCTCACGGTGATCCCGGCGTCGAGGAACACCACGTCGGTACGCGGCACGATGACCTCCCGCACCTGCCGCTGCGCGGCGGCGAGCACGTCGCCTATCAGGGCGCGCTCCTCGTACCGCAGGACCGTGTTGGCGGCGACCAGATCACGCAGCTCGGCACCGGTGATCTCCTCGCGCCCGGCGGCACGACTCACCCCGAGCGTCCGGATCACCCCGTCGGCGGCCCGCGCCACCACCCGGGCCAGCCCGCGTCTGACACGCGACCCTCGGGCGGCGGCCTGCTCCATCCCGCGATACTAGTCCCGCATGACCGGGTCGCCGGATTTCGTCAGACCGGCTGAGTACGGTGGGCGGATGGCGTTTCGAGGCTGGCCGCCGGAGGCCCACGAGTTCTACGTCGGGCTGCTCGCCGACAACTCCAAGGCGTACTGGGAAGCTCACAAACCGGTGTACGAGCAGGCGGTACGGGCGCCGATGGAGGCGCTGCTGGTCGAGTTCGCCGGAGAATTCGGCGAGGGCAAGATCTTCCGGCCGTACCGGGACGTGCGGTTCAGCCGGGACAAGACCCCGTACAAGACCGCGATCGGGGCCACCCTCGCCGACGGCGGGTACGTGCAGTTCTCCATCGAAGGGCTCGCCGCCGGCACCGGCATGTACCACCTGGCGGCCGACCAGCTCACCCGCTACCGCGAGGCGGTGGCGGATGACCGTACCGGCGGGGAGCTGGCGTCGCTGGTGGCGACGGTACGGGCGCAGGGCATCGAGGTCGCCGCGCACGACACGCTGAAGACCGCCCCGCGCGGCTACCCGAAGGACCACCCGCGCATCGAGCTGCTCCGCAACAAGGGGCTGATCACGTGGCGGCAGTGGGCACCCGGTGCCTGGCTCAGCCGGGCCGGCGCCAGGGACCGGGTGGCCGAGTTCTTCCGTACCTCCCGGCCGATCACCGGCTGGCTCGACCGCCACGTCGGCCCGAGCGAGCTGCCCACCGACCGCCGCCGCTGACCCTCGCCG
>JBOGDE010000422.1:0-4410 GCA_050701695.1 Micromonosporaceae bacterium
GCACCACCAGGGTGTTGACGAAGAACCCGACCAGCTCGTCCAACGCCTCGTCGGTACGCCCCGCCACCGCCGACCCGATCGGGATATCAGTCCCGGCACCCAGCCGCGACAGCGTGACCGCGAGCGCGGCCTGCAACACCATGAACGGCGTCACGCCCTCGTCCCGCGCCAGCCGCACCAGGGCGGCGTGCGGCGCGGCAGGTACGTCGAACCGCACCACGTGTCCCTGGTGCGACGCCACCGCCGGACGCGACCGGTCCGCCGGCAGCGCCAGCTCCTCCGGCGCCCCGTCCAACGCGCGACGCCAGTACGCCACCTGCGCCGCGAGCAGGCTCGACGGGTCGGACCCGTCACCGAGCAGGTCACGCTGCCAGAGCGCGTAATCGGCGTACTGCACCGGCAACGGCGACCACTCCGGGGCCTCACCGCGCGTCCGCGCCGCATACGCCTGGGAAAGGTCGCGGCCCAGCGGCGCCATCGACCAGCCGTCACCGGCGATGTGGTGCACCACCACGACCAGCACCGACTCGTCGGCGAAGGTCTGGAACAGCCACGCCCGGATCGGCACCTCGGTCGCGAAGTCGCAGGCGTGCCGCACCGCCTGCGCCACCGCACCGGGAAGCGACTCTTCGTCCACACGGGACACCGCCAGGTCCCAGTCCAGCTCGGCCGGATCCAGGATCCGCTGGTACGGCTCACCCGCCTCCGCCGGGAACACCGTACGCAGCGCCTCGTGACGGCCGATCACGTCCCGCAGCGCCGCACCCAGCGCCGCGGCGTCCACGGCGCCGGAGAGGCGTACCACCATCGGCAGGTTGTACGTCGGGCTCGGACCCTCCAACTGCGCCAGGAACCACAGCCGGCGCTGCGCGTACGACAGGGGCGGCCGGGCGGGGCGCGGCGCCGGCTCCAGGGCCGCTCGGAGCCGGGTGGCACCCGCACCGGCTATCCACGCGGCGAGTCCCGCCACCGTCGGGGTCTCGAACAGCACCCGCAGCGGCAGCTCGGCACCCAGCACCGCGCGTACCCGGGAAATCAGCCGCACCGCGAGCAGCGAGTGCCCGCCCAGATCGAAGAAGCTGTCCTCGACCCCTACCGACTCCAGCCCCAGGACCTGCGCGAACGCCCCGCAGAGCAGCTGTTCGGGCAGCGTCGCCGGCTCCCGGCCAGCTCCGGTGGCGAACCGCGGTGCCGGCAGCGCCCGGCGGTCCAGCTTGCCGTTGCGGGTCAGCGGCAGCTCCGGCAGTACGACGATCGCGGCCGGCACCATGTAGTCGGGCAGCCGCTCAGCAAGGAACGCCTTCACGCCGGTCTCGTCGGCGGCGCCGGCCCCGCCGGCCTCGTCGGCGGCGCCGTCGGTGACGACGTACCCGACCAGACGCTTGTCGCCGGGGACGTCCTCGCGCACCACCACCGCGGCCTGGGCGATCCCCGGGTGATCCAGCAGCGCCGCCTGGATCTCGCCCGGCTCGATCCGGAAGCCGCGTACCTTCACCTGCTCGTCGGCGCGGCCGGCGAACATCAGCTGCCCGTCGGGGGTCCAGGTGGCGAGGTCGCCGGTGCGGTACATCCGCTCGCCGGGCCCGCCGTACGGGCAGGCCACGAAGCGTGCCGCGGTGAGTCCGGTACGGCCCAGGTAGCCGCGGGCCAGGCCGGCCCCGGCCGCGTAGAGTTCGCCGACCGCGCCCACCGGCACCGGCTGCAGCAGGTCGTCGAGGACGTAGGCCCGGGTGTTCGCGAACGGGCCGCCGATGGTCGGCGCGTCCCCGGCGGTCAGCGGCGACGACATGGTCAGGCAGACCGTGGTCTCGGTCGGCCCGTACGCGTTGACGAACCGCCGTCCCGGTGCCCAGCGGGCGAGCAGCCCCGGGTCCAGCGCCTCGCCGGCGGAGACCAGCGAGGTCACGGAGCCGAGCTGGTCCGGGCTGAGCGCGCCGAGCACGGCGGGCGGCAGGGTCACGTGGGTGACGCCGAAGTCCGCCAGCACCTCGACCAGCCCGCCGCCCGGGGCGAGTCGGGAGGCGGGCGCTACCACCAGCGCGGCGCCGGCACCGAGCGCCATCAGCAGTTCGGAGACTGCGGCGTCGAACCCGATCGCGGCGAACTGCAGCACCCGCGACTCCGGCCGTACCGCGAACCGTTCGATCTGGGCGGTCGCCAGGTTGACCGCGCCCGCATGCGGCACCGCGACGCCCTTCGGCTGCCCGGTCGACCCGGACGTGTAGATCACGTACGCGCAGCTGCCCGGGTGCACCGCCACCCGCGGTGCGGTGTCGGGCTGCCCGGCGGTCTCCACGTCGTCCAGCCACGCCACCGGGACGGCGCTGCCGGTGAGCGCCGCGGCGCTGTCCTCGCGGTCGGCGAGTACCAGACCGGCGCCGGAGTCCGCCAGCAGGAACGCCGCCCGCTCCGCCGGCAGCCCCGGATCCACCGGCAGGTACGCCGCGCCGGCCTTCCACACCGCCAGCACCGCCGTCACCAGCGCCGCGCCGCGGGGCAGGCAGAGGCCGACCACCGACTCCGCGCCGACCCCGCGGGCGCGCAGGACATGCGCGAGCCGGTTCGCCGCGGCGTCCAGTTCGGCGTACGTCATGGTGGTGCCGTCGCCGATCACGGCGGGCGCGGCGGGGGTCGCGGCGACCTGGCGCGCGAACAGCGCGGTGAGGGTCGACGCGGCGTCGCCGGTGACGGTGCCGTTCCCGTCGACGGTGTCGTTCCAGTCGACCAGGATCCGCCGCCGCTGGTGCGGGTCGAGGATCGGTACCGCGTGCAGGGCCCGTTCCGGGCCGCCGGCCTCCGCTTCGGCGAGTGCGCCGACCAGCTCCGCCGTGGCGTCGGTGAGCAGCCGGCCCACCGCCTCGGGATCGATCAGGTCGGCCGCCAGTACGGTTACGCTCATCCCCACGGCGCCGTTGTCGTCGACCGCCACCGCGAGCGGGTAGTTGGTCTGCTCCCGGCCGGCGATCACCTGTACGCCGTCGACGCGGCGTTCCCGCCGGGCGCCGGCCTCGTCCAGCGACGCGTGCCGGTAGTTGAACAGCGACGTGAACAGCGGCGTGTTCCCCGGTACGCCACTGGCGCGCTGCGCCACCGCGAGCGGGGCGTGTTCGTGTTCCAGCAGCGCCGCCAGCTGCTGCCGCATCGCGTCGACCGCGGCCCGTGCTCCGACGCCGCCGGTGCGCAGCCGTACCGGCAGGGTGTTGATGAAGGGGCCGAGGATCCGGTCCGAGCCGGTGCTGAACCGGCCGGAGAGCAGGGTGCCGAACACCACGTCGTCGCGACCGGACAGGGTCGCCAGCACCCGCGCCCACGCCACGTGCAGCACCGTTGCGGGGCTGACTCCGAGCTGCCGCGCCACCCGCCGCAGCTCCGCCACCACGTCGTCGGGGACCGGCCGCACGCTGGAGACCGATCCGGTGCCGTCCAGCCGTACGTCGGTCACCCCGTACGGTGCGGTGGTCTCCGTGACGTCGGCGAGCAGGTCGGCGAAGTACGGCTCGTGGTCCGTACCGGCGGAAACCTGGGCGACGAAGTTGCGGAACGGCAACGCGGGCGGCAGCGCGTCGCCGCGGCCGTCGAGGATGGCGCGCAGCTCCTGCAGCAGCAGGTCGATCCCGAGGTTGTCCTCCACCATGTGGTGGATCCGCACCAGCCCGAGCCACCGGCCGCCGCTCACCTCGGTGACGTGAAGGTCCATCAGCGGCGGCCGTCCCAGCGCCATCGCCGAGCCGACGGCGGCCACGAACCCGGCGGCGGCCCCGGCCAGATCGGCGTCGTCGAGCTGCAGGTGGTGCTCGGTGACCGGCAGTGTCGCGTGCCGCCACACCACCTGCACCGGTACGGCAAGCCCGTCCCACACCACGGCGGTGCGGTAGATGTCGTGCCGGTCCACGATCCGCTGCAGCGCCCGCGCGAACGCGTCCACGCGTTCCCGAGAGTCGAACAGCGCCACCCGCGGCGTGACGTACGCGTCCGCGCCGCCGTCGGCCATCAGGTGGTGGAACAGCAGCCCTTCCTGCAGTGGCGCCAGCGGGTAGATGTCGGCGACGTTCGGCGCGCCGCCGTCGACGGTGGCGACGACCCGGTCGATCTCGCTCTGGGACAGCGCGACCAGCGGCAGCAGCTCCGGGGTGATCCGCTCCGCACCGTCCGGGATCAGATTCGGGGGTACGTCCACGGTGTCCGTACCGGCGACCTGCGCCAGACCGGCGGGGGTCGGTGCGGCGAGCAGCTGCCGCAGCGAGACCGACACGCCACGAGCCCGGAGCCGCTCCACCAGCGATACGGCGAGCAGTGAGTGGCCGCCGAGCCGGAAGAAGTCGTCGTCCATGGAGACACTCGCCAACCCGAGTACGTCGGCGAAGACCTGGCAGAGGATCTCCTCCCGCAACGTGACCGGACCCCGGCCCT
>JBOGDE010000423.1:0-4405 GCA_050701695.1 Micromonosporaceae bacterium
GTGTCCAGGCAGCGTCCTGCAAGGCGGAGGAGGAGCCAATCCCGGTGTTGGATTGGCGACGACGACAACGCCGCAGGTCGTCGTCTGGGCGCCGCAGGCGGTGCAAAGTACTTCGGACGCAGGGCACTAGAGGTGGTGCCGGCGTGACGCCGCTGGAGGTGTACGAGGCAGCGCTGCGCCGGGCCGGCGACGGCGCACAGGCCCCGCTGCTCGCGGTGACCGACTGCGGGCAGAGCCGCAGCTTCGACGTGTCCCGGTGGTGTGCGGGCGCGATCGACGGCGACGCCGGGATCGTCGCCCGGTGCATCGGCCCCACCATCGACCTCGGCTGCGGACCGGGGCGGCTGGCGGCGGCGGTGAGCGCCCGCGGCATCCCCGCCCTCGGCGTCGACGTCTCCCCCGTGGCGGTACGGCTCAGCCACGCCCGGGGCGCGCTGGCGCTGCGGCGCAACGTCTTCGACCGGCTGCCCGGTGAGCGCCGCTGGGCGCACGTACTGCTCGCCGACGGCAACATCGGCATCGGCGGCGACCCGGTACGGCTGCTGCGCCGCTGCCGGGAGCTGCTCGCCGACCACGGCACCGTGCTGGTGGAGACCGATCCGGCGGGTGCCGTGACCGGGCCGGTGCGGCTGCTGCTGCCCGGCGCCAGCACACCGCTGCCCTGGGCGTACGTGGCCGCCGACGCGCTGCCCGACTACGGCTCGGCAAGCGGGCTGCGTACCACCGAGAGCTGGAGGGAGGCGGACAGATGGTTCACTCTGCTCTGCGCCGCGTGACCCCCGCGCTGCGCCGCCCGCACCAGGCCGCGGACCGGGCCGGGGCGCTGCTGCATCCGGCGCGGGAGCGGCTGGCGTCGCTGAACGCGGGGCTGCGCTCCGAGCGGTTGACGGTCCGGCTCGGGATCGCCCTCGGCGTCGCGGTGGCGGTCTGCTTCGTCACCGGCGTGATCAGCCACTACATCCAGCATCCGGCGTGGTGGACGTACTGGCCGTCGCGCCCGGTGAGCCTCTACCGCCTCACCCAGGGGCTGCACGTGGCGAGCGGGCTGGCGGCGGTGCCGCTGCTACTGGCGAAGCTGTGGTCGGCGTACCACCGGCTGTTCGTCTGGCCGCCGCTGCGCGACGCGGCGCACGGGCTGGAGCGGGCCAGCATCGCGGTGCTGGTCGGGGCGATGCTGTTCCAGCTGGGTCACCGGGGTGCTCAACGTCTCCCGCTGGTACGCCGCACTGCCGTTCTTCTTCCCGGTGGCCCACTACTGGACGGCGTGGATCGCGATCGGCGCGCTCACCGTACACATCGGGGTGAAGTTGCCGGTGATCCGCCGTGCGCTGACCCACGACCCGGTGGCCGACCCCGGCCGGCGCGGGGTGCTGGCCGCGGTGGCGGCCGCCGCCGGCGTGATCACCGTGACCACTGCCGGGCAGACGCTGCGCCCGCTGGCGCCGTTGGATCTGCTCGGCCAACGGCGTCCCGGCATCGGGCCGCAGCGGCTGCCGGTCAACAAGTCGGCGGCCGCCGCCGGGGTACGCCGGGTCGACGACACGTACCGGCTGGTGCTGCGGGGGCCGGGCGGCAGCCGCCCACTGTCGTTGGCCGACCTCCACGCGCTGCCGCAGCACACCGTACGGCTGCCGATCACCTGCGTGGAGGGCTGGAGCGCGGACGCGGTCTGGACCGGGGTACGGCTGCGCGACCTGCTCGACCTGGTCGGCGCCCCCGGCGGCGCCACCGCACGGGTGGAGTCGCTGCAGCGCGGCGGCCTCTACCGGCGCACCGAGATCGGACCACCGCACAGCCGGGACCCGCTCACCCTGGTCGCCCTGCGACTCAACGGGGAGCCGCTGCACCTCGACCACGGCTACCCGTGCCGGCTGATCGCCCCCAACCGGCCAGGCGTGCTGCAGACCAAGTGGCTGGCCCGGATCGAGGTGCGGTGATGCGGCGGGTGCTGGTCGCGGTCGGCGTGGTCGGAATCGGCTACGGCGCGGTCGGGCTGCTCACCGCCGAGCGGTCCCCCGACGTGCTGCGCTATCTGGCGTTCTTCGGCGCCGTGATCCTGGCGCACGACCTGCTGCTGGCGCCGCTCGCGCTGGCGGTCGGTGTGCTGGCCGGCCGGCTCGCCCCGGTGGGGCTGCGCGGCCCGGTGCTGGCCGGGCTGTTCACCAGCCTCGCGGTCGGTGTGGTGGCGCTGCCGTTCGTCCTCGGGTACGGCTACCGGGCCGACGTACCCTCGGCGCTGCCGCTGGACTACGGCCGCGGCCTGCTGATCATCCTCGCCGGCATCTGGCTGGGTGTGGCGGTGACCTGCACGGTACGTGCCCGACTGCGCCGCAACGGGTAGTCGCCTGGCGCGGTGCGACACCACAAGCGTGGCCTACTGTCGGGAATCCGATACGCCACCGCGGCCGGATGGCACAGGCTGTATCCCTGAGGCGGGGGTAGGAGGCGGAGCGGTGTACAGCGGTGACGGTTCCTCCCTGGTGCTTCCCCGGCGTCGCCTGGAGGCCAGACTCGACCAGGCGCTGAGCCACCGGCTCGCGGTGATCACCGCCGACGCCGGGTTCGGCAAGACCACACTGCTGACCTCGTGGGCGTCCGGGATCAACGCCGTGATCCACGACGTGACCCCCACCGACCGCGAGCTGTCACGGTTCGTCGGGCACGTCGTCGACGCGCTGCGGCTGCGGGTCCCGGACCTGCCGTACGTGCTGAGCACCGCCACCGAGGGCGGGCACTCGCCGGACAGCGACGCCGAGGCCCGGGGCCGGCCGGACGCCACCGCCGAACAGCTCGGGCGCGCCCTGGAGCAGCACCTGCTGCGCGACGTCGCCCTGGTGCTGGACAACGTGCACCTGCTCGGCGACGGCACCTCGGCGCGGTTCCTCGCCGGCCTGGTACGCCACGCCCCGCCGCTGCTGCACGTGGTGCTGTCCAGCCGTACCCCGCCGCCGATGCCGGCCGACCGGCTGCGCAGCCGCGGTGACCTGGTCGAACTGCACGGCGCCGACCTCGACTTCACCCGGCAGGAGGTGGCCGAGCTGCTGGGCGAGGTGCTCGGCTCCGAGGCCGCCGGCCTGGCACCGGCGGTGCACGCCGCGACGGCGGGCTGGCCGTCGGCGGTACGGCTCTGCGTCGAGGCGCTGCGCGAGGTGGCGCCGGCCGACCGGCCCCGGCAGATCGCCAGCCTCGCCACCCGGCACGGCCGGATCGCCCGGCTGGCCGGCGCGGTGTACGACCACGAGCCGGAGCCGGTGAAACGGCTGCTGCGGACCATCGCGCTGTTCGACGAGGTCACCGTGGAGCTGCTGACCGCACTCGGGGAGCCGGCCGCCGAACCGGTCGCCTCGATGCTGCGGCGTGGCCTGTTCCTGGAACCCGGTACGTCGGGCCCCGGCTGGTACCGGCTACACGCCGTCACCGCCGAGGCGGTGGCCGACAGCGGTCCGCTGCCGGACACCGACGCCACCGAGCTGCGGTCGGCTGCGGCCCGGTGGTTCACGGCGAACGACCGGCCCGAGGCGGCACTGCGCGCCCTGGTCGCCGCCGAACGCTACGACGAGGTGGCCGGCGTGCTGCGCGACAGCGGCGGGCAGCTGCTGGCCCACGGTCACGGCGACGAGGTGGTACGCGCGGTGACCCAGCTGCCCGACGCGCTGCGGGACCGCGCCGTGGAGCGGCTGGCCGGCGAGGCGTACCAGCAGCGGGGCGACTGGGAGCAGGCGCTGAAGTGCTACGCCCGGGCCGCCGAGGCCGACGGCACGCTCGATCCCGGGCTGGCGTGGCGTACCGGGCTGATCCACTACCTGCGCGGCGAACTGGAGGCGGCGCTCGCCACCTACCAGCGGGGCGCCCTGGATCCGGTGCCGAACCGGGACAGCGCGCTGCTGCTGGCGTGGACCGCGTCCTGCCACTGGATGCGCGGAGAACCGGACGCCTGCGGCCGGCTGGCGGCGCGGGCGCTGCGGGAGGCCACCGCCGTCGACGACCCGCAGGCGCTGGCCGCGGCGCACACCGTACTGGCCATGCTCGGGGCGTACGAGGGCGACCGGCGCGGCAACGCGGCGCACTACCTGAAGGCGCTGCAGTACGCCGAACGGGCGGGCGACGTACTGCAGCTGATCCGGATCCGCTGCAACCGCGGCTCCCGCCGGGTCGAGGAGGGCGACTACCCGGAGGCGCTGGCAGAGCTGGACATCGCGATCCGGCTCGCCGACCTGTCGGGGTACGCCGCGTTCGGCGCGCTCGCCCTGACCAACCGCGGCGAGGCCCGGCTCGGGCTGGGCCGGCTGGAGGAGGCGCAGCAGGACTACGAGGCCGCGGTGGCGACCTTCGAGGGACTCGGCTCCCACCTGGTGGCCAACGCCCGGCACCGGCTGGCCACCCTGCAGGCGCTGCGCGGCGACAC
>JBOGDE010000424.1:0-4379 GCA_050701695.1 Micromonosporaceae bacterium
CGGGCAGCATCACGTCGAGCACCACCAGGTCCGGCCGGCGGCGCCGGATCGAATCCACCGCCGCGGCACCCTCGGTGGCGGTGTCGACGTCGAAGCCGGCATACCGCAGACTGGCGCCGAGCAGCTCAAGAATGTTCGGGTCGTCCTCGACCACCAACAGGTGAGCCTCCGGGCCGGCTCCGCTCCGGTCGGTCAGCGCGCTTGGTGCCATCTCGCCATCATCCGGCTGGGCGCTGGGCCAGCGCTGGTTATTACCTGGGAGTTTCCTGTGAGGCAGCCGGATTGTCCGGTAATCAGCCCTGGTGACCCCGGTGAACCGGGTGCGCCGCGCGTTCGCGTACCCGGCTGGGGTTCAATGTTGGGGGATCCGCCCGACAGCCGTACCCCCGGAAAGGTTTTCGCGTGCCGCAGACCGAGACCCCTGCCCCCGAGACGCCGGGCATCGTCATCGGCAACCACACGCACAAGTACACCGCCAAGAACCCGGCGATCCGGTGGCTCACCGAGCGGTGGGTGGCGAACCTGGAGCGGGTGATGGACAAGATCGCCACCGAGACCCGCGGCCAACAGCTGCGGGCGCTCGAGGTGGGCTGCGGCGAGGGCGTGATCTCCGACAAGCTGCACCAGCGGTGGCCGGGGCCGGTAGGGCTCGACCTGCCCGACGCCGGGCTGCGCGCGGACTGGAAGGCGTACCACGGGCCGCACTTCCTGCACGCCGACGCGCACCGGCTGCCGTTCGCCGACAGCCAGTTCGACGTGATCGTCTCCGTCGAGGTTCTGGAACACCTCACCGACCCGGATCAGGGGCTGCGCGAGATCGCCCGGGTGGGACGCGGACACATCGTGGTCTCCGTACCGCGGGAGCCGATCTTCCGGAGCTGCAACTTCGTCGCCGGCCGGTACGTCAGGGACTTCGGCAACACCCCGGGGCACCTCAACCACTGGTCGACGCGAAGCTTCGTGAAGTTCGTGTCGCGGGTGGCCGAGGTACGGGAGGTCAGCAAGCCCTTCCCGTGGACCACGGTCTGGGCGACCCTGCGCTAACGAGTCAGCCCCTGGTCCCGGCCGGTACGGGCGGCCAGGGCGCCGATGCCGGCCCAGACCGCGTCCAGCACGGTGAACAGCAGCCGCGAGATCACCGCGATGACGATCACCTTCGGGCCGGCCAGCGCGACGCCCAGCAGCAGGATCATGGCCGCTTCCCGGGCTCCGGCCCCCGCCGGCGCCACCGGGAACAGGAAGCCGGCGGAGAAGGCCGCGGCGAAGCCGCCGGTGGCCACGGCGTACAGCCAGAGGGAGTTGTCGGCTCCCAGGTCGCGGGCCAGCGCCCAGACGTGGATGCCGTACCCGAACCAGGCCAGCACCGACCAGAAGCCGGCCGCCGCGATCCCCTTCGCCGACAGCGCCCGGGGCAGCGGCTCGCGGCGGGTCAGCCTCAGCCCCCATGCGATCAGCCGGTTCAGCACCGGCGGCAGCGCCACCAGCACCGCCACCACCAGGATCAGCGCGGTCCACCAGTACGCGCCCCAGGCCCGGCCACCGATCAGCGGCAGGGTCGGCACCGCCACCACCAGACCGCTGCCGATCACCATCAGCAGGAACACCAGCGACGCGGCACCGGAGGCCCGGGCCGGAATCTGGTACGCCCTGCCGAGCCGGATCTGCACCAGGATCGGCCACAGCTTCCCCGGTACGTACTTGCCGAGCTGACTGACGAAGAAGATCCGCATCGCGGCGCCCACCGGCAGCGGGAAGCCGAGATCGGCCACGATCGTGCGCCACGCCAGGAACGTGCTGAAGATCCCGGCGAACACCGCCACCGCAGCCACCCCGAGCGCCTGCCACGACAGCTCACCGAGCAGCGGGCGTACGCCGGCCCACTGGCGTACGCCCGCATAACCGACACCGCCGATCAGCAGCAGCGCCACCGCACCCTTGAGCAGCGACTTCCAGCCGCAATGGAGCCCGGCGGTGTTCGCCGGGACGGACTCGGCGGGGGTGGGCTGTGCCTCGGTCACCTCAAATGTCGCCACGGGAACGGACGATCAGATCCGCCAGCAGCGCCATCGACGCGATGATCAGCCCGGTCACGAACAGCAGCGTGGCGTTGGTGGTGATCCGCAGGTCATGGACGAACAGGTCCACGGTGCCCTTGAGGAAACCCAAGATCAGCAGGGTGAGCGCCAGCGGCATCAGCACCTTGATCGGGTTGAAGTACATCACCATCCGCAGCACCTGCAGGATGTACCGGTACGCGTCGCGGACGAACTTGAACTTCGACTTACCGGCCCGCTTGGCGTAGTCGATGGACAGGTAGTCCACCGGGTGCTGGTTGGACAGGAACGACATCGTGATCGTGGTGACGCAGCTGAACCCGGGGGGCAGCAGCCGCAGGTACGGCAGCGACACCTCGCGCCGGAACGCCCGCAGCCCGGAGTTCAGGTCGGGGATCCTGGTACCCGCGAGCACCTCGGCGACCTTGCGGATGGTCCACTTCGCCGGCACCCGCAGCAGCTTGTGACTGCCCTGCTCACTGGTCCGCGCCCCGACCACCTGGTCGATGTGCGGCCGGTCCAGCAGGTACTGCACGAACTCGGGGATCCGCTCGTTGGGGTAGGTCATGTCGGCGTCGGTCCAGACCACGATCCGGCCGTACGCCTCCTGGGTACCGATCCGGCGGGCGGTGCCAGAGCCCCCGTTGCGCTGGAAAGGCATCAGCCGCATCCGCGGGTACGTGTCGAGCGCGCCCTCCAACACCCGGAGCGTGTCGTCGGTCGACTTGTCGTCGATCACGAGCAGCTCGTAGCTGAACGGGCTGGCGTCCATCGACTTCGAGATCCGCTCGATCTCGGCCAGCACGTGCTCCTGCTCGTTGTAGCAGGGCAGTACGACGGTCACGTCGAGGGTGTTGGGGCCCGGAGGCTCGGCGTTGGAGTCGGTGGAGACTCCGGCAGTCACGCTGCTGTGTCGGGCGATCGGCTTCTCAGTCACTGTCGTCTCGGAATTCATCGCCTCAAGCGGGGTCGGCGTGCCGGTCTGGTGGAGCTTAGCCTGCCGAGTTCTCCGCCAGCTGGCCACTGCCCCGGCGAATCCACCAACCCGCCCCTAGCAGGACAAAAACCAGCACGACCGTGAGCCCGGAGACCCAGCTCCCGAGCCCCCCGTACGGCAGTTGGTAGGCCACCCGTACGGTGTGCCGGCCCTGCGGGACGGCGACCGCGACCAGGCCGTGATCAGCGGGGACCAGCCGCGCCGGGCGCCCGTCGACACTCGCCGCCCAGTCCTGCTGCAGCGCGTCGGCGATCACCAGATGGCCGGCGCCGGCGGCGTCGACCGTCACCTCGATCTGGTCGGTGTCGTCACGTACCACGCGCACCGCGGCGGGTGCCCCGTCGGAGCCGCCGGCCGGCTCGTCGAGCAGTACCTGGTCGGGGGCCAGCTCGCCGCTGGCGACCAGCTCCACCCGGCGCCGCGGGTCCGACTCGTACACGGTGCGTGACGCCCAGTGGATCCGCGGCAGCGCGGTCAGCCGCTGGTAGACCACCGCGGAGCCGGCGTACGCCAGCAGCATCCCGTCGTCTGCCGGCAGCACCGTGGAGACCGCCGGGCGGCCCTCGACGCCGGCGACGGACAACGGCGTGTCCGCGTGCAGAGTCAGCTCGGCGGTCAACAGCTCGTGGTCGGGGATGTTCTCGCCCGCCACCGGGATCCAGAACGGCTCGCCGGCGCCGAGGTCGTACAGCAGCCGGCGGGAGCTGGCGAGCCGGTTGCCCTGGTCGTCGTAGAGGGCCAGGTCGACGCGGGTGTGCGGGTCGGTACGGAACGGTGCCGCGAGGACCAGCCCGATGCCGCGTACCGCGCCCCCCTCGCCGGGCACCCGCACCCGCAGCGGCGTGCCGGGGCGCAGTGTCGCGGTGCTGGCGTCCCCCTGCTCGACCCGCTGCTCGCCGAACGGCGCCACCCCGGGGGAGACGACGAAGTAGCGCACCGCGAGCCGGTCCAGCACCGGCTGGCGTACCACGGCGGGCTCGGCGGGGAAGTTGACGTACGTCGGCGGGTCGCCGAACTGCTGGCCGGGGAGCCCGTCGATGGTCTCGGCGAACCGGCCGTTGAGGAAGAAGTGCCCGGACAGCGCCCGCAGCCGGGCGCCGGAGTCGGCGCCGACGTACATCCCGGCGCTGGAGCCGGCGAACCGCTCGTGGCCCAGGTGCTCGGCGAGGAACCGGTGGGTGTCGGTCATCGGGTAGAAGGTGTCCCGGTCCACCCGCGGCCAGTACGGCACCGCCAACGTCAGCGCCTGGCCCGCGACCAGCAGCGGCAGCAGCGCCGCGACGGTAAGCCGCACCCACCTCTGCCGTCCCGGCGCGCCGCGGCCGGCG
>JBOGDE010000425.1:0-4375 GCA_050701695.1 Micromonosporaceae bacterium
GTGAAGCCGGGCGGCACCGGGAGCGGCCCGTCACCGCCAGCGACAGCGGTCGGCGGCGGCTGGTACGGCAGCGGCGCCGGTGCGGCCGGAGGCTGCTGCGGCCGGAAGTTGAGCACCGGTCCGTCGAGCGCGCCGAGCCGTACCTCGCACTGCTGCGAGAGGTCCAGCTCGCTCACCTGACCGCTCGCCGCGTACGTGCCGTTGCGACTGCCCAGGTCGCGCAGCCACCAGCGGCCGCTGCCGTAGCTGACCTCCAGGTGCTCCCGGGACACCCGTACGTCGTCGACCACGATGCGGCACAGCGGATCCCGCCCGATCCGCACCGAACCTTCCTCCGGGGTGATCCAGCGTTCCCCGTCGGGCGCGCCGATCAGCAGCGCACCGGTCATGCGGCGCCGCCCGCAGCTGGTCCGGAGGTGAGGGAGCGCAGCGACCGAGCCGCCGGGTCGGCTACAGGGCGGCTCAAAGCCGCATGACCCGCACGAGCGGAGCGAGTGCCATCGAACCCGGTCACGACTTCGGCATCCGCTTGGCCGCCAGCTTCGCCAGCTTGATCGCGTCGGCCTGGTAGCTGCCACGGCTTTCGACCGTCACCGCCAACTCGAGGATCACCTTCCCCTTGCGTACGAAGATGATCGCGACCGTACCGTGGGTGCCGTCGTCGGCGAAGATGCCGTACGTCGCGTCACCGAGCTGGTCGACCGGCAGCTGACTCCAGCCGCAGCCTCCGGCGGTGTCCCGGATCGTCTTGAAGACGTGGGCGGCCTCCGCCGCGTAGAACCCGGCGACCGACGAGCTGACGTACGCGGACCCGGCGTCGGTCGACGCGTAGTAGCGGTTCTTCGTCTCGCTGCCGATCGCGCTGCCATCGATCGGGTCGCCGCTGCTGCACAGCTGCAGGTTCTTCAGCCCGCCCTGCAGTCCGTCGCTGCTGCTCTCGCCGATCTCGTCCCGCTCGGTCGCCAGCGCCGCGGAGATGTCGCCGACCGTCACCATGGCGGGCTGCAGCGCGGTCACCGAGGGCGGCGGGTCGTTCTTGTCGAAGGAGCGGGTCGGGGTGGGGTCGCCGTACCCGCCGTTCCTCGGGAGGCTGAGGACGCCCCAGCAGCAGAGTCCGAGCAGCAGCGCCACCACGCCGACGACCGAGATCGGGACCAACGGGCTGGTCTTCTTCCGCTGCGGTGGCGCGCCCAGGAAGCCACCCGCCGCCGGGCTGAGCTGCGGACCACCGTAGGAGGGGACGCCGCCGGCCGCGGGGCCGGAGAGCACCGGCCCGCCCGTGACGGGTCCGTGGGCGGCCGGCCCGTTCGAGGTGGGTACGCCGGTCACCGGCGCGGCGAACGAGCCCGGCGGCATCGGGTAGCCACCGGGCGCTACACCACCGGGAGCCACGCCACCTGGAGCGACACCACCGGACGCGGCGGCCTCGGTGTGCGGCAGCATCGGACCCTGGCCCACCGAGGTCTCCATCGGCGGGCTGATCAGCGCCTGGATCCAGCCGGCGCAGCTCGCCGGCCGGGCGTCGGGCGGTACGGCGAGCATGGTCAGGATGCCGCGGATCTCCCGCTCCCGGCCCGGCCCGAGAGCGGCGGCGAGCCGCTGCGTCATGCCCTCGGTGTCACCCGGGATCGGAGTCTCCCCGGTCAGTACGTAGTACACCGTCGCCCCGAACGTGTACCGGTCCGAGGCCGGGGTGTACTCGCCGCGCGCCAGCGACTCCGGTGCCATGAACGGCGCGGTGCCGAAGATCCGGGAGGTCTGGTTGGTGCTGCGCAGGCGTACCAGCCCGAAGTCGACCAGGTAGACCCGCTGGTCGGAGGAGAGCAGCATGTTGGCGGGCTTGATGTCGCGGTGGATCACCGGGTGACCGTTGGTGTCCCTCCCGCTGTGCAGGTAGTCGATCGCGTCGGCGATCCCCGACATCGTCTGCAGTACGCCCAGGCCGCGGATCTGGCCGTGCTCCATCGCCTCCTGCAGGCTCGTACCCTCGATCCACTTCATCACGAAGTAGAGCCGGCCGCCTTCGGTGGCGTCGGCCTGGCCGGGTGGGTGCGGAGGCGCCCCGACGAAGACCTCCTTGACCTTCACCACGGCGGCGTGTTCCAGGTGGGTGGCGAGCGCCGCCTGCAGCCGCAGCTCCTCCATCTGCTGCTCGGCCAGCGCCGCGTCGTCGATCCGGATCAGCTTGACCGCGTACGAGAAGGACTCGGTGCCGTGCCGCTCGACCGCCTGCCACACCTCGCCCTCGCCGCCGGCGGCGCGCCGGGTGAGCAGCTGGTAGCGGTCCGGCGCGTCCGCCGGGCCGACGTAACCGGCATCGGAGTCCACAGCCACTGAAGATCCCACCCGTCCTGTAGTGCGTCGCTGTTTGTGCGTCCCGACAAGGAAATCGCCGGGGACAGAGCCCGGCGTTCGCAACCTAGCCGACGGTACGACCCCGGCGCCGCCCGTAGTGAGAGCTTTGTGAGAGGCCACCGTGCGCCGCTATGACACAACCCCCGGCGGCAGCCGGCCCGGCAGCCGCGTACGGACGCGCAGCCGCATTACCGCTGCGGCTCGGGGCGTTACGCCTTGGGCAGCTCGAACAGGCCCATGAACGCCTGGGCGAAGCCCAGCGAGCCGGCGATCTTCACCTTGCCGCGCAGGAACAGGAACGTGGGCGACGCGTTGCCGGTGGCGAGTTTCAGCAGGTCGGCCGGCCCGACCGTGATGGTGGTCTTGGCATCGTCCGGCACGTCCTGCGACACCGTGCAGGTCTGGTCTTCGATGGTGGCGACGTAGTGGTCGTACCCACCAACGCCGTCGCCACCGGTGAGCCGGAAGTGCATCACGTACCGCCCCGGCCGGGCCCGCTCCGGTACGAAATGCTCGGCCATCCGCCGGAACAGCTCGTCGAAGACCCGGCGTCGTACCGACGGCTCCTTGGCGACCGCCTCGATCTGGTCGCCGGACGCCTTCGACACGATCCGCGCGAAGTTGCCGGCGTCCATCTTCGACAGGTCGACGTCGGCGCCCGCGTCGGCGAGCCGGCCGAGGGTGGCGAGCAGCCCGACGAACTCCCCCTTGCTCAGCTTGCGCGGGTCGATCCGCCGGGCCACCGCGTCGATGTCCAGCTCGCCGAGCGCCGGATCGTCGGCCTTGACCTCACCCAGCGCCGCCACCAGCTCGCGCGGGCCGAGCTTGTCCAGCGCCGCATCACCGAAGTCCATGCGCCGGAGGTTACCCGGCGGTCATGACGTTACGGGTAACGCACGCCGTTGACGTTGAGCATGATCGCGTACACCGAGGTGGTGGCGGTGATGAACAGGATGTTGCGCTTGGCTCCGCCGAAGGTCAGGTTCGACACGATCTCGGGCAGCTTGAGCTTGCCGAGCTTCGTACCGTCGGCGTCGAAGACGTGGACACCGTCACCGGCGGCGGCCCACACCCTGTCGTCGCGGTCGAGCCGGATCCCGTCGAAGCTGCGCGCGTCGCAGGTGCCGAACTCCTCGCCCCCGGTGAGTCGGTCGTCCTTCACGTCGAAACGCCGGATGTGCTTGCGGCGGGTGTCGACGATGTAGAGCTGGTGCTCGTCGGCGGAGAAGGCCAACCCGTTCGGGCGTACGAAGTCTTCCGCCACCGTGGCCACCTCGCCGCTGGGGTCGATGCGGTAGACGTGGCAGGCCCCGATCTCGCTGTCCGCCCGGTGTCCCTCGTAGTCGTTGTCGATGCCGTAGCAGGGGTCGGTGAACCAGATCGACCCGTCGGCGCGCTCCACCACGTCGTTCGGGCTGTTGAACCGCTTGCCCTGCCACCGGTCGGCGAGCACCGTGATCGACCCGTCCACCTCGGTACGGGTGACCCGCCGGGTGCCCTGCTCGCAGCTGACCAGCCGGCCGGCCCGGTCGACGGTGTGACCGTTGGCGTACTCCGATGGCTTGCGGAACACGCCGACCCCGCCGGTGGTCTCGTCCCAACGCATGATCCGGTTGTTCGGGATGTCGCTGAAGGTCAGGTAACGACCCGCCGGGAAGTACGCCGGACCCTCCACCCAGCGACCCTCGTCCCAGAGCACGTCGAGGTAGCCGTCACCGTCGACGAACGCGAACCGGTCATCGAACCGCTCCCACACTGCCGGGATTCTGTTCACCATCATGGCCTCCTTGCCATATAAGCTTCAGCCAAAAGCTAGCACTGCTGAATGCTAGTCGGTAGATTCGCACTATGGATGACGTGGATCGGGACCTGCTGGGTGAGCTGCAACACGACGCCACCCAGTCGTACGCGGCGCTCGGCGAAGCGGTCGGGCTCTCGGCCGGCGCGGTGCACGAGCGGGTGCGCAAGCTGCGCGAGCGGGGCGCGATCCGGCGTACCACCGTCGACGTCGACCCGGCCG
>JBOGDE010000426.1:0-4300 GCA_050701695.1 Micromonosporaceae bacterium
GGCCAGTACGGCGCCGCCGCCGCGGACCCGCCGACCGCGCCCCTGACGGCGCCTGGGCAGGGTCCTGCCGCGATGCCAGATCAGGTCTCAATGCCAGGTCAGGTCACCGTGTGGCCTGGGCAAGATCCCACGGGCATGTCCGGGCAAGGTTCCGTGGGCATGCCCGGGCAGGGTCCGGCACCCATGCCAGGGCAGGCCCAGACGCCAATGCCACTGCCCGCACGGCCCCCGTCCAACCCCGCGGCGGCGTTCCCGCCGCAACCCGCGCCGTCCGGGGGCCAGCCCGGCCCCTCCGGCGCCCCGGGACATGAGGCGCTGGTGTCCGGGGGACCACCGCCGGGCGTCCCGGTCTCCGGGTCTCCGCCGATCTCAGCCCCACCGGTCTCCAGGGCTCCGGCCGGGCCGGGCATGCCGGTCTCTGGCGCTCCGGCCGGGCCGGGCATACCGGTCTCGGGGGCTCCGGCCGGGCCGGGCATACCAGTCTCCGGCGGACCTTTCTCGGGCGGACCTTTCTCGGGCGGACCTGTGCCGGGCGGACCGGTGCCGGGCGGACCCGTGCCCGCGTCGAGTCCGGACACCACACCGGCGGCAGCTTTCGGATCTCCACCGCTGCACGGCGCCGTGTCGACCTCGCCGGTCTTCACGCCTCCTCCCGCGGGCCTGCCGCTGTCCACGGGCGAGCTGCCGATCGCGCCGCCGCAGCCTGGCCCCTCACAGCCAGCGCCGCCCGGATTCCCGCAGCCGCCGCCCGGGCCGTACGCTGCCGGCCCGGCGCAGCCCCCGCCGGCGCCGGCCAATGGCAGGAACCCCTTCCCGATCATGGGTACGCCTCCGCCGCCCCCTCAGTTCGGCTCGGCCGCCCCTGACCAGAGCGACGAAGAGCTCAGCCTGTTGACCCCCGACGAACTCCCCACCACACGGGTGGCCCGCCGTCCCGCCGAGCCCGAGGCACGGCCCGCCGCACCGGCCCAGAGCGACCACGGGCAGGAAGACCGCGGGCAGGAAGACGATCCGCGGCTGGTTGAGCCCACCAGCCCCAACCTGCGGCGCTCCACCTCCGAATCGCGGTCTGAGTCGTCCAACGGCAGACTCGGCGCCCTGATCGAGTTCCCCCGCTCCGCCCGTCGCCACGTACCGCAGCAGCCCGCGCCACAGACGTACGGCGAGCAGCCCCGCCGCGACACCGAGGACGAGCCGACCCACGAGTACCGTCCACCCAGCCCGCGCCGGCAGGCTCCCGCCGAGTCCCCCGAGGAGCCCGCACCGCCGGTCTCGCCTGCCGACGGAGATCTGCTGATCTTCGCGCAGGCCCGGTCAGCCTGGTTCACCGGCGACGAACCGCCCCCGGAGGGCAGCGAGGACTGGCGTACCGAGGCGGACGTGGGTTGGAATGCCGCCGAGGCGGCGAGCCACCCGACCGTCGGGGGGACCACCCGCAGCGGGCTCCCGCGTCGAGTCCCGAGCGCCAACCTGGTCCCGGGCACCGCGCCGCAGCGGGATCAGCTGCATCTGCACCCGGTCAATCGGGATGCCGCCCAACTCGCCGCCCACACCGCTGGCTACTTCCGGGGGTGGAACCGGGCACGCCAGGACGTCCACGAACCGCGTGAGTACCCCTCGGTGCGACATCAGTGACCGACCTGGGCGTCTACCGTCGCAGCGTCGGGATGCTCCTGGCATCCCTCGTCGCGCGTACGCCCGGGCTCGCCCACGCTGTCCTGCTGTCTGCCCAAGGGGTCCCGGTCGCGACCTCGTCCGCCCTGCCTCAGGTACGCGCCGAGCAACTCGCCGCGATAGGCGCCGGGCTGCTGAGCCTCGCCGACGGTACGGCCCGGTGCATGTCCGCCGGTCTGACCCGCCAGGTGATCGTCGAGATGAAGGAAGGGGTGCTGCTGTCCGCCCCGATCGCGCCGCAGCTGCACCTGGCACTGCTCGCCACCAGTGAGTGCAGCCGCGAACAGCTCGGGTACGAACTGCGCCGCTTCGCCGCCGACGTCGGCCCCATGCTCGGGAATGACTAGTGCCATGAGTCAGAGATTGGTTGATGAAGTCCGGTGGCCAGGTGTCGCGTCGCAAGGCGGAGGAGGAGCCAATACCGGTGTTGTATTGGCGACGACGACAACGCCGCGAGGCGGCAGCTGGGCGCCGGAATTCGCAAGCGAATCTCTGACTCAGGACACTAGGGGTGAACGGCTCCGACGAGCGGTGGCAGCGGCGCCGGGACCAGACGCAGTGCCGTGACGACCTCAGTGCACCGGTGCGCCGGGAACCTCGGTCATCGGGCGGGACCGCCGCATCGACAGCACGTACTCGACCAGAGCGATCAGGACCTGCTTGGTCGACTCCCGGCTGCGCGCGTCGCACGGCACGATCGGCGTGTCCTGCGAGATCGCCAGCGCCTCGCGTACGTCATTCGGGCTGTGCAGCTGCATCCCGTCGAAGCAGTTGATCGCCACCAGGTACGGCAGTCGCCGGTGCTCGAAGAAGTCGATGGCGGCGAAACAGTCGGCCAGCCGGCGGGTGTCCACCAGCACCACCGCACCAATGGCGCCACGCACCAGCTCGTCCCACATGAACCAGAAGCGGGTCTGGCCCGGCGTACCGAACAGGTACAGGATGAGATCCTGGTCGATCGAGATCCGGCCGAAGTCCATCGCGACCGTGGTGGTGGTCTTACCGGGTACGTCCCGGTTGTCATCCACCCCCACACCCGCCGACGTCATGATCGCCTCGGTGGTCAGCGGTGTGATCTCCGAGACCGAACCGACAAGCGTGGTCTTGCCGACGCCGAACCCGCCAGCGATGACGATCTTCGCTGACGTTACGCGTCCGCCCGCTCGACGACTGGCCACGTCAGAGCCTCCGAAGTCCACTCAGCACCCTCTCCAGCAGTTCTGTGCCGACGGCGTCGTTGCTGTCCAGCGAAGTCGGTTCGTACACCGCTAACAGGCCCTCCGCCGCCATGTCCGCCACCAGGACCTTGGACACACCCAACGCCATCTTCATGCGTGCCGAAATCTCGGCGAGCGATTGCAGGTTACCGTCGCAGAGACTGGCGATCACCTGCTGCTCGCGCCCGATCAACGTGACGTACTGACGCCCGCGGTCGGTCGTCTCGACGAGTGCCTCCATGGCGATCTCGACACGCGGCCGGGTGCGGCCCCGGGTCACGGCATAGGGCCGTACCAGCGCGCCCATGGGCTCACCGTGGTCGTCGAGCATCGTGCTCACATCCCCGAGTCATGGTTCGTCTCGTTCGTCAACGTCGTCACATCACATCGTCGGGCCAGACCGGTTACGGAGCCACCGTCCGGGGGCTGGGTGTCAAGGCGTCGCCGACCCGGTCCACCAGCAGCGCCATCTCGTAGCCCACCTGACCCACGTCGCAGCTCCGCGAGGCCAGCACCGCGAACGACGAGCCGTCGCTGATCGACATCAGGAACAGGAAGCCGTTGTCCATCTCCACCACGGTCTGCAGCACCGCTCCACCCTCGAAGCACCGCGAGGCGCCCTGGGTCAGGCTGACCAGGCCAGACGCGATAGCGGCCAGCTGGTCCGCACGGTCCCGTGGCAGGTCCCGTGAGGACGCCAGCAACAGGCCGTCCGCGGAGACAGCCACGGCGTGCGCGACGCCCGGAACCCGGTCGGCGAAGTTGCTCAACAGCCAACCAAGGTCCTGCGTGCTGATCTGCTGCGTCGTCATGCCTGCTCCTTGCCTGGGTCCTCGTCAGTGCCTTTCCCCGCCGACGACTGCCGGCCACGTTGCACCCCGCGATGGTAAGCCGAAAGCAGCCCCCGCACCGCGTCCGGTGATCGATTACGAGCGCCGGCCGGTTGGGTCTCGACCCCACCCGGCACCAGCTGTGCCATCGGCACCCGCTTGGGAAGACCCTTGCCGGTGGTGTCGGTGGCTGCCACATCGGCCGCCGCCGAGGCCGCCCGCCAACCGTCATCGGCGGCGGAGGCCCAGGCGCTCTGGCCGGCCTCTGCCGGAGCCGGAGCCGGAGCCGCAACCGGAGCCGGAGCCGGAGCCGGAGGTGCGACGCTGTCGTTCTCACCGGCGCTCGCCGCGGCGGTGGCGCCCGCGCGCTGCACTGGCGGGAGCGTCTTGGTGGCCCTGCCAGCATCGGTGCCGGCGGGCGGGGCCGCGGTGGCGCGTGCCGCGTCGGGACGCGGCGACGGACGCGCCGGCTGCTTGGTACGGAACCACGCCGACTCGACCTCTCGGAAGATCGGCAGCTCCATCGTGTCGTCCACGTTGGGCGGGATCAGCGACGGGTCGGTGTCGGCGGCTCCCTGG
>JBOGDE010000427.1:0-4282 GCA_050701695.1 Micromonosporaceae bacterium
GCCGGCCCCGAGCCGAGGCGAGCACCGCACCGGCCGCCGACCTCGACGAGCCCCGCGAGCCGGCCGCCCCCGAGCGCGATGCCGAGCGGGGGCTGCGCGGCCTGGTCGGCTCGGGCTCCTCGCAGGTGGGGATCTGGGCCGCCGCCCGGGCACGCGACGCCGCCCGCCCCACCGACGAGGACCTGCGTCGCGCCGCCGAAGACGTCATCATCGTGCGCCGCAACTGGGTGCCACGCGAGCCGTTCCGCCCCGGCGGCAGGAGTTAGCGGTCGGCACCCGGTGGCGCGCGGCCTCTAAGGCAGCGCCGGGAGGTCGTGGGTCTGCTCGTACCCGGAGATCTGGTTGATGCGGCGGGTGTGCCGCTCACCGCCGGAGAACGGGGTGTCGAGGAACGCCCGTACGATCGCCAGCGCCTCCTCGGCCGAGTGCATCCGGGCGCCCAGCCCGATCAGGTTGGCGTCGTTGTGCTCGCGGGTCAGCATCGCGGTCTGCTCGCTCCAGGCGAGCGCCGCGCGGGCGCCCCGGACCTTGTTGGCGGCGATCTGCTCACCGTTGCCGGAACCGCCGATCACGACGCCGAGACTGCCCGGGTCGGCCACCACCCGCGCCGCCGTGACCAGGCAGAACGCCGGGTAGTCGTCGTCCGGGTCGTATCCCTTGGGGCCGACGTCGACCACCTCGTGGCCGAGCTCGGCCAGCACCCGTGCCAGCTCACCCTTGAGCTCGAAGCCGGCGTGATCGCTTCCCAGGTAAACGCGCATGTCCCGCAGTCTGTCAGCCGCGCCGCGACCCGCCGTCGCGGGGGCTCACGGCTTCGACGGCAGCTCGGCGAGCACCAGACCGGCACGGGCTTTCGGGGTGAACCAGGTGCTCTTGCGCGGCATCTTCTGCCGGTCCAGGTTCACCGCCACGAAGTCGTCCACGGTGACCGGGGCGATCAGCACCGCGAGCGCGGCCCGGCCGGCGTCCACCTCGTCGCACAGCCAGCTCGCCGGGTAGTCACCGCCGACGTACGTGATCCGCTTGTCGCCGGGGTCCAACCCGAGAGTGGTACGGAACAGCACCTGCTCCACCACGGCATGGTCGAGCCGGTCCACCACGCTCGCGCCGGGTGGCGCGGGAAGCTGTACGGCATACCCGGCGCCGCCGGCGTACACGTGGATGGTGCCGCCCGAGATGGGCACCTCCGGGCGGCCCGGCAGCTCCTCGACCGTCGCGCGGCGCGCCTTCAGCAGCGCCAGCAGCTCCGCCACCGGCAGCTGCAGCTCCGCTACCAGGCGGTTGTACGGCTGGATCACCACCGAGTCGGGTGTGGTCACCACCGCCAGGAACCGCTCCAGCCCGCCGGTCTGGGCGGCCAGCGAGCGGTGGTTGCCGTCGGCGACGATCAGCTCGCCGCCGCCGGCCAGCGCGAGCAGCTCCTCGGCCAACGGCGAGGCGGTCGCCAGCCACACCGCGTGCTCACGGCCCTGCGGGTCGGTGTCGGTCACGGCGGGCGCACCCAGCTGCTCGGTCGCGGACCGCAGCGCCGCCTGCAGCTCGGCGCCCTTCCCGGTCTGCAGCAGCAGTACGGGTGAGAGCAGATGACCGGTCGCCTCGGCCAGCGCGGTGCGCTCCCGTACCTTCTCGGCGAACACGTCCTCGTTGCGGATCACCAGACCCGGCTCGTCCGCGGAGGTGGAGATCTGGTCGGTGTCGATCATGCAGAACAGGCCGTACGCGGTGCCGTCCGCTCCGCTGATCCGATAGACCGCGACCGCCTGCTCGGTGTCGCGGAAGTGGCCGTCGGCCTGCAGCTGCCGCAGCCGGGCCGCCGCGTCGGGCAGCGCGGCGGCGAAGCTCTCCCCCGCCGCCACCGCCTCGGGGGTACGGTGCGGCATCTCGACGCCGAGCGCGCTGGACGGTTTGGCCTCGATGATGGCGGTGATCTCGGCCTCGTCGGCGAACTCGTCGTAGTTCTGGGCACCGGTGCCTCCGGTGGACACCCACGCCCGCTCGATCGGGTACGCGATCGTCATCGAACCTCTCCTGCCGCTGGCGAGTCGCGCCGTGCTGAACCTATCCACACCACGCCGAACTCTGACGCTACCCAAGCCGGTCCGGCTGCCCGGAGCCCACCCCACCCGTAAGGGGTCTTCCGGGGACCCCGCCCCTTCGCTCTGGGTGGTCCCTCCATGCTGCCCTCGCTGAGGCCGACCTGTCAGCGAACTGTGATCGGACCATGTCACACTCGCGGAGAGACATCGCACCGATACGGAGGAACACGTGGCTGGCATCCGCAACCTGGTCCGCGCCGAAGCGGCGCAGCGCGCTCGACTGCTCGATATCGCGTCGTACGACGTGACCGTCGACCTGAGCGGCGCGACCGACCCGGACCAGCGGACATTCCGGGCACGTTCCGAGATCACCTTCGGCTGCGTCGAGCCGGGTGCCGACAGCTTCATCGAGGTCGCCGCCGACACCGTACACAGCGCCACGCTCAACGGCGTACCGCTGTCGCTGGCCGACTGGGCGCCGGAGCGCGGGCTGGCGCTGACCGGGCTCGCCGCACAGAACACGCTGGTGATCGAGGCGGACTTCCACTACTCGCGCAGCGGCCAGGGCATCCACCGCTCCCACGACCCGGTGGACGGGGCGACGTACCTGTACAGCCAGTTCGAGACCACCGACGCGCAGCGGGCGTACGCCTGCTTCGACCAGCCGGACCTGAAGTCCCGGTTCACCTTCCACATCACGGTGCCGGAGCGGTGGCGGGTGGTGACCAACATGCCGGTCGCCTCCGAGGACGCCGACGGCGATGTCAAGACCGTCCACTTCGCACAGAGCCCGGTGATGAGTACGTACATCACCGCGATCTGCGCCGGCCCGTACCACGAGGTACGTGACCAGCACGACGGGATCGACCTGGCCGTCTACTGCCGGGCCTCGATGGCCGAGCACCTCGACGCCGACGACGTGCTGGCGCTCACCAAGCAGGGCTTCGACTTCTTCCACCGGCAGTTCGGGATCCGGTACCCGCTGCCGAAGTACGACCAGCTGTTCGTCCCGGAGTACAACGCCGGCGCCATGGAGAACTTCGGCTGCGTCACCATCGCCGAGGACCACTACCTGTTCCGTTCCCAGGTCACCGACTTCGAGTACGAGCAGCGCGCCAACACGATCCTGCACGAGCTGGCCCACATGTGGTTCGGCGACCTGGTGACGATGCGCTGGTGGGACGACCTGTGGCTCAACGAGTCGTTCGCCGAGTGGGCCAGCCACTGGTGCATGGCCGAGGCGACCCGGTTCACCGGCGCCTGGTCGACGTTCCTGGCGCAGCGCAAGTCCTGGGGCTACCGGCAGGACCAGCTCTCCTCCACCCACCCGGTGTACTGCGACATCCCCGACGTGGAGGCGGTCGAGGTCAACTTCGACGGCATCACGTACGCCAAGGGCGCCAGCGTGATCAAGCAGCTGGTGGCGTACGTGGGGATCGAGGCGTTCGTCACCGGGCTGCGGGCGTACTTCGCCGCGCACCAGTGGGGCAACGCGGTCTTCGACGACCTGCTCACCGCGCTGGAGGCCGCCTCCGGGCGGGAGCTGCGCAAGTTCGCCGCCGAGTGGCTGGAGACCGCCCAGGTCAACACGCTGCGCCCGGTGGTGACCATCGGCGAGGACGGCCGCTACACCTCGGTGGCGATCGCGCAGGAAGCCCCGGCGGACTACCCGACGCTGCGTACCCACCGGCTCGCCGTCGGGCTCTACGACCTGCGCGGCGAGACCCTGCTACGACGGGACCGGATCGAGCTGGACGTCTCCGGGGAGCGCACCGAGATCCCCAAGCTGGTCGGGGTGGCGGCGCCGGACGTGCTGCTGGTCAACGACGACGACCTGACGTACGCCAAGCTGCGGCTGGATCCGCGGTCGGCGGCGACCGTGGTGCGGCACATCGCCGGGTTCGAGTCCTCGCTGCCGCGGGCGCTGTGCTGGGCCGCCACGTGGGACGCCACCCGCGACGCCGAGCTGGCCGCCCGCGACTACGTCGCCCAGACCGCCGCCGGCCTGCCCGCCGAGCACGACGTCAACCTGGTCACCGTCACCACCCGGCAGGCATCCGCCGCACTCACGATGTACGCCGACCCGGCGTGGGCGCCGCAGGGCTGGGAGACCCTCGCGCGCACCGCCGCCACGGCGCTGCGCGACGCCGAGCCGGGCAGCGGGCTGCAGCTCGCCTGGGCCCGTACGTACGCCACCGCCGCCCGGTCCGAGGCCGATCTGGCGGTGCTGAAGGGCTGGCTGTCGC
>JBOGDE010000428.1:0-4260 GCA_050701695.1 Micromonosporaceae bacterium
GGGTACGCCGGCACCGCGACCCCCGACCAGCTCGACGGGTACGCCCGCGAGCAGCTCTCTGCGGCGAAGCGGCCGAAGTCGTACACCCGGCTCGAAAGGCTGCCCCGCACCAGCACCGGCAAGATCCGCCGCGCCGACCTGCGCGGCGCTAGCGGTGGCTGGTGAAGCAGGCGACCTGCTGGAACGTCGGCCGGTTCTGCCAGTCGATCGGGCGCACGCCGACCAACCCGGCGGCCACCGGGGTGATGTCGTCTTGGTGCTTGTCGTAGGTCAGCGCGGCGACGTCGGAGACGCCCTGCGCGTCCAGTGCCCGCCGTACCGCCCCGGCGAGCGAGTCCCGTACCGCAGTGCGGCACGCCGCCAGCGCACCGTCCCCGCAGTAGCTGCGCGACCAGCGGCCCTGCACGGGCTCGCCGAGAAGCTGCCGCAGATCCTTGTTGACCCAGCCGTACCACGGTGGGCCCAGCCACGACGAGGCGTTGCCGGCCCGCGGATGGTCGTCGAGGCCGTGCCCGATCCCGTCCACGGTGGCGCCGAGGCCGCCGCGCAGGACGTCCCGCGCGAGCGCGTACCGGCCCCGTCCGGCCTCGGAGGTGGGCGCGGACTCCCACCACTCGTCGAACAGCGCGATCGCCGCTTCGTGGGAGTAGCTGCCGTCGCGGTCCCGGTCCTCGCGCGGTGCCCCGTCGGCGAGCCAGGCCTTGAGGAGGGTGGTCGCCTCCCGGGTCGCCGGGTCGTCGCCGATCGCCCGCAGCAGGTACGGCAACGTCTTCGCCGCCCGGGTGTCGACCAGGGCGGCGTCCTGCACGGCGGCGAGCAGCGAACGCGGCGTGACGCCGCCGGCGCGTACCAGCGGAGCCACCCGGTCCGACAGCGCCAGGCTGCGGTGCACCGAGCCGTGGTCCCAGGCGTCGTCGGCCGGCGCCGGGCCGAGCCCGGGTTTGTTGTTCCAGCTGATCAGGTAGCCGCGCGGCGGGTTGATCTGCCGCAGGTGCTGCTCGAAGGAGAGCCAGCCCTGCCAGTCGTACGCGGCGTCGCCCCAGCGCGGCAGGTCCAGCGTGGTGCCGGCGGCCCGGTGGGGGAGCAGCCCGGAGCCGAAGTACGCGATGTCCCGCGAGTCGGCGTAGTGCCAGTTGAAGGTGTAGTCGATCTTGTCGACGGCGCGCTGGAACGACGCCGCGTCGGTGACGTACCCGGGGTCGTTGGCCCGTGCGAACCCGACCAGCGAGGAGACCTCCCGGTGGTACGTGCTGCGCTGGTGCACCAGCGCCACCGGCTCACCGTCCACAGTGGTACGCAGCTGCACGATCCCGTGGTGGGTACGCATCACCGTGAATTCGAGCTGCCGTGGTGCGCCCGGCGCGCCGATGTTCGGCAGTGCGGTCTGGGTGTGTTTGCGCACCTCGATCGGCACGCACGCCCCATCGCGCAGGTAATGCGCCGACTGGACGCTCGGCGGGGAACCGTCGGGCTCGCAGAGCCGTTCGGCGACGGTGTCGACGTTGTCGAACCCGGCGCTGGTGGGTGACCATGCGTAGTCCACGCCGCGTCCGACCTGCACCACGATGTTGGTGCCGGCGAACGCCACACCCCGGGCCTTGATGCCGGGCCCTTCCAGCGCCATCTCAGTCCACAGCTGCGGCGTGAAGTGCCCGGTCTGCGGTCCGGCGACCATCACCGGATGTCCGTCGGCGGTGTGCGCGCCGGAGACCAGCGCGGCGTTGCTCATCCCGCGGGCGGCGCCACCCAGGTCGATGGTCCCGAACGGTGCGTCAACGGTGCCGGCGACTGGTGTCGGGTCCCCGGTGAGCAGGCCACCGAGCGCGTCGCCCACCTCGCCGGTGCCAGGCGCTGTCGGCGCCCCCTCCGGGTCGGGGATCGCCACACCGGGGGCGCCGGGCTCGATCGCGCCGCCGCCGTAGGACCAGCGGGTGGTCGTGGTGGTGGGCGCCTCGGGGTCGTCGCGGCCGCGCAGATCCTCGTACACCCGGCGTCCTTCGGTCTCGCCGAAGCGCTTGGTGAGCTGCTGCAGCAACATCGCGTTGCCGTACTCGGCGCCGCCGCCCTTGCCGAAGATGCCGCCGACCAGCCCGGCGATGTAGACCACGTCGGTCAGTTTCCAGGGCTTCGGCAGCTTGCCGAGCGCGGCGTACTCCGCGGGGCAGTCGGGACCGGTGAGCAGCCCGGCGGGGCACATCGCGCCCTGCGCGGCGTTGATCCCGGCGACGTACGCTTCCCCGGCCGCCGCGAGCCTGGTGCCCTCGGCACCGAACTCGTCCCTGACGCGCGCGATCTGGGCCGCCGCTTCCGCCTCGGTGTAGTACGAGCTGCGCAGCACCGACTGGTCCATCGCGATGTTGGCCTCGGTGCCGCCGAGGAACTCCGACGAGCGCGCAGCGCCGGTGTGCCGCAGCACGTCCTGCAGGAACATCCGGTCCCGGGTGCCGGCGTACCCGGCGCCCCACGCCACGTCGGCGTAGGTGGCGCCCTTGATGTGCGGGACGCCGTACGAGTCCCAGGTGATGGTCACGCCGGTCTTCGGCCGCTCCACCTTCAGCACCTGTTCGGCGGGTACGGCGAAGGTCGAGGACTTGTAGTAGTCGTTGAGGTCGGCGGCGCGGATCTGGTCCGGGGTGAGCCGGTTGAGCGCGTCGTACATCTCCCACTGGTTGGCGAAGTTGCGCGGTGCGTTGCGCCCGTCGACGGCGGTCCGGCCGGTGGGGTCGCCGGCGAGCACCGTGGCGAGGCCGGTGGCGGTGATCGTGCCGGACTGGCCGGGTGGCATGACGTTGTACACCTGGCCGTAGTCAGTGGCGGCGCTCGGCCCGGTGACGGTGACGGTGGCGCCGCCCGGCCCGGCGAGGGCGACCAGCGTTGCGGCGGAGACCGCCAGCACGAAACTCCGAGGGGTACGCATCCGGCTTCCTCCACGCCCGTTCCGAATAGTTCTCACCTGTGTGTCGGCCGATTCCCGTGTCGCGTTACCCGCTAGTAATAACCGGCTGTGCAGGGGTGTTGGACGATCAGTGGCGCTTGTTCACGATTCGGACTACTTGTCCGGAGGAAAGTAACAGAGCGGTCTTGCGGGTGGTGCGCGGCTTGTGCGCGAATGGGCGGGTCATGCTCGGAAAGGGATTTCCCCGTCGGGTACGGCGGGGCCCAGCAGGGGAGGTTTCATGGCGAAGTCCCGTCACCTGCACCCCCGTCATGACGGCGAGGCCGCGGGTCCAAGGCGGCGTGGCTGGCGGATAGCCGGCTTCACACTCATCGCGCTGTCGATGGTGAGCTTCGCAAGCATCGGGGGACTGCAGAAGGACACGGCACATGCCCAGGAGAACCGGGTACGCGGCATGGACGTCGCGTCCCACCAGCGCAACGTCGACTGGCGCTCCTGGTGGAACAAGGGCATGCGCTTCGCGTACGTGAAGGCGACCGAGGGTACGGGCTACAAGAACCCGTACTACCGGCAGCAGTACAACGGCTCGCGCAAGGCCGGGATGATCCGCGGCGCGTACCACTTCGCGCTGCCCGACCGTTCCGGTGGTGCCACCCAGGCCAGGTACTTCGTGGCCAACGGCGGCGGCTGGACAGCCGACGGCAAGACGCTCCCAGGTGCGCTCGACATCGAGTACAACCCGTACGGCGGCGGGACGTGTTACGGGAAGTCGCCTCGCGCGATGGTGCGGTGGATCAAGGACTTCTCCGACACGTACCAGAAGAAGACCGGGCGCTACCCGACCATCTACAGCACCACCAACTGGTGGCAGACCTGCACCGGCAACAGCCGGGCCTTCGGCAAGACGAACCCGCTGTGGCTGGCGCGGTACAACACCACGATCGGCACCCTGCCCTCCGGTTGGAAGCACCACACCATCTGGCAGTACTCCAGCAGCCCGATCGACCAGAACTGGTTCAACGGCTCGTACCAGCGGCTGAAGACCTTCGCCCGCGGCTCCAGTACCGCCCCGACGAAGTCGCCCACGCCGAAACCCACGCCAACGAAGACCTCGCCGTCTCCGAGCGAGTCGCCGAGCGCCTCGGACTCCGCTCCGCCGACCGAGTCCCCGGCGCCCACCTCGCCGGTCGCGACGACCACGAAGGAACCGGAGCTACCGATTACCGGTGCCAGCACCGCCGCCGGTGGCGTGGGCGCGATCCTGCTGCTCACCGGCGGGATCATGCTGGTGATCGGCCGCAGACGCCGGCTCGGCCTGCACTCCCCAGGCAGGCACAAGGAGTAGTTGATCAACCTGCGGTAGG
>JBOGDE010000429.1:0-4259 GCA_050701695.1 Micromonosporaceae bacterium
GTTCGCCGCCCACCTCGCGGTGAACGATGTCACCGCATCGATGGGAAGAACCGGGGTGTGCTGGGATAATGCGATGGCCGAATCTTTCTTTGGGGTTTTGAAGAACGAACTGATTCATCGAACCGTGTACCCGACCAGGAATCGGGCCCGCCGAGCTATTGCCGAATACATCGAGGTGTTCTACAATCGCCAGCGGCTGCATTCGGGGCTGGGCTACCGAACCCCGCTCGAGGTTCTCACCGAGTACCAGCAAAACGTCTCACTCGCCGCATGATTCAAGCAAAACCACTGTCCGGAGAGACGTCACCCCACCAAGGAACTCGAAGATGAAACCGCCGGCTGAAGATGGCGACCCCCGCCCCCTCACCGCCCCCACGGCCGGGCTGAAGTGACGGACAACCACGAGGTGCGCATGCCTATCGACAGTCGCCGACCGAACGTTGTCGTGCTGTACACCGACCAGCAGCGCTGGGACACCACGGGAGTGCACGGCAATCCGCTCGACCTGACGCCGAATTTCGACCGCATGGCGCGGGCCGGCACCCTTGTCGCCCAGGCATGCACGCCCCAGCCGGTGTGCGCACCCGCGCGGGCGGCTCTCCAAACGGGACGGTATCCGACTAGCAATGGCGTGTACCGCAACGGAATTCCGCTCTCGACCGATGCCCGCACCATGGCCCACCACTTTGCCGAGGCGGGATACGCCACCGGCTACATCGGGAAATGGCATCTCGCGGACACCGAGCCGGTTCCGGCCGAACAGCGTGGCGGCTACCAGTCCTGGCTGGGCGCCAACGTGCTCGAGTTCACCTCCGCCGAATACTGCACCGTCGTGTTCGACGAGGCAGGCGCGCCGGTCGCCCTTCCTGGCTACCGCTCCGATGCCCTGACCGATGCCGCGATCCGGTTCGTCGCCGATCACTCCCGTGTGGACGGTGGAACCGGGGACCGACCCTTCTTCCTCTTCGTGTCCTACGTGGAACCGCATCACCAGAACACCACCGACAGCTATCCGGCGCCCGAGGGATATCAGGAGCGCTATCAGGGACGCTGGCTGCCACCGGATCTTGCCGCGCAGGGCGGCACGGCACATCAACACATCGGCGGGTACTTCGGACAGGTGAAACGTCTCGACGAAGGCCTGGGCAGACTGCTGGATGCTTTGCGCAGCATGGGAATCCGGGACGACACCATCGTCGCGTACACCTCCGACCACGGATGCCATTTCAAGACCCGCAACAACGAGTACAAACGGTCCTGTCACGACGGTTCGATCCGCGTCCCGTTCGCGTTGGCCGGCCCTGGATTCGACGGCGGCGGAGCGCTGGACGCACCGGTCACCACCATCGATCTCGCGCCAACGCTACTCGATGCCGCCGGCCTCGGTGTCCCGGAGGACATGCAAGGTAGATCATTCCTTCCGCTCCTCCGTCACGAGGGAGCCGACTGGCCGGACGAGGTGTTCATCCAGGTCAGCGAATCCGAGGTGGGGCGCGCCATCCGCACGTCACGGTGGAAGTACTACGTAATAGCACCGGAGGCCGATCCGTGGGGCATGGCCGGCGCCACCGAGTACCGGGAGGAGGCTCTGTACGACCTCGCCGCGGATCCCTACGAACTGGACAACCTGATCGGCCTCGAATCGCATCGAGCGGTGGCCGACGAGCTGTGCGCCAGACTGATCCGCCGCATGGTCGAGGTTGGCGAGACCGAGCCGTCGGTGGCACCAGCCCCAGCGCGCCCCGGCGGGCAGCGACAGGTCGACGTCGAGACATGCACGCCGGTCCGGTTCGGACACCAGCCGCCGTGAGCTTCCACCGATCGAATGCCCGGGGTCAGGAAGCTCGGACCCGGGGCGCGGCAAGGAGTCCCGCGTCCACGACAGGACCTGCCCCGGTGATCCGCCCCGCGGCTGGGGAGGACAGGAACAGCACCGCGTCGGCGACGTCCTCGGGGCCGCACCGATGTCCGCAGCGGCATGTCGCCTCGGGTGTCGCCGTCGGATCCCAGCGACGCGCGGCTCACACAGTTCACGCGGATACCGTGCGACCCCAGCTCGACGGCCATTGCGCGGCTGAGGGCTTCGACTCCGCCCTTGGTCGCGTCGAATAGGCTCTGGTCATAGTGGGCCCGCACCGCGCCGGAGAGGAGAAATGCCGATGGTTCCCGGCCGCAGGTGGTCGACCCAGTGTCGGGCGGCGCGCACCGAGAGTCCGTGCAGGGCACGGAGATTAACCCAGTACTGCACCTCGAAGAGCTCCCGGTCGTGGCCAGGAAATCCATCGGGGTGTGGCTCTTCTGACGTGACCGGTCAGGGCCGTTCGCTGTCGCGCGAGGAGCGGCTTGCGTAGGTCTACGGCCAGCGATCGATACCGCGCGACTCGCCGCACAAATGCACGTCCTCCCGTCTTCACGCGAGAGAATCTGCTAGTTGGCGACTGGCAGGTGGGAGGGTTGACGCGATGGTTCGGTAGCGTCACGTTGCGTTGAGTTTCTGGAGGGTGATGGTGATCGTGGTTGGTCGGTGGGTGGTGCGCTTGAGAGGGTGGCATGCGGGGTGGCCGAGCAGGCGGGTGGTGTGGACTGTGAGCAGGTCGCGGAGGCCGGCCACGCTCCAGCGGCTGCCGCCGATGTCGGTGCGGGCGTTGAGCTCGCGGATCGGCCGCTGCAGGGCGCCGGTGTCGAGCTCGGGTCCGCCGAGGCGGGCGAGCCGGGTGCGCGGCCCGGGGTCCAGGCAGGTGAAGGCGTGCGGGCGGGCGGCGTTGAGGTAGGCGTGCGCGCTGCTGAGGGTGGCGGGGATGCGGGCGGTGAAGGCGTCCCAGCTGACCAGCGCCTGGGCCGGGTTGCGTTCGTGCCGGATCTGCTCGCGCAGCAGCTCAGCGAGCTCGCGGCTGCGGTCGCGGGCCCAGCGGGGGTTGACGTGCCGGTTGTGGGCGTGGTCGGCGTAGAAGGCCTTGCGCAGCCCGTGCGGCAGGTGCCACCAGCAGCGCTGGATCGGCGTGTCGGGCCACAGCCGCTGCGCCAGCGTGGTGATCGCGGCCTCGCCGTCGAGGACGACCAGCGCCGGGGTGGCGACCCCGGCCAGCTGCGCGCCCATCATCGACCAGTCCTCATCGACGGTCAGTCCGAGCAGGTGCGAGCTGGCCCGGCGCCGCCCGGCCGGGCCGGACCGCCCGGTCAGCCCGATCGCCAGGTTCACCCCGGTCCCGTTCTCACCGGCGCCCGCGCGGACCCCGGTGCCGTCCAGCAGCACCACCTCCGGCCAGGTGTGTGCCGGGCCGAGCGCACCCTCGGGCGCGAGGACAGCCGCCACGTCGGCCAGCGCGTTGTGCGCCTGCCCGGCACTCGCGCCGTTACCGGCCAACTCACGATCGACCCGGGCGGCCCGCGCGAACGACATCTGCGTCGCCAGCTCGGCCAGGTCAACCGTCAGCCGGTCGGTACGCCGCTTGCCCTGCAGGCCGAGCACGATCAGCAGCGGAGCAAAGACCTTCTCGCAGGCCCGGCACCGCACGTTCGCCAACCTCAGCTCCACCCGCCCGACCGAGGTGTGGAACCTGCGAGCACGGTTGCGGACCCCGTAGCGGGCAAAGTCCTCAGCGTGCACCACTGGGTGGGCTATCGACCGCCGGGGTCTCCATGGTCGTCGTCCGAGGCTGCGAGCGGGCTGGCCTGCCCAGGGTGCACGCGCATCGTCTGCGGCACTCGGCCGCGACCGAGATGCTGCGCGCCGGCGGGAGCCTGGCGGAGATCGGTCAAGTCCTGCGTCACTCCCGACCGGTCACCACTTCCATCTACGCCAAGGCCGAACCCGGTGCCCAGCCGGTGTGCCAGCGCCGCCCGGTCCGCCTCTCCTTCGGCCTCGAGCTTGGCCAGCGCCGCACGGTAGCGCTCGACCGCGGCCCGCACCGCGACCACCTCGTGCGCCGCCAGCATCAGGAAACGGGTCCGGCCGCCCTCGGAGTAGGACAGCACCGTCGACTCATGCAGCGTCTTCCCGTCGGGCAGTGGCAGTTCTGTTCCCGCAGCGCCGCCGGTGGGTCACCACCGACCCGCGCACCATCGCCGACCGACCCCGAACACCTTCGCGAACCATCACGTCCACCCTCCCACCTGCCAGTCGCCAACTAGCTGTATGAGGGCTGGACGTTGGTGACGCCGGTCTTGAGTCGAGACGCTGGCGGTCGGCCCGCCCGCGGCGCTGTGGGGTCGATGGTAGTTGTAGTGGATGTTCCACACACCTATCGCGGCTGATCGTT
>JBOGDE010000430.1:0-4252 GCA_050701695.1 Micromonosporaceae bacterium
GTAGCGATCCATGACATAAAAGAAATTAACAAAAGCACAAAAGCACACACAAACTGCTTTAAATGCACTGGCAAACAAAACACCCTGTTGAGTTCTCAAAGAACACACACCACACCAAACACCAGGCCCTCAATCCGAGAAACCTTGTTTGGGGCAACTCCTCAACTCTAGCGAGTCCGAGGTGTCGAGTCAACTCGATTCGAGTCGATCTCAACTCCGACCCAGCCCATCAGGCTGGAGGATCTTCCGAGTGAAGGAGACCCGCGAGCCGTACGATCTAGGTGCGCTTCCGCGCCCCGGATCTGTCCGGTGCCCCGCAGGCCTCAGAAAACGTACGCCTCCAGCGCGCCATCGTCAAATCGACCGCGCGTGACGCGCGACACTGCCTGGTTTGTCCTAGTTTCTGGCCTTCTCCAGGAGCTCCTTCGCCGCGTCGACCGGCACCGCGAAGCCCAGCCCGATGTTGCCGCCCTCCTGGCTGGTGGTGGCGATGGCGGTGTTGATGCCGACCACCTCGCCCTTGGTGTTGAGCAGGGGTCCCCCCGAGTTGCCGGGGTTGATCGCGGCGTCCGTCTGGATCACGCCCTCGATGTCGCCGCCACCCCGCTCGCCGCGGGCCGGGATCGTACGATCGAGGCCGCTGATGATCCCCGCGGTGACCGAACCCTCCAGGCCCAACGGGCTACCGATCGCGACCACGGTGTCCCCCACCCGCAGCGTGCCGCTGTTACCGATCTTGGCGACGGGGAGGTCCTTGACGTCGTCGATCTTCACCACGGCGAGATCCAGCTCCGGATCGGCTTCGATCACCTCAGCCGTCTCCCGGTCACCGTCGACGAAGTTCACCTCGATCTCGTCAGCGTCGCCCACCACGTGGTTGTTGGTCAGGACGAGGCCGTCCGGGCTCACCACCACGCCGGAGCCGGTGCCGCGCTGGCTACCGACCTCCACCTCGATCATCACCACGCTGGGCTGAAGCTTGGCGGCCATCTCCGCCAGCGACAGCGTGGCTTCCGTGTTGGCGACATCGCCGTCGGCCAGCTTGCCGGACTTGCCGTCGCCGGAACCCAACCCCACCAACAGGCCACCGACCACGCCACCCCCGATCGCGATCAGCACCGCCGCAAGGGTCATCAGGAGCACCTTCACGGCCCGGCTGCCAGCCGGCCGGCTCCCGTACCCGCCGGGTTGTGGGGAGGTGTACGGGCCGTAGGGGTAGCCGGCGCCCAGCTGCGGCGTACCGGTGGAAGCAGCGGCCGGACCGGCGGGCAGGGTGCCGGTGTACCCGCCTGGGGCTCCCCACGCCGGCGGCGCGCCGGAAGTCAGCGGAAACGCCGACGTCCGGGTGGTGGGGTCCGCGGTGCGCGGATCCGGCACGACTGGGGTGGACACACCACCGTGCTGCTGCCCGGCCTGTGCGACCACCGGCTGCGGCCCGGCCGACCACTGGGCCGGTGGCGGCTGTTCCTGAGCCATCTGGGGGATGACCGGCGGTGCCTGGCCGTGGGGGTCAGCCGGCTGAGGCTGGGCCGGTACCGACGGGCCGGATGCCGGTTGGGCCGGTGCGGATGGGTCCGAGGCGGGCTGGGCCGGTGCCGATGAGCCCGCGGTTGGCTGGGCCGGCACGGACGGGCCAGGCGTCGACTCGCCCCCGGCGAACCGGGCCCAGAGGGGCTGGTCGGATTCGGGCTGGGCGCCTTGCGGCTCAGCCGGCGCTGACGGTTCGCCCGGCACCGGAGGCACCGCCGCTGTGGGCGGCGCCTCCGAGCGTGATTCGGCCTGCCGCGGCGCTTCACCCGCTGGCCGGCCTTCACCAGGTCGGTCGCCTTCGGGTGTACGGATCGGGTCCCCGCTGTCCATCTGATCCCCCTCGCCGGGTTACGTCTCGTGTCCTACTCATCCAGCCTGCTCGATCAAGCTGCGGCGACCCTGGGAGCTACCTGAAACTCCGCTGGGAGGCCGCGCCGCTCGCGAATCGGCACCAGCCTATGGCCTCGCCGACTCTCCCGCGCGAGGGCCGCTACCGGCGGCGCGGGGTGGATCCGGGTCACCGGCGGACTCAGACTCCAGCGCCGGATCAGACCCCAGCGGCGGCTCAGGCTCCAGTGGCGGCTCCCGGGTCGCGGCGACGTCAGTCTGCTCAGAGGTGGCTTCCACACCGGGCGCGTGGGATCCGGGGGCGAGCGGCAGGCGTACCCAGAAAGTCGCTCCTTGTCCGGGAGTGCTCTCCACCCCGGCACGGCCGCCGTGGGCCGCGGCCAACGCCGCCACGATCGCCAGCCCCAGGCCGGAGCTGCCATGACGCCGGGACCGGGCCGGATCCGCCCGGTAGAAGCGTTCGAAGACCCGTTCCGCCTGATCCCGGTCCAGCCCCGGCCCCTGGTCGGCCACCTCCAGTACGGCGGTCCGGCCTTCCGCCCGAACCCGGATCTCCACCGGCGTACCGGCCGGGGTGTGGATCAGCGCGTTGCGTACCAGATTGTCGAGCACCTGGCGGAGTCTGGTCTGATCACCCATCACCACCGGCGGCGCGCCACCCACCGCCAGCTCGATCGGGCGGTCGGGGGCGACCGCGCGGCCGGCGTCCCGGGCGTCCACCGCGAGCTCCAGCAGGTCCACCGGCTCCCACGCGATCGGACGGTGTTGGTCGAGCCGGGCAAGCAGCAGCAGGTCCTCCACCAGGAGCCCCATCCGGGCGGCCTCGTCCTCGATCCGCCGCATCACGCTGGCGGTCTCGGCCGGGTCGCTCAGCGCACCGTGCCGATGCAGCTCGGCGAAGCCCCGGATCGAGGTGAGCGGGCTGCGCAGCTCGTGGCTGGCGTCGGCCACGAATCGGCGCATCCGCTCCTCGGACCGCCGGGCGGCGGCCTCCGAGCGCGCCCGGGCCCGGAACGCGGTCTCGATCTGGTTGAACGTCATGTTCAGCACCCGGGCCAACCGCCCCACCTCGGTACGCGGATCCCGGTCCGGCACCCGGCGGGAGAGGTCTCCGGCGGCGATCGCCGCCGCGGTGCGTTCGATCTCACCCAGCGGCCGCAGGCTGGCCCAGACCACGGCGACGCCGAGCAGCGCGGCCGTACCCAGGACCACCAGCCCGATCAGGAGACTGAGGTGCGAGAGCCGCTCCACCGCGCTGTCCACGTCGGCGAGACTGGCCCCGATCACCAGGAACTGGTCGCCGGGCAGCTCCGCGACCAGCAGCCGCCAGCGCACGGTGCCGGTCATCGCGGCCACCGTGAACGGCGTGTCCACGTGCTCCCGCAACTGGTCGGAGTCATTCGGCACCTGGGGCCAGGCGTCGTGCGGGTCCGGGTGGGAGCTCTGCACCTTGCCGGCCGGGCCCCGGGTCTCGAAGACGTACGGGCTGGGCAGGCGTACCGCGTCGCTCGGGAACACCTCCCGCAGCGCGAGTTGGCTGCGCCCCTCCTCGACCTGCTGCAGCAGCTGGTCGGCGATCGAACGCAGCTCGTCGTCGACCCGGTTGAGCAGGTAGCCCTGCATCGCCGCGACACTGGTCACGCTGATCCCGGTCAGCGCCGCGGCCACGATCGCCAGCACCGCGGCGACCAGTTTCAGCCGCAGTGACACCCGATCCAGCACGCCGGTCACCACCTCAGGTGGGTCTCCGCAGCACGTACCCGACGCCGCGCAGGGTGTGGATCAGGCGGGGCTCCACGGTGTCGACCTTGCGCCGCAGGTACGACACGTACGACTCGACGATGCCATCGTCGCCCCGGAAGTCGTAATTCCACACGTGGTCGAGGATCTGTGCCTTCGACAGCACCCGGCCGGCGTTGGCCATGAAATAGCGCAACAACTTGAACTCGGTCGGCGACAGCGCCACCTGGGTCCCCGCCCGGAACACCTCTCGGGTCTCCTCGTCCAGCTCCAGGTCCTCGTAGCGCAGCCGGGGTGGCGGGGACACGTCGCCCTGGGTACGCCGCAGCACGGCCCGGATCCGGGCCACCACCTCCTCCAGGCTGAACGGCTTGGTGACGTAGTCGTCGCCGCCCAGGGTGAGGCCACGGATCTTGTCCTCGATGGCGTCACGGGCGGTCAGGAACACCACGGGGGTACGGTCTCCGCCGGACCGGATCTGCCGCGCCACCTCGAAGCCGTCCATGTCGGGCAGCATCACGTCGAGCACCACCAGGTCCGGCCGGCGGCGCCGGATCGAATCCACCGCCGCGGCACCCTCGGTGGCGGTGTCGACGTCGAAGCCGGCATACCGCAGACTGGCGCCGAGCAGCTC
>JBOGDE010000431.1:0-4228 GCA_050701695.1 Micromonosporaceae bacterium
GTGGTGCTGCGCCCCGGCGACCGGGTCGACGTGTACGCCCGCCTCGCCCGACCGGCGGCACCGCCCGGGGAGCCGCGGACCCCCGCGCCCACCAGCGGCGACACCGGTCCCGACAGCGTCGTGCTGGCGGCCGGCGTACTGGTGATCAGTGTCAATACATACGCGGACAGATCACCCGATGAGGGAGTTGTCTATCTCGCTATGAGAAAAGATCAGGCGCAACGCCTTGCTAAGACTGCCCCAGATGTCGCGATTGGGGTTACAGTGCGGCCTCGTTGAGGGAAGCACCCCGGCTTTCCGTACCACTGCAGAGGATCGTTCCATGCTCAAAGGCTTCAGAGACTTCATCATGCGAGGCAACGTCGTCGACATGGCGGTCGGCATCGTCATCGGCGTGGCGTTCGGCACGCTGGTCGAGGCGTTCACCAAGGCATTCATCGACCCCCTGATCAAGCTGTTCGCCGGCGGCGGTATGGACGCCGGACAGATCACGATCAAGGAGGGCGTGGTCATCGATTACGCCCTGATGATCAACGCGATCATCGCGTTCCTGATCACCGCGGCCGTGATCTACTTCTTCGTGGTGCTGCCGATGAACAAATTCCGCGATCGCTTCATGAAGTCGGAGGAGGCTGCCGCCGCCACCGAACTGGACATACTCACCGAGATCCGCGACGAATTGCGGGCACGCCGGTAATATCTCCGCAGGCCGGTCTCGCCGACACGGACGACCGGGGTCGACCTCGCGGGTCGACACGCGGACAAAGTGGGGCAGGCACCCAGCTCGGGCGAGTGCCTGCCCCACTTTGTGTCTGCCTGTATCGCGCCCAGCGGTCCGGAGGTGTCGCGCCCAGCGGTCCGGCTGTGGCCGGCTACCAGTCCCAGTGCGGCGGGCGGTCCTCGAGCAGCCGCTGGTCGTTGGGTTGGCGAGACTCGCCCCAACCCCGCGCCGTGTCGTCGGCGGTCTGGTCCGGCAGGATCGGCGGCTCCTCGTCGTCGAACCGGACCTCGCGTTCGTCGTCCGTGGGCACCGGTACTACCTCAGTCCAGGTCGCCGTGCTCGATGCGGGCCAGCCGGCGGGTACGCACCAGATGGTCGCTCGGCAGCGCGATGCCCTGTGGGCTCGGGTCCAGCGCGGCCAGGATGCCGACCAGGTCGCGCTGCGAGACCACGCCGACGACCTTCTCGGCGTCGACCACCGGCAGGTGCCGGATCCAGTTCGCCGCCATCAGCCGCGCGGTCTCGTGCAGCGACGTACCCGAGTCGACGGTACGTACGTCCGAGGTCATCACCTCCCTGGCCGGGGTGGTGTCCACGTCCGCGCCCCGGGCGACGGCACGCAGCAGGTCGCGTTCGGTGAGAATCCCGACCAGCCGGTCTCCATCCATGATCAACAGCGACCCGGTCTGCTGCTGCCACATCCGGGCGGCGGCGGCGCGCAGCGTATCGTCCGGGCTGTCCACGACACTGGCCTCGGTCATCACGTCCGCGACGATCATGACGGCTCCTCACAAGGACAACACTCCGCTGTGAGCCTAACCCGCCGCCCCCAGTGCGGTGGCCACCACGGTGCCAGGGTGAGTTACTCCTCGGCGGGGACCGCGACCACGGGGCATTTCGCGCGGGAGACGCAGTAGTGGCTCACTGAGCCGTGCACCAGCCGGTAGAGGGGGTGGTGTTCGCGGCTGCCCACCACCAGCAGCGCGGCGTCGGTGGCGGCGTCGAGCAGCACCGGGCCCGCGGGGCCGATCCGGGCCTGCACCTCGACCCGCACCTGGTCGGCGTCCGGCTCGGTGATCAGCGCGGCGTCCCGCCATGCCTCGGCGGCCTGCAGTGCCTGCTCCAGATTCGGCGCGGTGGTCAGCGGCACCACGTTCACGTCAGCGACCACCGGCTCGCTGTAGGCGTACACGGCGCGGACCCAGCCGCCGCACAACTGTGCCTGGTGCACCGCCCAGCGCAGCCCGGCAGCGGCGCCCGGGTCGTCATCCAACCCGACCACGATCATCGGTGCGGTCTCCGTCATCGCCAACCATTTCCTCGCGTCCTGCGTTCGGCTCCATTCTCGCGCGTGCGAGGCTGGAAGACATGCCTGAACCGCTCGAAGCCGCCCTCCGGGACGTACGCGGCCTGCTGCTCGACCGCGACCGGCTGGTACGTGCGGTCGCGGCCGGACACCGGCGGGGCGCCCGGCCCGCCTGGCCCCGGGCGGAGCTGCGGCCGGTGGCGCTCGGCTCCGGCGAACACCTGCAGATCAGCGTGTACGACGGCCAGCGCCCGCACACCCGCAACGTGGCCTGGGACGACGCCGCCGGTGAGGTGGACGCGCTGCTCGGCGAGCCGTACGGCAACTGGCACCTGCAGACCACCGAGCAGACCGTACAGCTGCGGGTCACCAAGCGGGGCGAGGCGCAGGTGCACCGGGAGACCAGAGCAGCCGACCGGCAGACCTCGCACGACCGGCCGAAGCGGCACCTGCTCGACCCGGGAGATCCGCTGTTCGGGGTGCTCGGCGCCAGTGCGGCGAAGCGGCGCCAGGTCGACGCCTTCCTGCGGTACGTCGACGCCGCGGTGCCCGCCGATCACCGGGGACCGCTGCGGGTCGCCGACCTGGGGTGCGGAAACGCGTACCTGACCTTCGCCGGGTACCGGTATCTGACCGCGGTACGCGATCTCGACGTCCAGCTCACCGGGGTCGACCTGCGCGCCGACCAGCGGGAACGCAACACCGCGCTGGCCGCCGAGCTGGGCTGGGCGGATCGGGTGAGGTTCGTGGCGAGCAGCATCGCCGACGCGCCCACCCCACCCGGCGGCGCCCCGCAGCTGGTGTGGGCGCTGCACGCCTGCGACACCGCCACCGACGAGGCGCTGGCCCGCGCGGTGCGGTGGCGCTCCCGGCAGGTACTCGCCGCGCCCTGCTGCCACCACGACCTGTCCGCGCAGCTGCGCACCGGCCAGCCGCCGGCGCCGTACGCCCTGCTGACCCGGCACGGCATCCTCCGCGAGCGGTACGCCGACACGCTGACCGACGCGCTGCGCGCCGCGCTGCTGCGGCTGCACGGCTACCGGGTCGAGGTCAGCGAGTTCATCGACTCCGCGCACACCCCGCGCAACGTACTGCTGCGGGCGGAGTACACCGGCGCCGCCGCCACGTCCGAGCTGGCCGCCGAGTACCGCGACCTGGTCACCGCCTGGTCCGTACGCCCCGCCCTCGCCCGCCTACTAGCCACCGACCCCGGCCCCGGCCCCGACCCCGACCCCAACGACGGCGGTTGATCAGGCATTGGCCACCCAGCGCGCCGGATATCGATTACCGCCGCAGCACAGTGGACACCGCCTGATCACCCAGCCGGGAGCGGTCAGCTTGAGGCTGCGCGGCGGCGATCGGCTTCGGCGGCGCGGTTGTCGGCTTCGGCGAGCCGCTTGAGGTACGCGTTGTACGCCTCGTGCGGGTCCAGGCTGGGGTCGCCGGTCGCGACGGCGCGGGCGGCGGCGCGGTCGAACCGGCGGGCCTCACGTTCGTCGACGCGCAGCCACTGCAGCACCAGCGCGACCGCCACCGCCAGCGACGGGATCTCCCCGAACGACCAGGCGATGCCGCCGGCGGCCTTCTGGTCGGCGAGCGGGTCGGGCAGCCACGACAGCTCCAGCGCGGCGTACCAGTCGGCGGCCATCGGCACCCCGGCCTGCATCAGCGCGACCCCGAACAGGGCGTGGAATCCCGCCCCGGCGAACAGCACCAGCAGCCGTACCGGCGGCGGGATCCGGTGTGGGGTCGGGTCCATCCCGATCACGGCCCAGTAGAACAGGTAGCCGGAGATCAGCAGGTGGATCAGCATCCACAGGTGTACGGCGTGGGAGCGCAGCGCCAGCTCGTACAGCCCGGTGAAGTACATCGCGAACAGGCTGACGATCATCACCACCAGCGCCACCACCGGATGCGCCACGAACCGGGTCCACCGGCTGTGCAGCGCCAGCTGCAGCCAGTCCCGCGGCCCGCGTAGCCCCGACTCGCCACCGCGCCGAAGCGCCCGCAGCGCCAGCGTCACCGGCGCGCCCAGCACCAGCAGCACCGGCGCCACGGTCATCAGCGCCAGGTGCTGCGCCATGTGTACCGAGAACATCACCGGGGCGTACGCGGCCAGCCCGCTGCTGGTGGCGAAGCAGACCACCAGCCAGCCGGCGCACCAGCTGGCCAGCCGCAGCGGCGACCACCGGGTGCCGCCG
>JBOGDE010000432.1:0-4189 GCA_050701695.1 Micromonosporaceae bacterium
CCGCCAGCGGTGCGCTGAGCCGTCAGCGGGTGGCGCCGTGGCGGAACTCTTCTTCAGCGGCCTCGGCGCTCAGCGAGCCGGTCTTGCCGTACAGGCCGGCGGCGAGCAGCACGCAACCGAAGATGAACGACACGATGCAGTTGGTCATCGTGAAGCCGAGGAAGTTCAGGTCGGTACGCAGCAGCGCCATCATCGCCATCCCGGCGACCAGGAAGATGCCGCCGCCGACGATGTTGATGAAGTGGTCGATGTTGCGCCCGACCACCACACCGGCGACCAGCAGCAGCCCGGTGAGCACCGACAGCACCGCGAACGCCGGGTTGGCGGTCAGCCCGAGCACCCACTGGCCCTTGTTGGCGAAGAACTCCATGCCCTGGGTACGGAGGAAACCGACCACGCCGAAGACCAGCACGTACCCGCCGATCAGCCCGGCAAGGGCACGGTAGAGCGGCCGCATCGGATGGTTCACGGGAAGGTGCATCACTGGTCTCCAGGGATCGTGGTGATTCTGTAGGCATTCTGGCGTACGCCCCGCACCCCCGTGCACGGGGTCCGTGCGAGACTGGGTGCAGCGAGGGAGGTGGACGCCGATGACAGCCGTACCGCTGCCGCCTGTCCATCTACTCACCGTCGGTGAGTACGCCGCGCTCGGCGAGGACGACCACGGTCGGTCGGAGCTCATGGAGGGCAATCTGGTGATGTCGCCGAGTCCCACGCCGGCCCACAACATCGCGGTCGCGCGTCTGCTCGTACAGATCGCGCCACAGCTGCCCGATCACCTCGACATGGTTCCCGACGTCGATATCGACCTGGAGCTGGCGCCAGCCGCTCAGCCGGGGACCGTACGCCGGCCCGACCTGAGCATCGTGACGCGAGCCGGGGTGCGGCGGGCCGCGGCGGAGGAGAGTCTGCTCCGAGCCTCGGACGTGCGGGTGGCGATCGAGATCCTCTCGCCCGGCTCGCTGCGTACCGACCGCATGATCAAGCGCGCCGAGTACGGCGACGCCGGCATCCCGTACTACTGGATCATTGACATCGAAGACCCGATCTCGCTGCTCCCCAGCCGACTCACCAAGAGGTTCGGCTACCGCGACGCCGAGGCGGCGACCGTCAGCTTCGTCACCGACGACCCGTTCCGGCTGGAAATCGACCTCGACCGGCTCCGCTGACTACAGTCCTAGCCGAGGTGTTCGGCGAGGTGGAGCCACTCTTCCTCGGTGGCTTCGCGCTGGGCGCGTACACCCGAAAGTTCTTCTTGTAGTTCTCTGAGTTTCTGGTAGTCGGTGGCGTGGGCGGCGAGCTGGTCGTGCAGGGTGGCCTCTCTGCGCTGCAGGGTGGCGACCTGCCGTTCCAGCCGGGCGAGCTCCTTCTTCGCTACCCGCAGCTCCCCGGCCGACCTGCCGCCGGCCTGCCGTGGGGTGGTGGCGCCGGCCGGCTCGGCCGGGGCCTCGAACCGGGTCGACGCGGGGGCGTTGACGTACTGGTCGATGCCGCCGGGCAGGTCGACCAGCCGGCCGTCGCCGGGGAGCGCGACCACGGTGTCGGTGACACGTTCGATCAGGTAGCGGTCGTGGCTGGCGACGATCAGGGTGCCGGGCCAGCCGTCTAGCAGGTCCTCCAGCGCGGCCAGGGTGTCGATGTCCAGGTCGTTGGTCGGCTCGTCGAGTAGCAGCACGTTGGGCTCGGCGGCGAGCAGCCGCAGCAGCTGCAGCCGGCGGCGTTCGCCCCCGGACAGCTCCTCGACCGGGGTCCACAGCCGGGCCTGGGTGAAGCCGAACACCTCGGCGAGCTGGGCGGCGGAGATCTCCTTGTCGCCGAGCGTGAACCGGCGGCCGATCTCCTCCACCGCCTCCAGCACCCGCAGCTCGGTCGGCAGCTCGCCCAGCTCCTGGGACAGGAACGCCGAGCGTACGGTCTTGCCGGTCTTCACGGTGCCGGTGTCGGGCTCGGAGGCGCCGGCGAGCAGCCGCAGCAGGGTGGTCTTGCCGGCGCCGTTGGGGCCCAGCAGCCCGATCCGGTCGCCGGGACCGATCCGCCACGTGACCCCGTCGAGGATCCGCCGCCCGGGCACGTCCACCACCACGTCCTCGGCGTCGTACACCGATCTGCCGAGCCGGGAGGTGGCGAGGCGCCGCAGCGAGACCGCGTCCCGGGGCGGCGGTACGTCGGCGATCAGCGCGTTGGCGCGTTCGATCCGGAATTTCGGCTTGGAGGTACGCGCCGGGGCGCCGCGCCGCAGCCACGCCAGCTCCTTGCGGACCAGGTTGCGACGGCGGGCCTCGGCGGCGTCGGCCTGTCTGGTCCGCTCCGCCCGAGCCAGGGTCCAGGCGGCGTACCCGCCTTCGTAGGACTCCACGCCCTGGCCGGTGACCTCCCAGGTGGTGGTGCAGACCGCGTCCAGGAACCACCGATCGTGGGTGACAACGACGACCGCCTGAGCGTGCTCTTTCAGCCAGCCGGCCAGCCAGTTGATGCCGGAGATGTCGAGGTGGTTGGTGGGCTCGTCGAGCAGCAGCAGGTCGGTGGGGCGTACCAGCAGGGCGGCCAGCGCGACTCGCCTGCGTTCGCCGCCGGACATCGGCCCTACCGGGGAGTCCAGCCCGAGGCCGGGCATGCCGAGCCCGTCGAGGATCGCGCGTACCCGGGACTGGGACGCCCATTCGTGTTCCGCGCCGATGTCGTCGCCGAGCCAGGCCGTACCGGTGACGATCTCGCCCACGGTGGCATTCGGTGGCAGCATGATCGACTGCGGCAGGTAGCGGATCCGCAGGTCACGGCGATGCGTGACGCGCCCTTGGCCGGGCTCCTCGATCCGGCTGAGCAGCCGCAGCAGCGTGGTCTTGCCGGCGCCGTTGAGCCCGACCACCCCGACCCGGTCGTCGGCGCTCAGGCCGAGCGAGACGGAGTCGAGCAGTACGGCGTGGTCGTACCCTTTGGTGACCTTGTCGAGGTTGACGAGGTTGCTCATGAGATGACGCGGGCTCCTGGGACTGGGCCGTGGGCGGTACGGACGGTCCGGCACACGTCATGGCCGGCGATGCGGGCGGCGAGCCGGTTGGCGTGGTCGGCGTCGGTGGCGAGGAACACGCAGCTGGGGCCGGAGCCGGAGACGATCCCGGCGAGCGCCCCCTCCTCCAGGCCGGCCCGCAGCGTCCGCCGCAGCGCCGGACGCAGCGAGATCGCCGCCGGCTGCAGGTCGTTGCCGAGCGCCTTGGCCAGCACCTCGGGGTCGTGCTGGCGCAGCGCGGCGAGCAGTTGGTCGGTGTCCGACCGGTACGGGTGCCCGCGCCCCGCCTCGCGCAGCCGGCGCAGCTCCGCGTACACCTCGGGGGTGGACAGCCCGCCGTCGGCGACCGCGATCACCCAGTGCCAGCCGCCGGTGGCGAGCACCGGGGAGACGATCTCGCCGCGGCCAGTCCCCAGCGCGGTGCCGCCGAGCACCAGGAACGGCACGTCGCTGCCCAGCTCGGCAGCGAGCTTCGCCAGCGCGTCCCGGGACAGCCCGGTGCCCCACAGCGCGTCGCAGGCGACCAGGGTGGCGGCGGCGTCCGCGCTGCCGCCGGCCAGCCCGCCGGCCACCGGGATGTGCTTGCGCAGATGCAGGTGTACGCCGGGCCGCCGCCCGACGTGGTCGGCGAGCAGCGCCGCCGCGCGTACCGCCAGATTGTCTTCGTCGACCGGCAGCTCGCCGGCGCCCTCCCCGATCAGGGTCAGCCGCAGCTCGTCGGCGCGGGCGGCGGTCAGCTCGTCGTACAGCGAGATCGCGTGGTAGACGGTGGTCAGCTCGTGGTAGCCGTCGGTGCGCTGCGGCCCGACGCCAAGGTGCAGGTTGACCTTGGCGGGCACCCGGACCCGTACCGACCCGGACGCGGCCAGCACCGGCCGGTCCCGGTCGACCTCCAACGGCTCGCTCACTACTCCTGCCCCCTCGCGCTGACGCGCCTCCCCCCTGATCACACCAGGTCGGCGCGCTCGATGTCGGATGCGACCGTGCGCTGCCCCTGATCACACCAGGTCGGATGCGACCGTGCGCTGCCCCTGATCACACCATGTCGGATGCGACCGTGCGCTGCCCCTGATCACACCAGGTCGGATGCGACCGTGCGCTGCCCCTGATCACACCATGTCGGATGCGACCGTGCGCTGCCCCTGATCACACCATGTCGGATGCGACCGTGCGCTGCCCCTG
>JBOGDE010000433.1:0-4131 GCA_050701695.1 Micromonosporaceae bacterium
CCTCCCGGCAGGCGCGGGAGGGGGTCGGCAGGCGCGGGAGGGGCGGGGGCAGGCGCGGGCGTGGGCGAGCGGGGGTTAGCAGGTGGTGGGGATGGGCTGGGCTCGGAAGCGGGCGGCGAGGTAGCCGACGGCGGCGGGAGCGCCGGTCACCGCGAGCGAGCTGTGCTCGCTGACCACGTCGGTGTAGAAGGTGACCTTGGCGCCTTTGGCGCACCACTGCTTCGCCAGCGTCGCCGCCGAGGTGTACGGGATCAGCTCGTCGAGCAGCGAGTGGTAGAGGTACACCGGCGCGGCCGGGGCGGCCGAGCCCATCCGGTTCAGCGCCAGCACCTGCTTGGCGATCGGCTCGTTCAGCGGGTCCGGCGACGTGGTGTACGAGGCGATCCGCTTGAACGGGTACGTGGACGCCAACTCCCCGACGCACATGTCCCCGGCCTCTTCCTTCAGCCGGCGGCCGGCGTCGTTCATCAGGGTCTCCAGCTCGGGGTACTCCCGGGTGAGCCCGATGATCGCGCCCAGCCCGAGCCCGGAGAACGGCCCGCCGTCGATCAGCTGGGCGGCGGCCTTCAGGTCGGCCGGCGTACCCCCGGAGGAGACCCCGGCGAGCGTCAGCTCAGGGGCGTACGAGGGTTGCAACTCGGCGGCCCAACCGGAGGCGAGCCCGCCGCCGGAGTAACCCCAGAGCCCGACCGGCGAGCCGGACAGCCCAGCCTCGGGCAGTGCCAGCGCCCCGCGGATCCCGTCGAGCACTCCGTGGCCCTCCATCCGGCCGGCGCCGTACGCGTCGCGTGGGCCCTGGTAGTCGGTGACCACGACGGCCCAGCCCTGGGCGAGCCCCATGCTGAGCAGCGAGGTCTCCTTCTCGGTGCCGGTGCGCAGGGTGTACGACGGGTTGCACTGGTCGCCGAGGCTGTCGGTCGCCGGCTGGTACGACAACAGCGGCCGCGGCCCGCCGCCGGGGTACGCCGTGGTGGGCACCAGCACGGTGGAGATCACGGTGACGGCGCGGTCCTTCGCGTCCGAGCTGCGTACCTGGATCTGGTACGCGGTGGCCGACACGTACGGCACGGTGACGCCGCGCTGTTTGAGGATGGTGCCGGGCGGTTTCGTCTCGTACCCGGGAGCGGGTTGGTAGAACGGGTCGTCGTCAGGCTCCGGTACGGCACTCGCGAAGCTGGTGGCGGTGGCCGAAGCGGGGGCCCAGCCGGCGGTGACCGCCAGCAGGGCGGCGGCCACCAGTGCGACGGCTGCTCTGCGTACACCCGTGATTGTCATTGGTCTGTCCTCCCCAGGCGCAGAAACGTAAAAGGTATCGTTTCCGATGGTGTCGTTAATGTAAACCCGCCGGTAACCGCGCGACAAGAGGGGCAAGGAGGCCAATTGACCCGCCGGTATTCGGGACACACCGCCGAGGAGCGCAAGGCCGCCCGGCGGCAGCGGCTGCTCGACACCGCGCTGGAGCTGTACGGCACCGACGGCTATCCGCCGACATCGATCGAGCGGCTCTGCGGCGCGGCGAAGGTCTCGACCCGGCACTTCTACCAGGAGTTCCCCAACAAGGAAGCGGTGCTGATCGCCGTACACGGACAGATCGTGGAGCTGGCGATGGGGCGTACCGCCGAGGCGCTGGCCGCCGCGCCGCCGTCACCGATCGAGGCCCGGCTGACCGGCGCGGTGGCGGCGTACCTGGAGACGGTGATGTCCGACCACCGGCGCGCCCAGGTCAGCTTCGTCGAGGTGGTCGGCGCCAGCCCCGAGGTGGAGCGGCGCCGGCTGGCGTTCCGGGAGGCGATCGTCGCCCTGGTCGAGTACGAGGGCACCGCCGCCGTCGAGCGCGGCGAGATCGCGCCACGGGACTTCCGGTTCGCCGCGATGGCATTCATCGGGGCGGTGAACGCGACCGTCTACGACTGGTTCCTGCACCAGCCGCAGCCACCCCGCGAGCAGCTCCAGTCCGCCCTGATCGACCTCGCCGTCACCCTCCTCACCGGCCCACCCCACCCCCTCACTCCATGATCAACGGTCCAACCAGGTCGCCATGACGACATGAACGGACCGTTGATCATGGGCTGGCGTGGCGGTGAGGGATCATGCGAGGTTAGAAGACCACCGAGGGGAGCCAGCCGCCGTACACCCGGCGCAGGCGGTCGACCACCTCGCCGAGGGTGGCGTACGCGGTGACCGCTTCGACGCAGGCCGGCACCACGTTCTCGCCGGCGCGGGCGGCCTCCTCGACGCCGTGCAACGCCTTCGTCACGGCGGCGGCGTCGCGGGTCTCCCGCAGCGCGGCCAGTGACGCCGTCTGGGAGGCTTCCAGCGCGGGATCGACGCTGAACACCTCCAGCGGTTCGGTCGGCGCGGGGTAGCGGTTGACGCCGACCACCACCCGCTCCCCCGACTCGACGCTGAGCGCGTGCTGGTGCGCGGCGTCGGCGAGCGCCCCGGACAGGTAGCCGGACTCGATGCAGGCCAGCGCGCCGCCGCGGCGTTCGACGTCGGCCATCACGTCACGGATCGCGCGCTCGCACGCGTCGGTACGGGCCTCGATCTCCGGCGCCCCGCCCATCGGGTCCACCACGTCGGCGAGCCCGGACTCGAAAGCCACGATCTGCTGCGTACGCAGAGCGAGGGTCGCCGCCTGCTCGGTCGGTACGCCGAGCGCCTCGTCGTACCCGGAGACGTGCAGAGTCTGCACCCCGGCGAGCGCGGCGGCGGTGGCCTCCAGGGTCGTCCGGACCACGTTGTTCAGCGGCTGCTGCGCGGTCAGCGACGAGCCGGCGGTGAACGCGAAGATCCGCAGCTGCTGCGAACGCGGGTCGCGCGCGTGGTAGCGGTCCCGCATCAGGTGCGCCCACACCCGCCGGGCGGCGCGCAGCTTCGCCACCTCGTCCAGCAGCTCGATCCCCACGGTCAGGAACGTGAACAGGGTCGGCGCCACGTCGTCCACAGACAGTCCCCGCCTCACACACGCGTCGAGGTACGCGATCGCGTTGGCGAAGGTGAAGCCGACCTCCTGCGCGGCGTTCGAGCCGGACTCCCGGATGTGGTAGCCGCTCATCGCCAGCGGCACCCAGCGCGGGGTGTGGCGTACACAGTGCTCGATGGTGTCGACGGCGAGTTTCAGCGACGGCTCGGGCCCGACGATCTGGGTGCCCCGGGCGATGAACTCCTTCAGCACGTCGTTCTGGATGAACAACCCGAAGTCGTTCGGATGCACCCCGCGCTTGGCGGCGAGCGCGGTGAACAGCGCCGTCCACAGGTAGCCGATCGAGTTGGCGGTGGTACGCACCTGCGAGATCTGTTCCAGCGGGATCCCGTCCATCAGGATCTCGATGTCTTTCAGGGAGTCGATCGCGACCCCGACCCGGCCCACCTCGCCGGCGGCGCGCGGGTGGTCGGAGTCGAGCCCCATCTGGGTGGGCAGGTCAAGCGCCACGGAGAACCCGGTGACCCCCGCGTCGAGCAGCTGCCGGAACCGCCGGTTGGACTGCGCCGGGGTGCCGAAGCCGGCGTACTGTCCCATGATCCACGGCTGTGGGTCAGCCGAAATCCCCCGGGTGTACGGGAATTCACCCGCCCGCTCAGGCATTGCCGTTCCCCTCCTGGAAGTCAAGATCGCTGTTTTGGGCACGAACCGGCAGTGAGGGAGCTGTTTCGTTCCCGAATTCATGATCTTGGGGAGGGGGTGGGGCTGCTGGGGGTAGGTACGCGGCGTCGAGGGCTACGGCGCGGTCCGGGAGGGCCAGCACCGGGTTGAGGTCGAGGGAGAAGCCGGCGGGCCAGGAGGCGGTCAGCGCCTCCAGGCGGCGTACCAGCTCGCCCAGCGCGGACAGGTCGGTGGCGGGGGCACCGCGGTGGCCGGCGAGCAGCTTCGCGATCTTCAGCTCGGCGAGCATGTCGCGCAGCTCCAGCTCGTCGACCGGCAGCAGCCGTACCGCCACGTCGTCGAGCACCTCGGTGAGTACGCCGCCCGCGCCCAGCGTCAGCACCGGCCCCAGCGGGCTCGGCGCGATCCCGACCAGCAGCTCCACCCCGCCGGAGACCTGCTCCTCGACCAGCACCTCGCCGCCGACCGGACCGCCGCCGCCCGTGCCGCCGGCCGCCGTAGTGCCGACTGGACTGCCGCTGCCC
>JBOGDE010000434.1:0-4125 GCA_050701695.1 Micromonosporaceae bacterium
TCGTCGGCCCCTGGACGCGATCGCCGAGGTGCAACGCTTCGCCACCCAGGGATACCACTGGGTGTTCGAGGCCGACATCACGGCGTGCTTCGATGAGATCTCACACTCCGCGTTGTTAACGCGGGTGCGGCGTCGGGTCGCGGACAAGCGGGTCCTGGCCCTGGTTAAGGCGTTCCTGAAGGCGGGAATCATGTCCGTTGACGGCGCCGTCCGGGACTCGGACTCCGGCACACCCCAGGGTGGGTTATGCGCAGCTGCGCATAATCCGCCCTATGAGCAGCGCTGGATTATGCGCAGCGCCGGACTGTTGCCGCTGGTGAGGGCGGTGGTGGTGACCGGACGCTGCGCATAATCCCGGGCGCGGTCAGAGGTTGGCGAGCCAGCTGAGCAGCGCGGGGTCTTGGTTCCATTCGGCCAGGTCGGCGGTGACGACGTCGTCGTAAACGGCTTCGAGAGCCTTGCGTTTTGCCTCGGTGGAGGCTCGCGCGTAGACCTCGGTGGTGGATAGATCGGCGTGGCCGAGGATGTCACGGATGTAGGGCAGCGGAACACCTGCGTCGTAGAGGTGCATGGCCCGGCTGTGCCGCAGAATGTGTGGACTGAGGCGAGCGTTGGCGAGTGCCGGATCGGCTGCCTGGGCTTGGTATTTGCGAAGGATCCAGGCGATCCCGCCGCGGCTGAGTTTGCGGCGGTGCTGGTTGAAGAACACCGGATGGTCATCATGACCGGGGCTGTCCAGGTGCCGCTCGGTCAGGTAGGCGATCAGCAGCGCCGTCGTGTTGCCGTCCAGCGGGACGTGACGGGTCTTGCGGCCTTTGCCGGTGAGGGCGGCCATGGCGGGGTCGTCCAGACGGATGTCGCGGACGGTCAGATCGGCGAGTTCTTGGACCCTGGCCGCGGTGTCGTAGAGGGTGGCCAGCAGGGTCGCGTCTCGTCTGCCTGTGCGGGTGGATCGGTCGGGTAAGGCGAGCAGCTGGCGGGTCTGCTCGACGCTCAGGTGAGCCACGGCCGGGCGGTCGTGCTTCTTGGCGGGAATCGCCAGGATGTCTTGGCAGCACGCCATGCGGGCCGGGTCTTGCGATTGCATCCAGGAGAAGAACGAGTCGATCGCGGCCAGGCGCTGGTTGCTCGTCGACGCGCTGTTGTGCCGACTGGTGCGCAGCCAGTCCAGGAACCCGGTGATGGCGGCGGCGTCGATCTGCTCGAGGGTGAGCTTGTCCGGCGGGATGGACCGCTCGTCGCGGAAGTAGCAGATCAGCAGTTTGAACGCGTCACGGTAGGAGACGATGGTGTTGGTCGAGTAGCCGCGCAGCCCGGCCAGGTGGCCGGTCAGGAACCGGCGCAGGAGGACCGCGAAGTCAGTGGCCATGACGCGGCCCTACCAAGGTGGGCGGGACGACGTCGCCGATGATCTGCTGGACCCGGGTGGTGATGTCCGGGTAGGACTCGGCGGTCAGGTGCAGGTAGTAGGCCGTGTCGGCGATGGAGGAGTGCCCCAGGTAGGTCTGCAGCACCGGCAGCAGTGCGCCGACGTCTCGCCCCTGCGCGAACCAGCGCCGCAGGTTGTTGACCGCCATCGTATGGCGTAGGTCGTGAACCCGGGGGCCGTGTCCGGGTCCGCCGTGGGAGATGCGGGCCTGCCAGAGGAACCGGCGGAAGTTGTGGTAGACGTTGCCGAGCGTGAGCGGCTGGTCGGGCCTGGCGCTGGGGAAGAACCACTCCCACCGGCCTGGCTGCCCGGCGACTTGAGCGTGGTAGCCGGCCAGCCTGGCACGCAACGCCTCGCAGACGGGCACCTGCCGGTCCTTGCCGCCTTTGGCGTCGCGGATTTGCAGCACTCCGGTGTCGATGTCGACGTCGGCGACGCGCAGCAGGCGGGCCTCCGAGCAGCGCAGGCCGCAGGCGTAGATCGTGCGGAACAGCACCGGCATGACCAGGTGCCGCAGCGGAACCTCACGGCAGTAGTGGCAGCGGTCGGTCTGCGTGAACAGCGCCGCCAGTTCGGCGTCGGTGTAGATGTGCGGGACGTACCGGGCGGGCCTGGGCAACGCGGCCCGAGGCAGTAGATAGGCCGCCTGCCCTCGCCGACCCAGCCAGCGGGCCAGTTCCCTGACCGGCGCGGCCAGGCCCTGCAGGGTCGCGGGTGTGACTCCTCGCCGCCGCGCCGCGACGATCCACGCCTGCACGGACGCCTCGGTGAGCGTGTCCAGCCCCGGGAACTCGCTGTGGCAAAACGCCTCGAACCGGGCCAGCACCTGCTGCTCGGCGTGGTATTTGTAGCCGACGGCGCGTTTCTCGGCCACCAAGGCCGTGATCGCGTCGGACAGCGTGATGCCGGCGCTCATCGTGTCGCCCCTGACGCCGGCGCGTCCGGGTCCAGGGCGCAGGTAGCCAACAAGCGCAGCGAGGATTTCAGGTACGCGCCTGTGGACGCGGCCGACTGGTGACCGAGGATGTCGGCGATCTGCTCGACCGGCGTGCCGCCTTCCATCAGCCGGGTCGCCAGCGTGTGCCGAAGCGAGTGCATTCCGTGGCGGCGTTTCTCACCCAGCGGGACATGGGCGGCGCGGGCGTGCTTGACCAGGATCTGGTGCAGATGATCCTGGTCGGAGAACGGGCCGATCGGGGCGGTGTGCCGGAGGAATACCTGCGGGCAGTCGCTTCGCGGTCGCCCGGAGCGGATGTAGTCGATGAGCGCCCAGCCGACATCCTTGAGCAACGGCAACTGCACCCGGTGGCCCGTCTTGGCCTGCACCACCGACAGCCGGTTGCCGGGCCAGTCGAGATCACCGAACCGCAGTCGTTTGACGTCGATGCCGCGCAGCCCGAGCCGGGTGACCAGCAAAATGATCGCGTAATCTCGTTTGCCGCACGGGTTGCCGCGGTCGATCGCCTGCAGGATCGTGGTCACGTCGGCCGGGTCCCAGACCGACGGGATCCTGGCTTGCTTGGACGACTTCGCCGCCGGGACCGCCTCCAGCACGGTGCCGTCGACCAGTCCGCAGCTTCTGGCGAACCGCAGGAACGACCGTATGGCGCACAGTTTGTGCTCCACCGTCTTGGCCTGGTAGCCGGCCAGGGTGGCCACAAACGCGTCGATGACCCCGGCATCCAGCCCGGCCAGGCCGCCACGCCTGCCGGTAAACGCGAGGAACTCCCTGGCCACCGTGCCATAGGCCCGCACCGTCGAGACGGCGCAGTCGGCGGCCCGCAGCCATGTCTGGAACCGGGCCAGCGTGTCGGCGTGATCGGCGGTCAGCTTGCCCACGGTGCGGGAATAACGGCGCAGCACCGCCCCATGGACCGCGAAATCGTCGAGCATCTGCGCGACGCGGAACAAGTACACATCGGTCGGCTTGAGCGTGCCGGCCTGCTCCTTGGCGAAGAAGCCGCCGCAGGCCTGGTCGACCCATGCCATCGCCAGATCCAGCGAGAATTCCTGCACGCCACGGGATGCGAAGAACCTCTCCACGCGGCGCCAGCAGCCCCGATACCACACCATCGTCGAGGCCTTGTAGCCCAGACGCACCAGCTCGGCATCCAACCCAGACACCAGTTCGGACACAGCCACCATGGCTGACCTCCAATCACGAAGGCCCGGCACCATGCCGAGCCGCGTGATCAGAATCCGCCCGGGTTATGCGCAGCGTACGGTCACCACCACCGCCCTCACCAGCGGCAACAGTCCGGCGCTACGCATAACCCAGCGCTGCTCATAGGGTTCTTTATGCGCAGCTGCGCATAAGCCCCCCTGCGGGGTCCCCCGATCCCGTTCTGCGAGGGTTCCGTCCGGCCGCTGGACCGGTGCGGCAAGCCACCGCTTGACATACAGCAGCACCCACGGCTTGTCCGTGTGTTTCTCGACCGCGCGCAGGATCGGCTCGTGCGGCACGTTGTCGAAAAAGCCCTGGATGTCGAGGTCGATCACCCAGGCCCGCTCCCAACACCGTCGCCGGCAGGTCGCCACCGCGTCCAACGCCGACCGCCCGGGACGGTAGCCGTAGGAGTCCGGGTGAAACATCGGCTCCACCTCGGGTTCCAACACCATGGCCACCGCCGTCTGGGCGATCCGGTCGGCCACGGTCGGCACGCCCAGCACCCGCACGCCGCGCCCGCCCGCTTTCG
>JBOGDE010000435.1:0-4124 GCA_050701695.1 Micromonosporaceae bacterium
TGTCCTTCCGAGCCGGTCTGGTCAGGTCCTTGACAAACCCGATCATCCCAGCTCAAAGGGCACTCTCATCGTCTCCACACCGCAGTCGAGCCATCACAGACCGATCCGGTCCACGGATCGAGGCTAAAACCCCATGCCCTACGGGGTCAATGACACCCGCCGGCCGCACCCATCATCCCGGGCATGTTGCTCATCATGCTGTTCATGCCGTTGGCGATGGCCGGGGTCGCCGCAGCGCCGAGGACACCCAGCAGCGTCACGGTGAGGACGATCGCGGCGAGCGTGTACAGCGCCGCGGGCGTTCGGGTGCGGCGGCGGGTCGTCGGTCGAAGTTCGGTGTGGGGGAGGTCGACGGTGAGCGCCGCGAGGTCGGCCATGGTGCGGGCGGCGTAGGCGGCCTGCGCCCGGGTGTCGAACTCGTCGAGGGTCAGGCGGCCCGCCGCCGCATGCTGACCGAGCTCAGCGACCACACGGTCGCGGTCGGCGTCGGCCGCTCGCAGGTTCATGTTCACCGCAGCACCTCCCAACGCTTGACCGGCAGCCGAGGCCACGGGGGAAGCCCCGAGCGGCGGGCCGACTTGTCAACAGATTCTACTATCCGCGTTAGCAGTTCCGCTGGCATGCAGGGTCAAGGGTGATCGAGCTATTCGGGGTGGGCGTGGTAGCCAGCTTCGGCGATCGCGGCGATCACGTCGGTGGGTTCGCACGCCGCCGGGTCGAGGTCGACGGTGGTGCGGCCGGCTTTCACGGAGGTCTGGGCGCGGCGTACCCCGTCGAGGTCCTCGAGGGTGTCGTCAATGAGCATGCCGCAGCTGGCGCAGTGCATGCCCTCGACGCGGAAGGTGAGCGTGGTGGCCTGTCCCATGTGGTCGGTCCCCTTTAGGTGATGGTGAGTTGGCCGCCGTACATGCCCATGGAGCAGGTGAAGTCCATGGTTCCGGGCTTGAGTTCGCCGAGTTCGATGCGGGTGTCGCCGTTTTCGGGGAGTGTCCACTGTTTGCCGAGGTGTGGGAGGACGAAGGCGCGGACGCAGCCTTGCGCGTTCTCCGCGCGGACGACCAGGGTGGTGGGTACGCCGGCTTTGACGGCGAGGTTGCCGGGGTTGTACGAGCCCGTGCTGGCGGTCAGCACGACCTCCTGCCGGCCGTCGGCGGCGAGGGTGACGGTCTCGGCGCTGGGTGGCTCTGGCATCAGGCCCACCGATTGGGCGACGGTCTTGGCAGTCAGCGGGGAGCCGGCCTTCACCAGACCGGCGTTGAGGGTGTAGAGGCCGAGCAGCAGCACGATCAGGCCGGTGATGGTGGCCAGCCGGCCCTGCCAGGAGGTGGCGGCCTTGCGGGCGAGGTAGCCGATGGCGGCGAACAGCGGGCTGGTGCCGATCACGAACACCGCCATGGTGGCCGCTCCCCACAGCGGTGAACCGGAGGTCACCGCGAGGGCCATTACCGACAGGGTCACCCCGCACGGGACCAGGATGGTGGCGGCGCCGAGCATCGCGGGGGCCAGCGCGGACTGGGAGCGGGCCCGGCCACGTACGAACCGCAGCCAGGAGGCGGGCGGCTCGATGGTGAAGTTCTGGAAACCGGGCGCCCCGAGCTGTGCGAGCCCGAATGCGACGATGAGTACTCCAGCGGCGATCTGGGTCAGGGCGGTGACCTTCGGGGAGAGTTGCACTACGCCGCCGAGCGCGCCGAGCAGCACGCCGAGCAGGGTGTGGGAGACCAGCTTGCCCGCGAGGAACCCGCCCACCGGCGCCAGGTCGTCTCCGAGCCGCTGCGCGAAGGTCCGCGGTGGTGCGGCGTTTCGCGCCCGGCGAGCCGCGTGAGGTGTCCGCCTGGCCGGTTTCTCCTTGACAGCGGTGGCCGTCGCCGCCCGCCCGGCGCGGCTGCCGGCGGACTTGACGGCGGCCCTGCCGCTGGCACGGCCACGTGCCGGACGGGCGGGCTCGCCCCGCTGGCGGGCGACCAGACCGGTGAGCAGGCCGCCCTGGATGGCGGCGCAGGACACTCCGCCGGCGAACAGGCCGGTGATCAGAACGGCACCAAGATTCACGGCCCAGATCTCCTCGAGGGGGGTACGGCAGACTAGAGCCGCACCGGCGAGGGCGCGGCTCGGGGCGGGTCGGATCAGGTCAGGTTCTCGATGTAGAACCAGTCGAACGGTGGGAAGGGCAGGTTGCGCAGCACCGTGGAGTAGAGCAGGAACGCCACGATGTACCCGATGACCAGGCGCAGCGAGGGGCGGAAGACCGGAAGCCGTACGCCGAACGTCGAGTTGGCCAGCCACTGAATGAAGGCGTACACCACGAAAGGCACGGCGATGAGGGCGACCAGGTGGTGGCGGGCGGCCTCGATCAGGTCGCCGTGCAGCAGGTACCACACCATGCGGGTGCCGCCGCACCCCGGCCCGTCGATGCCGAACAGCAGGTGCCACGCGCACGGGCCGGTCGGGTCCGCAACCCGGTCGGTCGGATTGAACGCCAGGATGTACGCGATCGCGGCGCCGACCGGCGGCAGCACCGCAAGCGGCGTGAGCCGGCGCAGCCAGCTGCGGCGCGGCTTCGCGGCCTCGGCGACCGGCGCCGGGTGCGGATACGTCGTGATGTCTGCCATCAGCGTCCTCATCGACTCGCCCGATGAACGGGATTAACTATCGGACTTAGGAGAATAGTAGTAGGTGGCCAGCGTCGTCCGCCGCCGCTTGGTAACGGATGCGACAACCGGGTCGTCATCGGGCGCCGCCGGACTTGAAGCCGAACAGCCGCAGGCTGTTCGACACCACGAACACTGATGAGAACGCCATCGCGGCGGCGGCGATGACCGGGTTGAGCAGCCCCGCGGCGGCGAGCGGGATCGCGGAGACGTTGTACCCGAACGCCCAGAACAGGTTGCCCTTGATGGTGCGCAGGGTACGCCGGGACAACCGGATCGCATCAACGGCGGCGCGCAGGTCCCCGCGTACCAGGGTCAGGTCGCTGGCCTCGATCGCGACGTCGGTGCCGGTACCCATCGCGATACCGAGGTCGGCGGTGGCCAGCGCGGCGGCGTCGTTGACCCCGTCGCCCACCATGGCGACGACCCGGCCCTCGTCCTGCAGCCGCTTGACCACGTCGACCTTGTCCGCGGGCAGCACCTCGGCGGTGACGTCGTCGATGCCGACCTCGCGGGCCACTGCCTGCGCGGTGGCGGTGTTGTCGCCGGTGAGCAGCACCGGCCGCAGCCCGAGGGCCCGCAGCGCGGCGACCGCGTCGGCGGAGGTGGATTTGACGGTGTCAGCCACGACGAGCAGGCCACGCACGCCGCCGTCCCAGGCGACCAGCACAGCGGTACGGCCCTCGCCCTCGGCCTTTTCCCGCGCCTGGGTGAGGTCGCGGGGCACGGGAATGCCACGGTCGGCGAACAGCATGGGCCGGCCAACGATCACCGGCGTGCCGTCGACGACGCCTTCCACGCCGAGCCCTTCCAGGTTGCGGAAGTCGGTCACCGCGGGAAGCGTCCCGACCGTCTCCTCGGCTCCGCTGGCGATCGCCCGGGCGATGGGGTGTTCGCTGGCGTGTTCCACCCCCCCGGCATATCGCAGCACCTCGTCAACGGTGGCGCCGGGCGCGGCGGCGGTGTCGACGAGCGCCATCTTCCCGGTGGTGACGGTGCCGGTCTTGTCCAACACCACGGTGTCGATCCGCTTAGTGGATTCCAGCACCTCCGGGCCCTTGATCAGGATGCCGAGTTGGGCACCGCGGCCCGTGCCGACCAGCAGCGCCGTCGGGGTGGCCAACCCGAGCGCGCACGGGCAGGCGATGATCAGCACCGCGACGCTCGCGGTAACCGCCGCCGCGGTGCCGCCGCCCGCGCCGATCCAGAACCCGTACGTGCCTGCGGCGAGAACGATCACAATCGGGACGAACACCCCCGAGACCCGGTCGGCGAGCCGCTGCACCGCGGCCTTGCCACTCTGCGCGTCGGCGACCAGCTTCGCCATCTGGGCGAGCTGGGTGTCGGCGCCGACCCGGGTGGCGCGTACCACCAGGCGACCGCCGGCGTTGACGGTGGCGCCGACCACCGGGTCGTCGGCGGCGACCTCCACGGGCACGCTTTCCCCGGTGATCATGCTCTGGTCGACGGCGC
>JBOGDE010000436.1:0-4118 GCA_050701695.1 Micromonosporaceae bacterium
CATCAACGCGCCGTTGCCGGCCGCCCGCCGGGTGGTCTCGAAGTGGTGCGCCGCCGCGCGCTCCCACCCGAGGCTGCTGGTGAGCACCTGCTCGGTCTGGATCCCGATGTCCTTCGGGTCGGACACAGCCCACCGTTGGAACCGGCGGAACATGTCGGCCAGGTCCAGTGATCCCCGTTGCAGCAGGGAATCCGCGACCAGCACCGCCATCTGGGTGTCGTCGGTCGCCTCGCCCGGCTCCCAGCCGCCGCCCCCGCACATCTCGTCACCGCGCTCGGCACCGTGGCCGGATATGGGGAACCGGGCCGTGAACGCCCCCGGCGGCCCGAACTCGAACGGCGCACCCAGAGCGTCACCCACCGCCGACCCCACGACCACCCCGGCCGCCCGCTCCTCTGGTGTCACGGCGCCAGGCTACCGACCCGCGCGCGGTCCGGCGCCGCGCGCCGGTCCCGCGCCACGCATCGTCGGGCGCACGGACGCGCCGGCTCCGCGTCAGGCCGGAGTCGGCAGGGTCAGGTGCCGGCCTGGTCCACCTCGGACCAGATCCGGTCGCCGGCCAGCTCGGCGGTGGTCTCGGAGAGTACGCCGGCGGCGACCATCTCCCGCAGCGTCTCCACCGCGGCGATCCGGCTCAGCGCCTTGGCCTGGCGGCGGCGCAGCATGTGACGGTCCACCTCGACGTCGGTGCCGAGCCGCTCCAGGGTCTCGGTCGCCGACTCCGCCCAGTGGGTGAACGTACGCTTCGCGGCGTCCACGTGTGCGGCGTCCACATTGGGCAGTGACTTGAACAGCTCCAGCTCCTCGGCCGCCTTCTGCGCCGCCAGCCGCCGCGCGCTGACCTCGATGTACGCCACCTCGGTCAGGTCCTCGCCGAGCGGCTTCGGCAGCAGCCCGAGCAGCCGGCGGTGCCAGCGGCCGTACCAGGGGAGGTGGGCGCGGCGGGCGGCGTCGACCCGCAGGTCGCCGTACTGCACCTCTTCGATCTCGTCGTCGATCTCCTGCAACAGGGTGCGGGCGGCGATCGGTGGCAGCAGCCCGGCGTCGCTGAGGCTCTGGTACGTCTCCCGCTCGATGTGCAGCCCCCGCAACGTCAGTACGTTGACCTGCTCCGCGGCACTGAGGTGCGAGCGGGTGAGCTGGTCCTCGGCGTCGGCCTGCGCCACCGTGAGGTGCGCCTCGACCAGGGGATCGTCGAAGTCGAGCTTGCCGAGGCGTTCCCGGGCCGCCCGTACCCCGACCAGCCGGGCCAGCGCGCCCAGGTAGTCGTCGGCCTTGGTGGGTTGGTCGAGCCCCAGGTAATGCACCACCACCGAGATCGTGGTGGCGTTGAGCAGCAGCGTGGCCAGCACCACGCCACCGGTCATCGCGATGATCAGGTCGCGCTGTGGCAGGTCGGCCGGCAGCGCGAGCGCGAGAGCCAGCGCGACCCCGCCGCGCAGCCCGCCCCAGACCACCACCGCGGAGTTGCGCTGCCCCACCTTCGGGATCCGGGTCCAGCGTTCCAGCAGGGTCATCAGCGGGATCACGGCGAGCGGCCGGGCGACCAGTACGGCGAGGATGGCGATCCCGATCGCCTGCCAGTGCTCCCGGATCAGGTCGACGTCCAACGCCAGCCCGATGAACAGGAACAGCAGCGCGTTGGCGATGAAGCCGAGCGCCTCCCACAGCTCGTGCAGCAGGTCGCGTACCGCGTGCTGGGCCCGGCTCTCCAGCATCCCGCCCATCGCGACGCCGGCGGCGACGGCGGCCATCACACCGGAGAACCCCAGGATCTGCTCGGCCAGCACGAACGACCCGTACGCCACGGCGACCGACAGCGCGGCCGCGGGCAGCCGGTGCAGCAGCGGCAGCAGCATCACCGCCAGGGTGCCGATCGCCCCGCCGATGAGGATCCCGCCGGCGAACACCTCGGCGAAGTCGACCACCCCGCCGGTGACCGACAGCGTGCCACCGGCGACCGCCACGGCGAGCAGGATCTGGTAGAGCACGATCGCGACGCCGTCGTTGAGCATGCTTTCGCCCTCGACCAGGGTGAGCAGCTTCTTCGGTACGCCGACCTCCCGGAACACCGCCACCACCGCCACCGGGTCGGTGGCCGAGATCAGCACCCCGAACAGCAGCGCCACGATCAGCGGAACGCTCAGCAGCAGGTGCAGCCCGGTCCCGACCAGCCCGGCCGAGATCACCAGCGCCACGGTGGCCAGCGCCGTGATCGCCACCAGGTTGCGCATGAACTCGCGGGTGGACAGGCTGAGCGCCGCCTCGAAGATCAGGATCGGCAGGAACAGGTTGACCAGCAGCTCCTTGAGACCTTCGCCCTGCAGCAGCTCTACCAGCGAGAAGTCGAGCCCGAGGGTGGTGACCAGCAGCCCGGCGACGGCGAGCACCACGGTGAGCGGAAGGTGGATCCGCCGGGTGAGCAGCCCGACGAGGACCGCGCCGCCGAGCAGCAGCGACACCTCGAGCAGCGCTCGCGGCAGATCTGAGACCAGTTCGTGGGGCACGGCCGCCTCCCGGTCCCGTGGCGTGAGCCGTCGGCTTGATCACCGGTCAGCTTGATCGTGGCAGCCGGCGCCCCGGCAGTCCAGCCAAGAGGTGTTACCCGGCGTACGAGCCGGCGGGGCTGAGGTAGCCCAGGCCGACACTGATCTGGTCGGCGGCCTCGATCACGCGCTGTGCCAGCTCGGCCTCGCGACGGGGCAGGTCGAGCGCGGACAGCGGGCCGGAGACCGACAGCGCCGCGACCACCGCGCCGGTGCTGTCGCGCAGCGGGGCGGCCAGGCAGCCGCGACCCAGTGCGAGCTCTTCGGACTCGATGGCGTACCCGCGCCGGGACGCGGTGTCCAGGTCGGCGTCGAGCGCGTCGAGGTCGGTGATGCTGTGCACGGTGTACGCCGCCGGCGGCGCGCCGAGCAGTGGCCGGCGCTGCTCGCTGTCGAGCCCCAGCAGCAGGCACTTGCCGAGCCCGGTGGCGTGCAGCGGGTTGCGGTGGCCCAGCATGCTGTACGACTTCGGCGCCTGCTCGCCCTCGAAGTTGCACAGGTAGAACACCGCGTCGGCGTGGCGTACCGCGAGGTTGGCGCCCAGCCCCGTGGTGGCGGCGAGGCGTTGCGCGATCTGGCGCCCGGCGCGGTACGCGGGGTGCTCGTTCACGGCGACCCCGGCGAGGCTGAGCAGCTCCAGGCCGAGCCGGTACAGCCCGGTGACCGGGTCGCGCTCCACCAGCCCGAGCGATTCCAGGGTGCCGAGCATCCGGGAGCTGCTGGACATCCCGACCCCGGAGCGCCGGGCCACCTCCGAGAGCCGCAGCGCGCCGCGCCCGTCGGTGAACGCCCGGAGCACGGCGGCGGCCCGCTCCACGCTCTGGTTGGTGTGCTCGGACGCCACGGAGCCTCCCGATTCTTGCCGCCAGATTCCGTCAGTTGGTACGGTCATGCCAGCTCACGGAATATACCAACCATCTGCTGGAATCGCTGATGCGGATAGCGGAAGTTCGGGCGTACGCCCTCACACTCGCGCACCCGGAGCCGTACCTCGGGCGGATGCCCGACGGAGGGGCGGACCCGGACGGCTACCAGGTCCGGCCGCCGTGGCGCAGCCTCTACTCGCCCCGGTTCGAGACCCTGCTGGTGCGGCTGCGCGGCGACGACGGCACCGTGGGCTGGGGCGAGGCGCTGGCGCCGGTGGCGCCGGAGGTGCCGGCCGAGATCGTCACCCGGCTGCTGCGGCCGGTGCTGGAGGGCGCGGAGCTGACCGGCCCCCGCCCGCTGTGGTACCGGCTGCGTGACCTGATGCGCGAGCGTGGCCACCTGGTGGGCCACCAGGCCGACGCGCTGGCCGCGGTCGACATCGCACTGTGGGATCTGACCGCGCGCGCCGCCGGGCTGCCGGTCTCCGTACTGCTCGGTGGCCGGGTCACCGACCGGGTCCCGACGTACGTCTCCGGGCTGCCGCGCGAGACCGACGCCGCCCGGGCGGAGCTGGCCGCCGAGTGGGCCGGGCGCGGCGCCCGCCGGATCAAGCTGCACCTCGGGCACGGGATCGCCGCCGACCTGGCAACCGTCGACGCGGTGCTCGCCGCCGACCCCCGGCTCAGCGTCGCGGTGGACGCGCAC
>JBOGDE010000437.1:0-4104 GCA_050701695.1 Micromonosporaceae bacterium
CATGGGGGCCATGAGCCACCGTGCGATGTAGAGCAGGACCCAACGCTCGTCGGTGTGGTGAGCTACCGCCTTGAGCAGCAGATCATGCGGAACGCTGTCGAAGGAAGCCCCGACTCACTACCCGTATCGAGGACCTGCCCGCGGCGTTGCGGGCGCATGCTGCAGGGTCGTATTGCGCTGAGGCGGCCGTCGAGCTGCTGATCGGCCACGCCGTTTGGTTGCGCCGCAACGATTTCGTCGGCGAGTTCGTCGAGTCTTGCGGTGACCTGGCCGGTGGCGTCGCGATGGCATTCATCGACTGGGTAGAGGTGGCGGCGGCGGCGCGCGCCCGCGGGCTGCCGTGCTCGGGCAGCGAGGGCCAGATCCTGCGGATCGCCGCGAGCATCGCCGAGGGTGTCCCGGTCGATCTTGGTGACGCGTTGACCGGCTTGGACGGGGTCAATGTCGTCTTGGTGGCCCGGGCTGTGCTGCACGCGGGCGGCCACTGCGAGGCCGCCATCGATCTGGCGGGGGTGGCGGTTCGATGACCTCGGTGGTGATCACACGGCGGCGTCACCCGCTGGAGGGGCGGTCGCTGCCGGAGCTGGGCCGGATGCGGCGGCACGGGCGCCTGGAGCTGTTGTTGGTGTTGCCCGATGGCAGCAAGTCGCTGATCCCGGCGGCCTGGACCGACCTGGACGGGCCCACCCAGACCACCGGCGCCGACACCGGCGCGGTGGTCGCGACGCTGGGAGCGTTGGCGGACTTGCTGGCCGCGTGCGCGGTGGTGACCGACCTGGCCGAGCGGGGACTCGCGGAGCAGGGACAGGCTGCAGGGAAGTCACCGTGCAAGGAGGACTCCCATGCAGCCTGTCCAGCTCAGTTTGATACCAGACCCGCATCCGAGGCCACCGGCGACGCTGGTCGACCACCTGCCGGAGGAGGCGGTCGCGGCCGCGATCACGCTGCTGGCCGCCGTGATCGCCAAGGCGAGCGTCCCGGCCGGGATCGAGGTGACTCCCGGTGAGTGAGCTCAAGGTCACCACCTCCCATCTGCGGCGGGCCGCGGTGGTCTATGTCCGGCAGTCCACGTTGGCCCAGGTGGAGCGCAACACCGAGTCCACCGCCCGCCAGTACGACCTGGTCGCCAGGGCCGCCGAGCTGGGTTGGCCGCGCAGCGCGGTACGAGTGATCGACGACGACCTCGGCGTCAGCGCCGCCAGCACCACCGGCCGGTCGGGGTTCGCCGAGCTGGCCGCCCAGGTCGGGCTGGGCCAGGTGGGGATCGTGCTGTCGCTGGAGTGCTCTCGGCTGGCTCGTAACAACGCCGACTGGTATCGGCTGCTGGATCTGGCGGGGATGTCGGACACGCTGATCGCCGACAGCGACGGCGTCTACCACCCGGCGCTGTTCAACGACCGCCTGGTGCTGGGCATGAAGGGCACCATGTCCGAGGCCGAACTGCACATCCTGCGTGCCCGCCTCGACGGCGGGATCCGCAACAAGGCCGCCCGCGGCGAACTGCGCCGCAGTCTGCCGGTCGGGCTGGTCTGGGGCGAGGCCGACGGCGAGATCGGCTGGCATCCCGACGAGGCCGTCACCGGTGTGATCACCGCGCTCTTCGACCGCTTCGCCGTGACCGGATCAGTCCGCGGGGTATGGCTGTGGCTGCGCGACCAAGGGCTGAAGTTCCCGCTGCAACCGGCCGCCTACCTGCACGGCACCGACATCACCTGGGTCGAGCCCACTTATCACGCGGTGCACACCGTGCTCACCCATCCCGCCTATGCGGGTGCCTACGTGTTCGGCAAGACCCGCCAGCAGCGCTACGTCGGCGAGGACGGCCAGCTGCGCATCCGCCGCCGTAGGCTCCCGCAGGGCGAATGGGAGGTGCTCATCACAGACCACCATCGCGGGTTCATCGACTGGGACACCTACCAGGCCAACCAGGCCCGCATCGGCAAGAATACTCGTCCGCGGGCGCACCAACCGGGCACCGGCGCGGTCCGGGAGGGCTGCGCGCTGCTGCAGGGCCTGGCGACCTGCGGGACGTGTGGGCGCAAGCTCGCCGTCTGCTACGACGGCCCGTCCAAGTCCACCCCCGGCTACTACTGCACCGGCACCGGCCAGCTGGTCGAGGGACGCGGCACCCGGCACCTGCGGGTCGGCGGCGTCGCCATCGACACCGCCGTCGCTCAGGCGTTCCTGGCCGCGCTGGCGCCCGCCGCGCTGCAGGCCTGCCTGGCCGCCGCCCAGCAACTCGAGGACGGCCACGACGCCGCGCTGGCCCAGTGGCGACGCCAGGTCGAACAGGCCCGCTACCAAGCCAGCAGGGCCGAGCGCCGCTACCGGGCCGTCGACCCCGACAACCGGCTGGTCGCCCGCGGTCTGGAAAGCGAATGGAACAACGCCCTGCAACAGGTGGCCGACGCCGAGGCCGAACTCGCCCGGCGGGAGACCGCGCGCCCGAAAACCCTTACCCCACAAGAGAAACAGACGATCCTCTCCCTGGGAGACGACCTCGACAGCCTGTGGTCGACACCGACCACCACCGACAAAGACCGCAAGCAGCTGCTGCGCACCCTGCTGGACGAAGTCAACATCAGCCTGCACCGCGACGACACCGAAGGCCGCGCCGATCTGGTGCTCCGCTGGAAAGGCGGCGCGATCACCGAGCTGTCGCTGCCGATCAGGCGCAAACCACCCAAGATCCGCACCGACGAAGACACCATCGACCTGCTCCGCCGGCTCGCCGTGCACTACCCCGACGCCAAGATCGCCGGGATCCTCAACCGGCAAGGCCGGCGCACCGCCCGGAAACTGTCGTTCACCGCCAGTAGAGTCCAAAGCCTCCGGCACAACTGGGGCATCCCCTGCCACCAGCCCGGCGACGATCCACAGGAAGGAGAGCTGCTCACCGTGACCGACGCCGCCAACCAGCTGGGCCTGGCCCCCTCCACCCTGCACCGCTGGCTGAGCGACGGATTCATCGCCGGCGAACAACTCACCCCCGGCGCGCCCTGGCGGATCCGGATGAACGAAGAACTACGCGCCCTGTTCGTCGACGACGCCCCCGAAGGCTGGCTGGCGATGCTCGAAGCCACCCTGGCCTACAAAGTGTCCCGCCAAACCCTGATGCAGCGTGTCAAGCGCGGCGAGCTCCAAGCCGTGCACGTCCGCACCGGACGCAGAAAAGGCCTGCGCATCCAGCCCCCAACCCCTCAAGACAGCCTGTTCTGATCATCACAATTACCGGAAGGAGCAGTGTGACGATGCATCCAACGCCGCCGTCAAGTCCGCGTCGAGCACCCATACACGCTGCGGGTTCTTCCCGTTGAGCGTGGAGTAGATGGCCCCGATCGCGTCATGACAGCCGCGGCCCGGCCGGAAGCCGTACGACTTCGGCTCGAACCGCGCCTCCCACTCGGGCTCCAGTGCACCCAGTGCCACTGCTTGCAGGCACCGGTCAACAATCACGGGAATCCCGAGGCCGCGCTTCTTCGTCGTCCCCGGTTTGGGGATGAACACCCGCTTGACGGGCTTGGGGATCCACGGTCGGGCACGATGCTGAACCCAGTCGGCCAACGCGGCCTTGGACTGGGCGAGCAGCACCACCTTCCCGTCGACTCCCGCCGTCGCGCGTCCCGCGTTGATCTCCGTGACCCGGCGCACGCTCAGGAGCGTGTTGGACCGGGACCGGAGCATCAGCTTCTGCAAGTTGCGGACCTTCTTCAGGTCCCCTGCCTGCGATGCCGTGAAGATTCTCTGCCGCAGACGCCGTACGTCTTCCTCGGCTCGGCGCCAGTCGACCGACGCCCAGTCCAGGTTTTCGTCCTCGGGTCCGTTCACCGTCGCGGCGGCCGGGACGGTCGAGACCGCTCCGTCCGTGCCCGTCGTGGTGTCCAACTTGTCCCTCGGTTCCGTCGTCCTTGTCCAGTGAGTCCGCACAGGCTCACCTGGCCCACGTCAGCACCCTTTCGGGTCCGGGCACACCCGTATCCGGACGGTTATGCGGGGCGACCGGCGGAGAGGCCGGTCATGCGCCCCGGGTTCCCGTTTCCTTTCGGTTTCCGGCATTGGCTTCTTGGGCCATCCTGTTCCCGCTGGGGAGTTGAGCCTTCCTCG
>JBOGDE010000438.1:0-4090 GCA_050701695.1 Micromonosporaceae bacterium
GTCCGGTGAGTGCACGAGGAGTCCTCCCGAGCCAGGCCGACAGATCCCGTTAAAGACCCGAAGTCAGTCAGGCGGTGGGTCAGACCAGGCCGGGAGGACTACCTCCTACATCCTCACTGTCAGGCGGCGAGGAGGACGGGTTTGCGGAGTAGGTCGAAGTTGGCTCGGCCGAACATCTGCCGCTTGAGGTACTTGATCTTGTTGACGATGCCCTCGACCGTTCCAGAGCTGTGAGGCAGGGTGAGCCCGGCGGTGACGGCGTCGAAGTCGTTTCGCAGGCCGTTGGCGAAAGACTGCAGCGCGGGCGCGCCCTCGTTGTCGATCGTGTCGAGCCATTCGGGAAGCCGTTGGCCCTGCAGCTTGGTCATGATCTCGGCGAACTCGCGCACGTGCGCGTGGGTGGCTTCAAGTACCGGGCTGCGCGCCAGGATCTGTTTGAGCGCCAGGGTGTCATCTTCGCTCAGGTCGTCGGGGCGACGGGTGAGCCAGCCGACCACGCGACGCACGGTGGGTGGGACCGGGACCGGTGGCGGCGCGGTGAGAGTGGCGCGGAACGGGTGCAGGTAGCGGCGCACCGTCTTGTCGCTGCTGCGGTAGCCCAGTTCGATGATCTCCTTGGTCAACTGGGTGGCGTCGGTGCAGCCGTTGTTGAACCGTTCGTGCAGATAGGGCTTGAACGGATCGAGCAGGCTGCCTCGCGACCGTGCCTTCCCCAGCAACTCCTCCACGTCGCCTGCTCGGGCGAAGCGTTGCACGGTCTTGCGATCCAACGAGAGGATCCGGCAGATCGCCGACAGCGACTTGCCGGCGGCCAGCAGGTCCTGCACGGCGGCGTAGCGCTCACGGGTCCGCACCACCAGGCGATTCTCGGCCGGTGCCGTGTCAGCTGCCGCGTCCTGGTTCGCCTCGTTGTCCTGCTCGTCGCCTCGGGCCTCGGGCTCGGGTTCGCGCAGGTCGGCGCGGTAGCGGGTCACTGTCTTCTCGACCGCCTCGGCGAGGTTGTGCCACAAATGCCAGCGATCCGCCACTTGAACCGCGTCGGGAGCCCCGGCCCGGATCCCTTCGGCGTAAGCGCCGGCCCGGTCCCGGCACACGATCTGCGCGCCCGGGTGCTCGGTGAGCCAGGCGGCGAGTGTGTCGGCTGTCCGGTCGGCGAGCAGGTCAACCGGCCGATGGCCGTCCATGTTCACCACCACAGTGCCGTACACGTGTCCGCGGCGCAGCGCGAAGTCATCCACCCCGAGTACCGCCACCCCGCCGACCGGCGGGTCCGGCAGCGCCCGCACCAGCCGAAGCAGCGTGTCCCTGCTGACCGCCAACCCCAACTGCGCGGCCAGCCTGGCGCCGGCGCGACCCGCCAGAGCCACCCCGACTGCCTCCAACATCCGCCGCTGCAGCGGGGTGCGCCGCGCGTACGGCGTGGTCAGGTCCGGCACCTGCTCGGCGAATGTCCGCGCCGAACAGGCGCCGTCGTCGCAGAAGAACCGACGCACCCGCAACCAGACCTCGGCCCGCTGCCCGGCGATCGCGGCGTCCGCCAACCGCCGCTGGTAGCGGCTGTGCACCCGGGCCGACTCTGACCCGCACCGCCGACAAGCCGCACAGGCGGCCCGTGGACGCGCGTCAATGCGCACCGTGCTCCCGAACCGATGAACGCCCTCGATCACCACGCCGGCCAGATGCGGCAGCAGACCATGAACAGTCTCAAGATCACATGATGAAGATCATCATTGTGCCTGATCGTCCGATGTGGACGACACGCGGCCACCGGATCACGAAAAGTGCGTCAGATCCGAATTACGTGAGCGTCCACAGTTGCGGCCGTGTCGGCGCAGGATGCCGTAGCGGTCCAGTCGGGTGATGGCGCTGGGGAATCCGCCGGCGTTGAACGCTGAGATCATCTGCACGGGTCGCCCTGCCGGTTTGCCGCGCCACTGGCAATAGCCCTCGCCGAACATCGCTTCGACCTCGCGAAGGGTCAGGGCCTGCTGCCACAGGGGCGTGAACACCTCGCCCCGGCCCGGCTCGTGGTCGATCGGGTATCCCTGTGGGGTCATCCACGGGGTACCGGGTCGGATGAATGTCAGCAGGCGGTTGCGGCAGCTGCCCCAAACGCAGATGCCCTCAACGGTGAGGATCATCTGCCATGGGTTGGCCAGTCCTGCCTGGGTGTAGTGGGGCCAGTACGGGCCGAGGGACATCTCCAGCAGCGGTTCGGTCTCCTCTGCGTTGAGCAGGTCGGTAGCCCAGTGCTGGGCCCGCTCTGCATCGGCGAGGACCGCGAGCACTGCCGCGTGGTAGTTGGTGGAGATGTCCCAGCGGCCGTCGTTGCCGGTCGCGACCAGCGGTGAGTACAGGAGCTGGCTGTCCGGGCCGGTGCCACGGCAGGCGTCGATCCAGGGCAGGAGATCATCCGGGCCGCTGTTACGCAGAATCCGGGCGGTTGCTGCCGCATCACCTCCGCCATCGGTGCTCGCCTTGTCGGCGGCTGCGATGGCGGCGCGGAGCGGAGCGAGGCGCGGTTCGTCGCTGGTGCGGATCAGTTGCAGTCGCCGGGTCGGTGTCTTGTCCTTCGGTCCCCAACCGCCGCCGGACTGCCACGGTGTGACGACGGGGGTTGGAACGTAGGTGGCGGCGAAACCCTCAAAGTCGACCCGCCGGTGACCGACCTCGATGATCGGTACGCCGTCGTACCGCCACGCCAGCGCGGCGTCTGGGTCGTACTGGCTAGCGATCCGCAGCATCCCCAGGGCCGCCAGGTATCCGCCAAGAGGGGGCGGTTGCAGTCCGGGGCACGGGTAGGCGGTTGGGATTCGCGTCTTCACTGCCTTGCTCCTGATACCGAGCTGTCGCCGAAGACGCGGCGGATCATCCAGTCCGGCGGCGATGCTGGGTATAGCACGCCTCCGCCGCGGAACAGCGGCGTCGGCTTGGCGCGCTCGGCCGCGTGAAGCGCGAAAACGCCCATCGCGGCGAGCTTGCCCGACCGGTAGGTCTCCGCGTTCCGCGTGTCGATCCCATACGGTGCTTCATCCAAGGTGCCGAGCGCGGAGTCTTCGATCAGCACCTTAACGGCCCAACGATCTAGCGGTGGCCGCCACAGAGGCCAAGTCATGAGCCGCTCCCGGCCGGTCCAGCACCACAGCGTCGCCGATGGCGTCCAATCCCCCCGCCGAGGCTGGACGCAGGCGAACAGCGGCAGCGCCATCGTCGCCAACCAGGTCGCACCAGGCACCCCCTCCACTCCGGTGTCGGATGCGTGCGCCTCATGGTCGAGTTGCTCGCCCGTCACCCCGCGATAGCGGTGCCACCCGGTCAGTGCCTCCACCAAAGCGCCGGGATGCTCACGTACTGCTGCCAGCGGGGCGGCGAAGAACGACCGAACCGACTGCCGGCCGATCGGCGCCATGAACGGAGTCCTCGGCGCTGTCTTATCGCCGTCGAACCCGACGGGCTGGACGGTATAGGCTTCCCACCACTTGGACACCTCCGCGGTGAACCAGTCGCCGTACACGGCCTGGAAGTCCCGCGCCGGCGGCAGCGCCGGATCCCCGCCGCTGCCCTTGCGCGCTGGCGGGAACTCGACCGGACATCCCGGCAGCACCCCGTCAGCCGGTATCCCGTCGACGACCGCCTGAAGCTCCGCGGCGACGTCTTCTACGGACTGCCACGGTCCGTGCAGTACGGCCGACTCGGTGTCGGGATCCCACGAGAGCGCCGCCTCGTCGTGGCCGCGCTCCTCGGACAGGACCCGCAGCAGCCCGAGAGCGGCGAGGAATCCCAGTGGGGTGTACCCGCGCAGGGCGGGCAGGTTCAGGTTCATGTTCATCCCTCACGCCTCAGTCATAGCGGTCACCGGGTAGGCGAGCCCACCGAACCAGATCCGCAGACCCTCGGGGCCGTCATCGACTTGGCCGTCATCGTCGGCCGCGAGGTCCCGCAATACCTGTAGGACGGTGCCGGGAGGTTGTCCCGGATCTCGTGGAAGTTGAGGTGGCGGTCCCCCACCTGAAGCCTGCCTGGTGGTAGGTCTCGGGTGAACCGCCAAGAACACCACGAGAGATAGGGGACCGCCGTGACCAAGGACTAC
>JBOGDE010000439.1:0-4048 GCA_050701695.1 Micromonosporaceae bacterium
GCGGGGGCGCGCCCGCCGCGGCGACCAGTCCGTCCAGCATCCGGGCGTACGGTGCGCCGGCCAGCAGGGCGAGAAGGCCGGTGCGGCCGCGGTCGGCCATCCCGGTGAGGGTGTCCGCGAGCCGGCTCACCGTCTCCGGATCGAGGTCGTCGTCGCCGATCTCGGCCAGCCGGGCGCGCAGCGTCGTCGGCCCGGTGACCGCCCGCAGCGCACCGGCCAGCTCGCGCAACGGCGCCAGCAGCTCCTGCCCGCCGGGCGCGGTGTCGGCTGATTCGGCTCCGGCTGGCCCGGCGCCAGATGCCGCGCCGGGTCCGGATGCTGCGTCGGGTCCGGATGCTGCGTCGGGTCCGGATGCTGCGTCGGGTCCGGCCTCGGCGAGCAGCGGGGCGAATCCCCGCAGGTCGGTACGGAGCCGCCGGCAGGCGCCCCGCAACTGGTCGAGCGGGTCCGGATCGTCCGGGTGCAGCCGTACCGCCGGGTCGACCCCGAGCAGCCGGTACGCCTCGGTGCGCAGCGCCTCGGTCACCAGCTCTCCGGCGCTGGGCGCTGTGCCCAGCGGCTGCGGCGGCGGCAGATCCGGGAGCTCGGCGGCGCGCGGCCCCAGCGCCCGCACGCTCTTCGGGGTGAACCCGCCAGCCTTCGCGCCGGCGGCCACCAGCACCCGCTCCACCCGGTCCAGCGCCGCCCGGTCACCGGCCTTGCGCTCCACCTCCAGCTCCCGGAACCGGGAGGTCACGGTACGGCCGTCGAGCACCGCGACCGTGTCGTCGACCAGCTCGGCGAGCACCGTACCGGCGGAGTCGGTGACCAGGTACGTGCGCCGCACCGTGCGCAGCGTGGTGACCGGCGCCAGCGGTGCCCGCCGGGTGTACGCGGTGAGCAGCGACACCAGCCGGGCGGGGATTCGGCCGGGGGACCCGGGCGCGGTGATCTCCTCGCGGATGTTCGCCTCGCCGCTGGGCAGCTTCACGGTCCACGGTGGACCGTCCTCGCCGCGCCGGTGGCGCAGCGAGGCGCCGCTGCGTGCCAGCCGCAGGTCGGCGGTGTCGTGGTAGGTGGCGCGCAGCGTCCGCGGCGGCTGCTCGGTAACGCGGCCACCCTCAGGCGCGGCGGCCCGCAGGTCGGGAAGCGCGAACAACGGACCGACTTCGTACTTCCGTTCCTCTTCGCGCACGAATGGAGCGTAACGGGCTGCTTGGCCCCGGCGGAAGCGCCCGGCGGGCTCAGCTGTCGCGGCGGGTGATCCGGCGCTGCAGCGCGGCCTGGACGTCGACGTACTCCTCGTCCGGTCCGGGGGTACGGCGCTGCCAGGAGCCGTCGGCGGTCAGGTCGAACGCGTCGACGTTGTCGGCGAGCGAGAGGGTGAACACCTCGTCCAGGTACTCCTGGATGCCGGGGTCCGTCACCTCGACCAGCGCCTCCACCCGGCGGTCGAGGTTGCGGTGCATCAGGTCGGCCGATCCGATCCAGAACTCGCCCGGCTCGTCCTCGCCGGCGCCGCCGAACCGGAAGATCCGGGAGTGCTCCAGGAACCGCCCCAGGATGGAGCGCACCCGGATGTTCTCCGACAGCCCCTCGACCCCGGCGCGTAGCGCGCAGATCCCGCGTACCACCAGATCGACGGCGACCCCGGCCTGGCTGGCGCGGTAGAGCGCGTCGATCACCTGCTCGTCGACGATCGAGTTGACCTTCATCTGCACCAGCGCCGGCTCACCGGCGGCGGCGCGCGCGGCCTGCTGCTCGATCCGCTCCACGATGCCGTCCCGCACCCCGTACGGCGCGACCAGCAGCCGCCGGTACCCGGTCTGCCGGCTGTACCCGGTCAGTACGTTGAACAGGTCGGTCAGGTCGGCGCCCACCTGCGGGTCGGCGGTGAGGATGCCGAAGTCCTCGTACATCCTGGCCGTCTTGGGGTTGTAGTTGCCGGTGCCGACGTGGCAGTAGCGGCGGATCTGGCTCGCCTCCTGGCGTACCACCAGAGCGACTTTGCAGTGGGTCTTCAACCCGACCAGGCCGTACACCACGTGGCAGCCGGCGCGCTCCAGCTTGCGGGCCCAGGCGATGTTCGCCTGTTCGTCGAACCGCGCCTTCACCTCCACCAGTACGACCACCTGCTTGCCCGCCTCGGCGGCGGCGATCAGCGCGTCCACGATCGGGGAGTCGCCGCTGGTGCGGTAGAGGGTCTGCTTGATGGCGAGCACGTGCGGGTCGGCCGCCGCCTGCTCGATGAACCGCTGCACGCTGGTGGAGAACGAGTGGTACGGGTGGTGCACGCCGATGTCGCCCTCCCGCAGCGTGGCGAACACGCTCTTCGGGGTCTCGCCCTCGGCGAACTGCGGATGCGTCGCCGGTACGAACGGCGGGTCGGCCAGATCCGGGCGGTCCACCGCGTCGTAGAGCTGCCACAGCGCCGACAGGTCGAGCAGGCCGGGCACTTTCAGTACGTCCTGCCGGTCCATGTCCAGCTCGCGTACCAGGAGGTCGAGCACGTGTTCGGAGACGTCGGCGGCGACTTCGAGCCGCACCGGGGGCCCGAAGCGGCGGCGCGCCAGCTCGCGTTCCAGCGACTGGAGGAGGTCCTCGTCGCGATCCTCCTCGACCTCCAGGTCGGCGTTGCGGGTGACTCGGAAGACGTGGTGCTCGACCACCTGCATCCCGCTGAACAGCTCGGAGAGGTGGGCGGCGATCAGCTCTTCCATCGGCAGGAACGCCCAGCGCCGCCCGGCCCGGTCCACCGGCACGAACCGGGGTACGTTAGCCGGCACCTTCACCCGGGCGAACCGCTCCGGGCTCTTGGCCTCCACGTCGCGTACCAGCACGGCGAGGTTGAGCGAGAGCCCCGAGATGTACGGGAACGGGTGCGCCGGGTCCACCGCGAGCGGGGTCAGCACCGGGAACACGTAGTCGCGGAAGTAGCGGCGTACCCGCTGCCGCTCGTCGTCGTTGAGGGCGTCCCAGCCGACGACCAGGATCTGCTCGTCGGCGAGCGCGGGGCGTACCTCGTCGATGAAGCAGCGGGCGTGCCGGGCCACCAGCTCGGCGGCGTGTTCGGCGATCATTCCCAGCTGTTCGCGCGGGGTGAGTCCGTCGGCGCTCTTCACCGTCAGACCGGTGGACAGCCGGCGCTTCAGCCCGGCGACCCGCACCATGTAGAACTCGTCGAGGTTGCCCGCGAAGATGGCGAGGAACTTGGCGCGCTCCAGCAGCGGCCGGTCGGGGTCCTCGGCGAGCGCCAGCACCCGGGCGTTGAAGTCCAGCCAGGACAGCTCCCGGTTGCCGAACCGGTCGTCCGGCAGCGACGGCGGGGCCGCCGCCGGCTCGGCCTCGCCGGTGTCCGGCCACGAGATCTCCCGCTCCGGCCGCTGCCGGCCGGCCTCGCGCGGCCGGGTCGTGGCGGGCGGTTTCTGCCGGGAGGCGTCGGGCGTGGGGCGCTGCAGGTCCGCGGTGGCGCGCAGCGCGACCACGTTCGCCTCTTCGGGCGTACGCGTGCGGTCCCGCTGCCGGGGCGCCGGGCTCTCGGTCGGGGCCTGCCGGTCGCTCGGGTCCGAGCTGCGGTCGGCCGGGGTACTGGTCACCTGTCCATCATCGCCCGGACCAGGGTGAATGCGCGATGAATCTTCTCGAATGTTGATCAACGCCACCCCCGCGGCTGGTCCGTCGGCGTGGCAGCGCCCGGTCAGGGCAGGGTGGGCAGACTCACCCGTACCACTGTGCCGTCCGGGTCGCGCTGCAGGGTGATGCGCTGGCCGAGCCGCAGGTAGCGCAGCGGGGAGGCGTCGAACGCCGCCGTACCGAAGCTGATCTGGGTGCCGTCGTCGAGCAGCGCGGTGCCGCTGCGGGTGTCGGGGTCGAACGTCGCCACGGTCGCCTGCATGGCCCCATCCTGCCCTGCCGCCGGGTCCGCGGCGAGCAGCCCCGCGGTGCGTACGCCCAGGCCGAGCGCGGCGGCGGCGGACAGATCGGCGGCGGTGTCCACGTCCCGCCGCAGCGATGGCCAGTCCCCGTGCAGCTCCACGGCGCCGCCGGCGGCGTGCGCCCGTGCCGAGCC
>JBOGDE010000440.1:0-3997 GCA_050701695.1 Micromonosporaceae bacterium
GTGTTGTGTTCGGTTTCCCAGTCGAGCAGGTCTCGGTGTGCCGGTTTCTTGAGCGGTGTGAGCATGTTGAGGCCGACGTATCCTTTGTCGCCGATCCACTGGTGGGGCTCGAAGGTGTCCATGACACCGGATTGGCGGATCGCGTAGCTGTCGTGGCGGCTGCCGTCGACGGGGTCGGAGATCCAGGCCAGGGCTCCGGTGTGTAGGCAGGCGACCTGCACGCTGCGGCCGGTGGTCTTGTGCTTACCGGAGTAGAGCTCCCGGTGTCCGGCCCAGGACCAGCACGGAAGCAGTGTCCCGTCGACGATGTACTGGACGTGATCGGTGAGGATCCGCCCCAGCACCCCGGTCAGGGCGGTGATCGCCCGGCTGATCGTGGACTGGGACACCCCGTAGGTCTCGGCCAACTCGACCTGGACGCGGTTTCTGCGCAGGTAGGTCAACGTGACGACGACCGATCGGTAGAGGCCGAGAATTGATGGCCAGCCAACGGCCGGCGAGTGCTGCTTTTCCTGTCGCACTATGGCGCACAGGTCGAGGATCTGGCCGTTGGTGAAGCCGGTGGTATGATACACGCGCCGGTCCGTTTCTTTGAATTGCGTCTTGACAACACAATTCTTGCAGGAAACGAGCCGGCGTCCTATGTGGACACGCCGGCATCGACCATTATTTACAAGCGCCGTGAATAACTCTCAGGGAAGCTGAAGACGTTGGTTGCGACACCGGACGCGCCGCCGCCGGGTCACGTTTCGATCCATCCGCCAGACCTGGCTGACGTCGGCGAGTGGGCGGCGACCCGCGGCACCGGACAGGTCCACCCGTACACGGAGGAGATCCTGGACACGGTGGTTGACACGATAAGGATTCCGAAGTGACTGGATGGGTCGGCGTCTGGGACGTACTCAATGAGTCCTTTGGATCCATTGCCTCAAGTGTGCATGCCGTCAACCCGAAGTTGAGATGGAACGCAGGCCACTACGAGAGTGAATCATTTCCATTTTCCGCTTGGCTCTCTTTCAGCCGAGGTGCGCCCACGAGCGAGGACCTAGTCGTCGAGGTTGGTGTCCAGCGAATAGGGCAAGGACTGGACTTCAGACGTATCGACTGGTGCAGGCAGCGTATTGGTGGAGGGGCCGACTTTCGAGGTTGATCGCAGCGTCGGCGTATCGTCGTGGGTGGAGTCGTCCCTCAAGGAAACGTGTCGGTTCATTGCTATCAGGAATCGCTGCTCAGGGATCGTCTGCGTCCTTGAGTCGCTGCTCTGATCGACAAGCAGTACGGCTGAGAGGGCCATGCGGGGGAGTTCCGTCGTCGACCCCTGGTCGACCTAATAGGTGGCGCCGAGGGTGAGCCAGCCGGGTTCGTCTTCCCGACGCGGGTTGGAGGAGAGCATCAGGCCGTACAGGGTGGCGCCGCGGCGGGCGATGATCACGAGGGGGCGGTCCTTGCCCCGGCCGTCGTTCTCCTCGTACGGGACCCACGACCAGACGACTTCACCCGGGTCGGCGGCGCCATCCAGGTCTGGGGCGTAGGAAGTCTGAAGATCGGCGATCTTCGCCGTAGACGACGAGACCTGTTTGTCCGGTGCCTTGTCAGTCACCCGAGCCAGCGTAGGCCCACCATCAGCGTAGGCCCGGCAAGGGGTCAGGCCGGCACCGGGTCAAGCCTCACGTCAGGCCAGCACCGGGGTCAGGCGCTAGCCTGTGGCCGGCAACGAGCGGTGTCGGACCCGCGACGTAGGCTCCAAGGCGTGTCCGACAGGTTGACCCACGTGGACGAATCCGGCGCGGCCCGCATGGTCGACGTCTCCGGCAAGGACGTCACCACCCGCAGCGCTACCGCGGCCGGGACGGTGCGCACCACCGCCGAAGTCGTCGCGCTGCTCAACGCCGGTGAGCTCAAGAAGGGCGACGCGATCGCGACGGCTCGGATCGCCGGGATCATGGGGGCGAAACGTACACCTGATCTTGTTCCGCTCTGCCACCCGATCGCGCTGCACAAGGTGACCGTCGACATCGAGACGGCGGCGGACCGGATCGAGATCATCGCGACGGCGCGCACGGCGGACCGTACCGGCGTGGAGATGGAGGCGCTGACAGCCGTTGCGGTCGCCGGGCTGACGGTGATCGACATGATCAAGGCGGTCGACCCGGCCGCGACCATCACCGACGTCCGGGTGCTCCGCAAAGAAGGCGGCAAGACCGGCCTGTGGGAGCGCGACACCGACAATCCCGAAGGAAACCCGGGGCGGTTGCGGTGAGTGCGCGGGTCACGGTGGTCGTGGCGTCCAACCGGGCTGCCGCCGGGGTGTACGAGGACACCAGCGGGCCGATCCTCGTGGACGGCCTCACACAGCTCGGCCACCAGGTCAGCGGGCCGGTCGTCGTACCCGACGGAGAGCCGGTCGGGGAAGCCATCCAGGAAGCCATTGACCGGGAAGCGGACGTCGTGATCACCAGCGGTGGCACCGGGATCTCGCCGACCGACCGCACCCCGCAGGTCACCCGGGCGCTGCTCGACTACGAGGTCCCGGGCATCGCCGAAGCACTCCGGGCGTACGGTGCGGACAAGGTCCCCAGCGCCGTACTCTCCCGGGGGATCGCGGGGGTCGCCGGGCGTACCCTCGTGGTGAATCTGCCGGGCTCCACCGGTGGCGCGAAGGACGGCCTGGCCGTGCTGGGGCCGATCCTGGGCCACGCCGTTGACCAGCTCCGGGGCGGTGACCACTGATGACGCTCACCGCACCCGACTGGGACACCGCCCGGGCGACCGCTCACCAGGCCGGCACAGCGGCGGGGCCGGTCGAGGTCCCCCTGGGCGACGCGGACGGGGCCACGCTCGCCGAGCCGCTGGTCACGTTGACGGCGTTGCCGGCGTTCCCGACGTCGAGTGTGGACGGTTATGCGGTATCCGGCGACGGCCCCTGGCGGGTGGTCGGTCAGGTGCTGGCCGGTGGCGTATTCGCGCCGATTGGGCCGGGCACCGCCGTGGAGATCGCCACCGGTGCGATGGTCCCGGACGGCACCGAGCACATCATCCGGGTCGAGCACTCCGAGACCCCGAGCCCCGGCCACGTCACCGGCACCCCCCGCCCACACCGCGACTGGCGCGAGACCGGCGAAGAGGCGGCCTCCGGCGAGACGCTGCAACCGGCCGGCACGCCCGTCACCCCGGGCGTCATCGGGCTCGCCGCCTCCTGTGGGTACGACACGCTGCGCGTCCATCCCCGGCCCCGGGCCAGGCTGCTGGTCTTCGGTGACGAATTGGCGACCGCCGGCCCGCCCGGCGACGGGCGGGTGCGGGACAGCCTCGGCCCCTCCTTACCGTCCTGGCTGCGCCGGCTCGGCGCCGACCCGGTCGGGGTCACCGGGCCGATCGAGGACACCCTCGACGCGCACGTCTCGGCGCTGCGGGACGCGCTGCGCGACGCCGACCTGGTCTGCACCACCGGTGGCACCATGCACGGGCCGGTCGACCACCTGCACCCGGCGCTCGCCGAGCTGGGGGCGGCGTACGTCGTCAACACCGTGCGGGTGAGGCCCGGCTTCCCGATGCTGCTGGCGCGCGCCGAGATCGACGGCGCCACCCGGTGGATCGCTGGCCTGCCCGGCAACCCACAGTCGGCGGTGGTGGCGCTGGCCTCGCTGGTCGCACCGCTGCTCGCCGGCCTCCGCGGCCGTGACGTCCCCCCGCTGCCGACGGTCACCCTGGGTGCACCCGTGAAAGGTCGCGGCCAGGACACCCACCTTGCCCTGGTACGCCTCGGCGCCGACGGCACGGCGTACCCGCTCCCCCATGCCGGGTCGGCGATGCTGCGGGGCGTCGCGAACGCCGACGGTTTCGCCGTGATCCGCCCCGACGCAGCCTCCGACACCGGAGCGACCGTGCCGCTCGTGCCACTGCCGCTACTGCCCGGCGAACGACCGCGAGCCGGGGAGGCACCGTGACCAGCGACGCGACCCACGGCCTGGGCGCGACCCACGGCCCGGGCGCGACC
>JBOGDE010000441.1:0-3988 GCA_050701695.1 Micromonosporaceae bacterium
GAGCGAGGCGGAGTCCAGGCGGCGATCCGGCAAGGCGGAGGTTTGCCCGGATACCGGTGTTGTATCCGGGTGAACCGACAACGCCGCCGGGCGTCGTCTGGGCCCGCCGCAGCCGGCGCGAGGTATCGCGACAGCCTCTCAGGGCAGGGACCGACACATACCTCACCACAGGTAACTCCCCCAACTCGTATCTCGGGCGCCGCCACGCCCGGTCATACGGTACGGCGGCTCCTCACCGCACGGCGAATCCGCCGCCCCTAACGGGTGGTCAGGCTCACGCTCATGGTGACGGCTACGGGATCGCCACTCACGAGCTGCCGAATCGCCGCTCACGGCTCGCAGATCACCGCTCACCGCTCCGGGATCCGGGAGACGATCTCGCGGGCGATCTCCAGCGCGCTGGTCGCCGCCGGCGACGGTGCGTTCAGTACGTGCACCTGGCCGGGCGCCGTCACGATCAGGAAGTCGTCGACCAGGGCGCCGTCGGGTCGCACCGCCTGGGCGCGTACCCCCGCTTCGGCGGGCTCCAGGTCCGCGGCGGACAGCTCCGGCACCAGCCGGGCCAGGTTAGCGGCGAACCGCTCCGCCGACAGCGACCGGCGCAGCTCGGTCAGGCCGTACCGCAGGTGCCGCCGGGCCAGCCGCCACAGCCCCGGGTACGACACCGCCTCGGCGGTGTCCCGCAGCCGGAACCGCCGCCAGTCGTACCCCTCCCGGGACAGCGCGAGCACCGCGTTGGGGCCGGCGTGCACCGACCCGTCGATCATCCGGGTCAGGTGTACGCCGAGGAACGGCAGCGCCGGATCCGGCACCGGGTAGATCAGGCCGCGTACCAGGCAACGCCGTTCCGGACGCAGCTGGAAGTACTCGCCGCGGAACGGCACGATCCTCGCCGCCGGGCGCAGCCCGGCCAGCCGCGCCACCCGGTCGCTGTGCAGTCCGGCGCAGTTGACCAGCACATCCGCGGCCGCCTCCCCGCTGGTGGTCTCGACGGTGGCGGCGCCGTTGCCCGACCGGATCCCCACCACCCGGCTGCCGGTACGCAACCGCGCCCCGTCCGCGGCGAGCAGGGCCGCCAGCTGGTCGCAGACCGCGGCGAAATCCACGATCCCCGTGGTCGGTACGTGCAGCGCCGCCACGCAGGCGGCGTGCGGCTCGTACGCGGCGGCCTCGGCCGGTTCGAGCAGCCGTGCGGCGAGCCCGTTGCCGACCGCCCGCTCCTGCAGCGCGTGCAGCCGCGGCAGCTCCTCGGGGTCGGTGGCCACGATCAGCTTGCCGCACACCTCGACCGGGATCCCGTACGCCCGGCAGAACTCCACCATGGAACGGCTGCCCTCCCGGCACAGCCGGGCTTTCAGGCTGCCGGGCGGGTAGTAGACGCCGGCGTGGATCACCCCGGAGTTGTGCCCGGTCTGGTGGGCCCCCCAGCGCGACTCCTTCTCCAGCACGGTGACCGAGGCTCCCGGTCGGTCCCGTTGGATGCGGCGCGCGGTGGCCAGACCGACGATGCCGCCGCCGATCACCACGTACCGCGTCATCGCCCTCCCCTGCCGGGTGACACCGTACGTCGCGATCGCGCGGCGGCGGTGTCGGCTACCCGTCAGCGGTCACCGGCCCGTCAGGCGGTCACCGGCGCGGGGTGGGCGAGGGTGGACGGGCCGGTACCGGGTTCTCCACCGTCGGAGCCTCCGAGTCCTCGGCCGGTCCGTCCATCGGGTAGTCGGCCGCGGCCAGACCGGACCTCATGGCGGTGCGGCGGCCGGCACCCGCCGGACGCGAGGCCGCCTCCGGGCGCGGGGGTGCCTCCGAGCGCGAGGCGGTCAGCGGACCGGGGGGATCGGCGTCCTCGTCGGTCACGGCCCCGGCGACCACACGGTCGGGCTGGCCGCCGCCGTTCGGGGGTGGCATGTCCTCGGCGGTCGTGACCAGGACCGTCTGCGCCTCGAAGCCACCGCGCTCGGTGTGCTTCGCCGCGCGCAGCTCCTCCAGTCGTTCGGGCGACACGCCCTTGGTCCGAGCCAGCGCGTGCACCACCTCGATGACGTCCACCAACTCGTCGGGCTGCTCACTGTCCAGGTACTCCTGGACCTCTTCCAGCAGCTTGAGACGCAGCAGCGACGGGTACTCCGCGTCGTGCGCCGTACGGGTCTGCGGCTCACCGCCGTCGGCCCGGATCAGCTCCGGTATCCGATCGCGTACCAACTTGCCTGTGCCTTCCAAGGCGCCTCCTACCACTCAGATCGGGCGCGCTCGCCGGCGGTTGCGACTCCCTGGCAGTTCGTTCCGGCGACCAGTGTCTTGCCTCGGTGCCCTTCTCGTCCCACTGCTGAGCATGGCGTACTCCGCGCTCCGCGGTGCACACCACGCCGTAATCACGCGACCACGTAACAACCGTCATCTGGCCGGAGCATACGTAATCCGCGGTCAGAACCGGAAACTCTGCCCGTATCAGGCGTGAGCCGTTACATTGCCCAGGACCCCGATCGGGTATGCGAATCACGCATGGTTCGTATGAGGAAGTGCCGCTGGTCGCATCGCTGTCCGGCTCGTAGCCTCGGGCTCCTATGACACACATCGCCTTCCTCGGGCTGGGTCGGATGGGGGCCGCCATGGCCACCCGTCTGCTCGGCGCCGGGCATCAGCTGAACGTCTGGAACCGCTCCCCTGCCGCCGCCGACGCGCTGGTCGCGCACGGCGCCACCACCGCCGATACGCCCGCCGCCGCGGTCCGCGGCGCACCACTGGTGGTCACCATGCTCAGCGACGCCGACGCGGTGCGCGACGTCGTCGGCAGTGCCCTTCCCGGCTTCGCCGCTTCCGCACTGCTGGTCGAGATGTCAACCATCGGTCCCGCCGCGGTCGTGGAGCTACGCCGCCGGTTACCCGAATCCGTACGGCTGGTCGACGGGCCGGTACGCGGCAGCATCCCGGCGGTCCGCGCCGGCGAACTGGAGATCTACCTGGGAGGCGACGAGCGTGACATCGCCGACTGCCGGGAGCCGCTGCACGCACTCGGCACCGTACGACACGTCGGGCCGCTGGGGTCGGCGGCCGCGCTGAAGCTGGTCCTGAACGCCGCCGGCATGTCCTCGATCGTGCTGCTCGGCGACGTGCTCCAGCTGGCCGACCGGCTCGGCGTACCGGCGGAGACCGCGCTCTCGGAGCTGGCCGGGGTGATGCCGGCGGCCGCGCGGGTACGCCGGCGTATGGACCAGCCGGATCCACCCACCCACTTCACGGTCGCCCTGGCCCGCAAAGACCTTGCGCTGGCACTCGCCGGTGCTGCCAGCCGAGCCACGGAAGACCTGACGGTGACCGATGACGCGGTGACCGATGACGCGGTGACCGATGACGCGGTGACCGATGGGGTGGTGGCCGCGGCCTACCGCGGGCTGTCGGCCGCCGCTGCCGCCGGACAGGGCGACCACGACATCACCTCGATCATCGAATTCCTGAGAGGAACCCGCTAGATGCAGGTACGACACGACAATCCCGCCTCCGTGACACCGCCGCCGCGCGACGCGTACTCCCACGCGGTACGCGTGGAGCTGGGCACCGCCGCGTTGCTGTTCGTCGCTGGTCAGATCGCGCTCGACCCCGATGGCGCGGTACGCGGCGACATGACCGCCCAGTCCGAGCACGTGATGACGACCCTTGACAAGATCCTCGCCGCCCACGGCGCCAGCTTCGACCACGTGGTCAACATCCGCAGCTTCCTCACCGACCTGGACCAGCTGCCCGCGTACGGAGAGGTACGCCGGCGCTACCTGACCGGTGACCGCCCCACCAGCACCACCGTCGAGGTGGCGAAGCTGTTCCACCCCGACGCACTGCTCGAAGTCGATCTGGTCGCGGCGATCCCCGCCTGACAGTGAGGATGTAGGAGGTAGTCCTCCCGGCCTGGTCTGACCCACCGCCTGACTGACTTCGGGTCTTTAACGGGATCTGTCGGCCTGGCTCGGGAGGACTCCTCGTGCACTCACCGGAC
>JBOGDE010000442.1:0-3986 GCA_050701695.1 Micromonosporaceae bacterium
CGCCGCGAGCACTTCGACCAGACCGCCCTGGCCATCGCCGGCCTGGTCTCCGACCGCTGCGCGATCCGGTGAAGATCACCAACCGGACACTCCAGGCCAGCACGCCCCGACCTCAATCGCGCACAACTCCGTTGGCGCAGGAGTGTTACGCCTCACAACCCTTTCGGGGACCCGATCTTTTTCAGGAAACTCCCAGATTCCGGGCAAATCACTGTGAGTGACGGTGGGCGGTGGTGGGTCCTAGATCCAGAGCCGGCCGAGCCACATCCGGGCATGCCAGGCGTCGTAGCTGATCGTCTCGCCAACGTAGATCGGGTAGAAGTACAGGAAGCAGAGCCCCACCGCCACCGCGTACCCGACCACCGCCAGGGTGCCGACGGTGCGCCGGGTCGGGTCACCGCCGAGCGGCACCCGCGGACCGATCACCATGCCGGCCGCCATCGTCACCGCCAGCACCAGGAACGGCAGGCTGGGCAGCGCGTAGAAGTAGAACATCGTGCGCTTGTCGAGCATGTAGACGAACCACGGCAGGATCCCCATCGCGGCGCACGCCAGGATGGTCCACGCCCGCCAGTCGCGGCGGCTGATCGCGTACCAGAGGACCGCCGCCAGGGCGGGCAGGAAGCTCCACCACAGCAGCGGCGTACCCAGCAAAAGGATCTCCGCGGCGCAGCTGGACGCGTCGCAGGCGCCGGCGTCCGACCAGTAGTACGCCACCGGCCGCCCCAGCAGCAGCCACTGCCAGGGCCAGGACTGGTACTGGTGTTCGGCGCTGAGGTTGGTGTGGAAGGTGTACGCCTGCGCGTGGTACTCTAACAGGTTGCGCAGCGCGCCCAGCACCGGCCACTCCGCGTGCCCCTGGTCGCGCAGCCAGTGCCGGTAGGTGGCCCCGTCGTCGAGGAACCAGCCGGTCCACGAGACCACGTACGTGACCACCGTGAGCGTGCCGAACAGCCACGCCCAGGAGAACGCCGCCGCCAGCCGCTGCCCGCTCCACCGCAGCGACGCCGGTACGCCGGCCGAGCGCTGGGTGGCGAACTCCCACACCACCAGCAGCACCATGAACGTCGCGATGTACCACACCGCGCTCCACTTCACCGACAGCGCGCAGCCGGCGAACACCGCGGCGGCGACCCGCCAGCCGAAGCCGAGGTGGGGCTGGCGCCGGGTGGGATCCAGACCGGACTCCAGGGCCCGTAGCCAGGTCTGGCGCCGGGTGTCGCGGTCGACCACCAGGCAGGCGAACGAGGCGAGCACGAACACCATCAGGAAGATGTCCAGCAGCGCGGTACGGCTGGAGACGAAGTGCATCCCGTCCAGCGCCAGAAGCAGCCCGGCCAGGCACCCCAGGGCCGTCGAGCCGAACAGTCGGCGCCCCACCCGTACCAGGATGATCACGCTGGCCACCCCGGCGACCACCGCGGCGAACCGCCAGCCGAAGGAGTCGAAGCCGAACAGCTTGATCCCGATCGCGATCATCCACTTGCCCAGCGGCGGGTGGACGATGAACTTCGGGGTGTCCTTCTCCAGGTCCCACTCCGAGCCGTGCAGCAGCATGCTGTGGCCCTCGTTGGCGTAGTAGACCTCGTCGAAGATGATCTCGTCCGGGTACGCCAGGCTGACCATCCGCAGCACCAGCGCGATCAGTCCGATCAGACCGGTCCAGATCCAGGACGCGCCGTGGTCGTCCGGAAGCCGGGACGTGAGGCGACGGCGTACCTCGTCCGGCAGGCTGGTGGGTGCGGGGTCACGCATCAGCGGCGGTTCCCCTGTCGTCGTCGCGGTCGCGGCCACCCGCCGATCGTAGGCTGCAGGGCAAGGCGCCGGTGACCGGGAGGGGTGCGATGGGTTCGTTGCTGCTGCTCGGGGCTCCGCTGGGCAATCCCGGGGACGCTTCACCACGCCTTGCCGCCGCGCTGGCGAGCGCGGACGTGGTGGCCGCCGAGGACACCCGCCGGCTGCAGCGGCTCGCCGCCGACCTCGGCGTCACCGTCGGCGGCCGGCTGGTGTCGTACTTCGAGGGCAACGAGGTACGGCGTACCCCGGAGCTGCTGGAGGCGTTGCTGGCCGGTTACACCGTCGCGGTGGTGACCGACGGTGGGATGCCCAGCGTGTCCGACCCGGGGTTCCGGCTGGTACGCGCCGCGGTCGAGGCCGGCGTGCCGGTGTCGGTGGTGCCCGGACCGAGCGCGGTGACCACGGCGCTGGCCGTCTCCGGGCTGCCGTGCGATCGGTTCTGTTTCGAAGGGTTCCTGCCGCGCAAGCCGGCCGAGCGGCGGCGCCGGCTGGCATCGCTGGCCGACGAGCCCCGCACTCTGGTGTTCTTCGAGGCGCCGCACCGGATCGCCGCCACGCTGGGCGACCTGGCTGCCAGCTTCGGGCCGGAGCGCCCCGCCGCGCTCTGCCGGGAGCTCACCAAGACCTTCGAGGAGGTACGCCGCGCCCCGCTCGCTTCGCTCGCCGCCGGGGTGGAATCCGACCCGCCCCGCGGCGAGATCACGCTGGTGGTCGCCGGCGCACCGGTGGTGGCGGTGGCGCGTACCCCCGAGGAGTTGGCCGCCATGGTCGCCGAGCGCGAGGCAGCCGGAACGCCTCGCAAAGAAGCGATCCGCGACGTGGCGCGGCAGTTGGACCTGCCGAAGCGCGAGGTCTACGACGCGGTAGTGGCTGCCCGCCGGGAAGTGGGGTAACCGCGGAGTTGCCGGGGTTTCTGCCCGCCCGGATACCCCGACAACTCCGCAGTTACGCGCGTGGCGGTTAGACGTCGGCGCCGCCGAGGCCTACCTGGCCCGGTTCGGCGGTGACGGTGACGGTGATCGTGGTGCCGGCGGCGATCGGGGTGGCGCTCTTGGTGCCGCACTGGGCGTTGGCGGCGCAGTTGGCGAGCACCACGATCCTGCCGTCCGCGAGCCGCTTGGTGATCTTGAACGGCCCGACGCCTTCGTAGCCGGTGGCCTCGGTCGTCTTGTACGTGCACGTGGGCTGGGTGCCGTAGTTGTCGGTGCCGCAGAAGTGGCCGAGGAAACTCACCCCGGCGCCCTGCTGTGCGCCGGCCGGCGCTGCAAAGAGGATGGCGGCGCCGATGCCGAGTGCGGTGGCGCCGAGCGCGATCGGTCGAAACATCACAGCCTCCTGTGAACCTGGCTCCCGACCGGCTTACGCACTATAGGACGATTTCACTGTTATTGGAAGACTGGTCCAATAGCGGCTCGGCTAGTACGTCAGCGCGAGCATCAGGGCGGCGAGCAGCAGCGGTGCCAGCAGGCCGGCCGACACCGCGCCGGCGCGGGCGGCGCCGGTCAACCGCCACGCCCCGGTGGCGGCGCAGATCCCGAGCCCCAGCACGAGCAGCAGGACCAGGCCGAGCAGCCAGCGCAGGTGCAGCCCGACCGGGTCGCCGGCGTACGCGATCCGGCCGTCCTCGGATACCATCCGGGCCGGCAGGGTACGGCCGACCTCGCGGTCCTCGGTGGCCACGCCGCTGACCGAGGCGAGGTCGACGGCGTACCGGCGGTCCTCGGCGCTGAAGGTGCCGACGCAGCGGGTGCCGAGGGTGCCGCTGCCGGTGCACCGGGTCAGCTGCACCGCGCCGGTGTCGTGGTGGCCCACCGCCAACCAGAACGGCTCGGCGCTCACCCACGCCACGAACAGCGCGAGCAGGCCGAGCAGCACCAGCAGCGGCAGCCCGACCGCCGGGCGCCGGGTCGGGCGGTAGAGCCGGGGAGCCTGCCGCGCGGCCGCTACCGGTGGCCGGGGCCGGGTGCGTACCACCGTCCGCTTCTGGGGGATCCCCGCCGGCGCGGGTGAGGCGCCCGGCCAGAGCGGGACGTCCGGGTCGCTGTCCGGCTCGGCGTCGGCCGCCGGTTCGGGTACGGCGGGGCTGACCGCGGTGACCTCCAGGGAAGCGGTGTCCTCCAGGGAATCGGTCTCACCGGCCAGCGCCGCGAGCGCCTCCTCGCGCCGGTCGCCGGGCCCCGGGGTGCCGC
>JBOGDE010000443.1:0-3958 GCA_050701695.1 Micromonosporaceae bacterium
GTGCTGGCCTGCACCGGGGCCGCCGCCGTGGCCGGGGTCGGCTTCGCCGCCGGCGCGGTCGCCGCCGGAGCGCTCGCCCCGGTGCTGGTCGCGGTGTTGGCGCTGGTGCCGCTGGCGCTCACCGACGTGTTGCTCGGGGTGCCGGCCGCCGCCACCGGCTACGACGCACTGCGTACCGCGCACCGCCGCGTCCAAGCCACCCTGACCGAAGCCGCCCTGAATGGGGCCACTCCGGCCGAAGCCACTCCGACCGAGGCCACCCCGGCCGGGGACACTCCGGCCGAAGCCACCCTGACCGAAGCCGCCCAGACCGAAGTCACCCCGGCCGGGGCGGCACTCCCGAGCCCTGGCGCGAGCGGCGGGGCGGTACGGCTGCGCGGTGTCGACGTGCGATGGCCCGGCGCGGCGGCGCCGGCGCTGCGTGACGTACACCTGGAGATCCCGGCGGGTACGCACGTGGCGGTGACGGGCCCCTCCGGCGCCGGGAAGTCGACCCTGCTGGCGTTGCTGTTGGGTTTCCTGGAGCCCGAGCGGGGCAGTGCCGAGCGTCCGGCGCGGGTGGCCTGGTGTCCCCAGGAGTCGCAGCTGGTCTCCACCACGATCCGGGAGAACCTCCGGCTGGCGGACCCGTCGGCCGGCGACCAACGGCTCGCGACGGCACTGACCGACGCCGGGCTGGGCGGCTGGCGGGACCGGCTCGACACCCGGCTCGACGGCTACGGCGCCAACGCCTCCGGCGGTGAGGCGCAGCGGCTGGCGCTGGCCCGGACGCTGGTCGCCGTACCCGACGCCGAGCTGGTGCTGCTCGACGAGCCCACCGCCCACCTGGACCGTACGACCGCGGACACCGTGCTCTCCGGGCTGGAACGCGCGCTCGCCGGGCGGACCGTCGTGCACGTCACCCACCGCCCCGACGAAGCGGCCCGCGCCGACCTGATCCTGGACGTACGCGACGGCCAGGTCCGCCTCCGAACCCCCACGAGCCCGGAGCCCGTGCTCGCGGGTTAGGCGATCCCACTTGGTGCGCCGTACCGTGCGCGACACGCCGGTGGCGTCGGCGTGTCGCGCGCCTGCCAGCGCACCAAGTGGTGCGGACCGTCGGTCAGGGGTTCACCAGCTCCAGGGGGTGCACTGCACGCGTGCGCCGCTGGAGTTCAGGTAGCAGGCGCGGAACCTGGTCCGGGAGTTGTTCGGGTCCCCTCCATAGGTGTACGTCCGGGTGCTCAACTTCATCCGGCGGCTCCAGCGGGATCCGTTGTAGGTGTCGTACAGCTCGACGGCGATGTAGCCGTATGTGCTGTAGCCACTCCCGCGTACCCGCGCCCAGTTGTACGTGTAGGCGATCGACGAGCCGCTGTCGGTGTAGACGCGACCTGCGACCAGCTCGATGTAGAAGTTGTTGCGCTTGACGTACTCCTTGCGCCACCGGTTCGTGGTGCAGTATGGGTTCTTGATCCAGGCGACCCCGTGCGAGTCCCACAAGTCCGGGCGGCAGCCGGACGCGGCGGACGCGGAGTTGGCGGCGACGATGCCGGCGGTGGTCAGCGCGACCGCGGCGAGGGCGACGGCGAGCCAGCGGCGGAACCGGCGGGTGAGACCAAGCGGCGGCCGGGTGGTGGTGTCTGACATGCGTTCACGTGACCTTTCCTGGGCCCGGGTGGACGGGCGCCGCGGGGTGTGCCGGCGACCTGCGGCGGTCATGCTATGACCCCACAGCCTGGATTTGATCACCATAAATCGCCTCTAAAGGGAAAAACCACGGATTCCGCCGGCCGCGTGTTACCGCGGTGTGACCCGCGCCGGGACCTCGGTGGCCGGGGCGACGTCGAGGACGTCGGCGACCGGGCGGCGGGGTGAGGCGGGCGGGCGGATGCCGTACCCGAGGCGTAGCACCATCTGCGGCCAGCCGACCGTACGGTGCAGCGCGGTACGCAGCTCCCGGCGCGGTGCCGACAGCTCGATCGGCTGCGACAGCATCGAGGCGGACAGCCCGTCGGCGGTGGCCGTGAGCAGCACCCGGTAGAGCGCCATCCCGGCGTGCACCTGGGCGGCGGGGTGGTCGGTGTCGGTGCCGAGGACGCGGACCAGCGGGTCGGGCTCGAAGTCGCGACCGGGCGCCCGTGGCCCGGAGCCGAAGTCGCGCAGCGCCAGCAGGTCGTACGGTGCCGGGCTGGGGCCGGCCGTCTCGACCGGCACCCCGTCATCGCCGGGTCCGTCGGGACGTACCCAGGACTGGAGTTCGGCGGAGTAGCCCGGGACGGCGTGCAGCTGTTCCTGGGCGTCCCGGACGATGCGCGCCACCACGGCCCGGTCGCGCCGGTCGTCGAGCACCTCCAGCCAGGCACCCTCGGCGCGGGCCGCGGCCTGCAGCTTCTCGCCACTGCCGGGCGCCGCCGGCACCGGGTGGAACGGGCTGCGTTTGCTGCGCCGGCGGCCGATCGCGGCGAACAGCGCGTGCTCCTGGGGAGTCGCCGGGCGGGCCGGCCCGGCCGTCACCGTCGCGATCAGATCCGGGTCCGAGGGATCCGGGCAGGCGCAGGTCACCGGCCGGTGCCCGTGCACCGCGATCCCGAGCCGCACTCCGTACGCCGCCGCACCGCACGCGATCCGGTCCGCCCAGCCGGTGGGGTCGGCGACCGGCAGCCCGCGGCCGGGGTCTCGGCGTACCTCGATCACGGCGCCTTCCAGGCTGTGCGGCACGGCGCAGCGGACCCGGAACCGCCAGGGCTGGGTGTTGTGCATCGAGGGTGCCCGGGTCGCGGACGCCACGATCGCGGTGAGCAGGTCGGTCGCGGGGTTCACGGCGATCCCGGTCCCACTACGACTGCCACGTCGACCGAGTCCGGGGCGGGCCGCCGGCCGGTCAGCGTTGGGTTGCCCCCGTTCGCCGCCGGTATGCCGATCCGCAGCGCCAGGTACGGCGAGCCCATCCCGTACAGCATCCGGTGCAGCGTGGCGCGGGCGGCCGGCACCTCGATCACGACGCTGAGCGGCTGCAGACATAGCCCGTTGACCAGGGCGGCCAGCCATACCGCGGAGAGCGCCTCGCCGGCGTGCAGCCAGGAGATCGGGCGGTCGCCGTTGCCGTACAGCACCGCGTAGCTGCCGCTGCGCGGGTAGCCGTCGCCGCGTGGCGGCAGAGCGGTGGCGGGGATCCCCTCGCTGGCCCCGAGTTCTCGCCGGGTCCAGCTCGCCAGCTCCTGGCGGTAGTGCCGGTCGGCGAACTCGACGGTCTCGGCCTGCTCGGCGGCGGCCAGCAGGGTGGTCGCCTGCTCGGCGCTGAGCAGGTGCAGCCATGCGCCCTCCGAGGCGGCTGCCTGGCGCAGCGCCGTCACTGCCGACTCCGGCAGCGGTACGTCGGCGAACGGCCGCCGGTCGGTCTGCCGCGCCAGGATCGCGCCGAGCAGCGCGGCGGCCGGCCCGGTGACCGCGATCTGGCGGTCCACGGTCACGGTGGCGAGCAGCCCCGGCTCGTCCCGGTCCCGGAACCGGCGTACCGCGGGGAGGTATCCCATGCCGCGCAGCGCGACCCGTGCGTGGTGCAGCGCCGCACCGCACGAGAGCAGCAGCAGGCGCCCGCTCGGGTCGGCGACGTCCAGCCGCCACCGCTGGTCGCCGTACAGCTCCAGGCGGTCACCGGTGACCCGCCAGTGCCAGGGCTGGGTGTTGTGCACCGACGGTGCGTGCAACGCGACCAGAGCCGCGGTGCCCAGCGCCGAGGCGGCGTCGGGCGCGACCGGTATGTCGACGGGGTCGCGGTCTACCTGCTTCATAGGTTCACCCTGCCCGCGGCGACCGCTGGCGACATGGGTCGAACGTCCCCAAACACCCCCGGCGATGGTCCGCCACCTAGTGCGGTGGCCACTAACGTTCACCGGGCCCGGCCGGGCCCAGAACGACGCTGGCAACGTCGGATCTTGGCCCCGATACAACACCGGTATCGGAGCCAAGATCCTAC
>JBOGDE010000444.1:0-3909 GCA_050701695.1 Micromonosporaceae bacterium
GCCGCAGCGGATCCCCGGAGGAGCCGCCGGAGCCGGCCTCGGCGGCGTGGGCCGCGGCGGTGTGGCGTACCACGCGGGCGGTCAGCGCGGGCGCGCCGCAGACGTCCATCACGGCCAGCGCCAGCTCCGGGTCCAGGTCCTCGGGCAGCACGGCGGCGATGGAGCGGCCGAACAGGATCGCGTACCCGCCGCAGGGCACCTGTTCGCTGTTGCCGTCCCAGGCGGCGAGGTCGTCGGTGAGGGTCAGTGGGGTGAGGGTCAGTGAGACCAGGGTGGCCACCCGCTGCCCGGGCTTGAGATCGAGCGTCGATTGCGGACCGACCTCGTCGACGGTGCCGATCAGCATGCCGCCGGAGCCGGTGACCGGGTTCTGCATCTTGCCCCGGCTGGAGACGATGTCGAGCACCTCGGCGCGGATCGCGGCGCCGTCGCCGCGGTGCTTGTCCGCCAGTTGCCGGTAGCTCGCCGCGTCGAGGTTGAGCCGTTCCACGCTGATCCGCACCTCGTCGGGCCAGAGCTCGCGGCGGTTGTCGAGGCGGGTCGCCGCCTGCGGCAGGACACCGGCCGGTTCGAGCACCCGGTGCAGCCCTACCGGCGAGCCGGTCTCTGGTGTGCTCATCGACGTCTCCTCCTGTGCCCTTCACGTTTCAGACCCGACCTGTCGGGAAATCCTTCGGTAGACTATTAGTTTTGCAGGAGCTTTTCCACTACGCTGCGAGAGATCCGTTCACCGCACGGGGAGGACCACGTGACCGAGCAGAGCACCGAGCAGCCGTACGAGTACCAGCGCCGTGAGCTGGTCGAGCCGGACTGGACGCGGCTGCCCGGCTGGCGCGACGTCACCCGGGACCAGTGGGAGAACGCACAGTGGCAACGGGTCAACTGTGTGAAGAACGTCAAGCAGCTGCGCAAGGTGCTCGGCGACCTGGTCGACGAGAAGTTCTATGAGGATCTGGAAGCCGACCAGCGGCAGCGCGCCACCATGTCGATGCTGGTGCCGCCGCAGATGATCAACACGATGGTCCCCGACCGGGTGCCCGACACTGACGCCTTCTACGCCGACCCGGTACGCAACTACATGCTGCCGGTGCTCTCCGACCGGCGTACCGACTGGCCGTCGCACCCGTACGCCACCCGCGACTCGCTGCACGAGCACGACATGTGGGTGGCCGAAGGGCTGACCCACCGCTACCCCACCAAGGTGCTCGCCGAGCTGCTGTCGACCTGTCCGCAGTACTGCGGCCACTGCACCCGGATGGACTTGGTCGGCAACTCCACCCCGACCGTGGACAAGCTGAAGCTGACGCTCAAGCCGGTGGACCGGCACGACGCCCACATCGAGTACCTGAAAGCTCAGCCGGGGGTACGTGACGTCGTGGTCTCCGGTGGAGATGTCGCCAACGTGCCGTGGAAGCAGCTGGAGTCGTACCTGATGCGGCTGCTGGACATCGACAGCATCCGCGACATCCGGCTGGCCACCAAGGCGCTGATGGGACTGCCGCAGCACTGGCTGCAGCCGCAGGTCGTCGAGGGTCTGGAGCGGGTCGCCCGCACCGCCCGCCGGCGCGGGGTCAACCTGGCGATCCACACCCACGTCAACCACGCCAACTCGGTCACCCCGCTGGTGGCGAAGGCGGCACAGACCGCGCTCGACGTCGGGGTCCGCGACGTACGGAACCAGGGCGTGCTGATGCGCGGCGTCAACGCCACCACCGCCGACCTGCTGGACCTGTGCTTCGCGCTGCAGGGCGAGGCGAACATCCTGCCGTACTACTTCTACATGTGCGACATGATCCCCAACTCCGAGCACTGGCGGCTCGCGGTGTGGGAGGCGCAGGAGTTGCAGCACGCGATGATGGGCTACCTCCCCGGGTACGCCACTCCGCGGATCGTCTGTGACGTGCCGTTCGTCGGCAAGCGCTGGGTGCACATGCTCGCCGACTACGACCGCGAGCGCGGCATCTCGTACTGGACGAAGAACTACCGCACCGGCATCGAGCGCGACGATCCCGAGGCGCTCAAGCGCACGTACGCCTACCAGGACCCGATCTACACCCTCCCCGAGGCGGGCCAGCGCTGGTGGGCGGCACAGCACCCCGCCGAGGACCCCGCGGCCGACGCCGCCGCGGCGGCCTCCCGGGAAGCCGCCGCCAAGGAAGCCCTCACCGTCTGAGGTGGCTGCGGCCCTGTCTCGCGCGGCAAGATCACGATTTCGGACCGAAAGTGTACGCAGACCGGCGAGTTCTGTTCCCGATTCAGCGATCTTGCCGGTGACGCGGGTCGCCCGCGGTGCGGAGCCACGCCAGTGCCGTTCGGTAGGGGCGGCACGGCCACTGCTGGTCACAGGTCACGCACCGGTGGGTGACCATGCTCGGCAGATGACGGTGGTACGCCTCCACCGCCGCCGAGGTCTCGCCGGGCCGCTCGGGCGGGTCGGCACTCATCGGAGCAGTTCCCGCATCGCGGATCGCTGAGCCTGCTCGGCGAGGGCGGTGGAGCTGCACGGGTACGGCTCGCCGCACCAGGAGCAGCGCGCCTGGTCCAGCACGATCACCGCCGCGTGCCGATCGAGAACGTACTGGGCGCCACGGTAGAGCTGCCCGGCCGGCGAGGGCGGGTCCGGCGACCGGAGCGCGACGAACCGGTTCGGCACCACAGCCCGACCTGTGTACGTCACCGGCCCAGCACCTCGTCCGCCTCGCGTCGCTCCCGGCACGGCCACGGGTCGCGGCAGGCGCGGCACCGCCTCGTCCACCAGTCGCGCCGGTGGACGGCGGCCAGCGATCGCGCCACCACGACGTCACCACCCAGCGGAACCACTCGGGGCCCCGCATGCACGCACTCGTGTGGCAGTCGCCGAAACGTCGGAGGACCGTCTGGTGTGGACATCTGCACTCCCCCAGGGTTCAACATCGCGTGGTGACTCGTTGAACGCAACGTAGCCAGCCACCGCGAGCGACCACTACGAAATTGCAGAAAGTTGCAGTTGACTTCGCCGGAAACGGCCCGTCATGCTGTCGACACGACACGTTGTCGGGGAGCACCTACCACGGGAGGTCCACAGTGGAACTTACGTTCGTCGCCAAAGATCCCGCTTCACGTCCGAACGGCTCGCCGACGTTGTACCGAACCGACCGCGACTCATGGATCGTGCAGGGCTGGGTGGTGGCCGATCCGGAGGTATTGGCCGCCATGGCCATTCCGGAGGGCGAGACGTGCGTGGAAATTCCTGACCGCCTGGTCCCGTCGTTCAGTAAGGCGGACTGATGCGGCCGGCCACACTAGAAGATCTTGACGCGCTGACCCGAGGAATCAAGAAGTCGTTCGTGCACCTGGAAACTCGTGACGCGTACGGCACTGAGACTGAGCTACCCCATCTGGCGAAGTGGCGCAGAGGTGAACCCGATGACCAACAATGGCTCGCCGATTACCTGAGCGAGGTGCGCGGCCACGTGGCTGCGGGCCGTACATGCCGGCGCGCCTGCGTGGTGTCCGTGCCAGTGAGCGAGTATCAGCGCTGGACTCTCAGCCTGGTCGACGCCTTCCTCGAAGCGGGCGAGGACAACCGGTACATACCGCGACCAGAACTCATCAATGTGATGTTGCCAGGCAGCGGCGACTTCTACGTCTTTGACGATGAGCTCGTGTTGTTCCTGCACTACATGGGAGATGGCACCAACGCGGCTCTTGAGACCACCGACGATCCGCGGATCGTAGAAACCTGTCGCCAGGCATTCGAATCCGTATGGAAGTCGGCAAAGCCTCTCCGTGACTACCGACCCGCATAGCTCCTCCGTACAGGAGGCTAGGAGAGCCCTCGGAGCGCGGCTCCGTCAGCTCCGCAAGTCGGCGGGCCTGACGGGTCGTGCCATCGCAGATGCGACCGGGCAGCACGTGACCCGGGTCAGC
>JBOGDE010000445.1:0-3872 GCA_050701695.1 Micromonosporaceae bacterium
CCGTTCCGCGCCGCCGCGCGATGTTGATCAGGCATGGGACGCTGTGCGGGCTGTAGCCGTCCCACCGCGCGGCACCGCACCCATCGCTGACCGATGTTGATCTACACCCGAGCGGTCAGGGGGTCAACGGGAGGTCTCGCATCTCGACGACCACGGCGGTCATGGGTTCCTCGGCCCGGGTGATGTGCGGCTCCCCGGCGGTCCAGACGGCGACCTGGCCGGCGGCGATCGGCTGCCAGGTCTCGTCCCCGCCCTGCACCTTGCCGCGCCCGGACATCACCAGGAACAACTGGTCGACGACGGCGGGATGACATCCGATCTCACCTCCGGCCTCGACGTGCAGCACCGTGACGCCGACGTGCTCGCTGCGGATCAGCCCGGATGCGCGTACCCCCCGGCTGTCGTGGTGGGTGATCTGCCGGCCGGTCGGGGCCGAGGCGATGATCCGCACCCGGCGTACGTTACCGGCGACGGTGAAGCCGTGGGGTGCTGCCAGTGGGCGTACGCACCCGTGCTGTGGCACCCTGCCGGGATGGACAGAGCCGACGTACCACCGCGGGTTCTGGCAGCCCAACAGATCGCCGCGGCGGCGGGATTCACCAAGAGCTGCCACCTGAGGTGGGCCGGCTGCTGCGCGGGATCGCGGCGAGCAAACCGGCTGGCGTGATCGCGGAGAGTGGCACCGGGGCTGGAGTGGGGACCGCATGGCTCCACAGCGGACTCGGACGGGGCGCGAAGCTGGTCACGGTGGCGCGGGAGCACCCACCTGCTCACCCCCCGGACCACCGCCGCGCTGGTGTGCGTACGGAGCTGAGGGTCACCGCAGCAGGAGGTTGGCGCCGATGGTGCAGAGCACCGACAGCGCGATCGAGATCAGGATCATCGCCAGGCACCCCAGCCCGCCGCCGAGCGGCCTGATCTCCCAGTTGCCGATACGCATGGATCATTCCTACCCGGTCGGTCGAGCGGGACACCGCGGACCGTAACGGCGCTCACGACCAGTGGACCACCCGTTCACACCGCTGTAACAGACGTGAACGGGCGGTGAAACAGCCCGGGGTCACGCTCAGTGCAATCCGGCATGGGCAGCGCGGCCCGGTGCACGCCGGAGAGGAGGGGTACCGAGAGGAGGCAGCGTGCCGGAGATTGATTCCGGGCACACCGCCTGGATTTTGACCGCGAGCGCTTTGGTGCTGCTCATGACACCCGGTCTGGCACTGTTCTACGGCGGCATGACCCGCTCCAAGAGTGTGCTCAACATGATGATGATGAGCTTCGGGGCCATCGGAGTCGTGAGCCTGCTGTGGGTCTTCTACGGCCACAGCCTCGCCTTCAGCGGAGACGTCGGAGGAGTGGTCGGCAATCTCGACCTGGTCGGTCTGCGAGGCCTGATCGACTCGGTCAGCGACGGCGGGTTGCCCGACCTGGTGTTCTCCGTGTTCCAGATGATGTTCGCCATCATCACCGTCGCGCTGATCAGCGGCGCGATCGCCGACCGGGCGAGGTTCGTACCGTGGCTGGTCTTCGCCGTGCTGTGGGCGACGCTGGTCTACTTCCCGGTGGCGCACTGGGTGTGGGGCGGCGGCTGGCTCAGCCAGCTGGGCGTGATCGACTTCGCCGGTGGTACGGCGGTACACGTCAACGCCGGTGCGGCGGCATTCGCGCTGGCGCTGGTGCTCGGCAAGCGGACCGGCTGGCCGAAGGACCGGTTCAAGCCGCACAACCTGCCGATGGTGCTGCTTGGTGCGGCGCTGCTGTGGTTCGGCTGGTTCGGCTTCAACGCCGGCTCGGAGCTGGCCGCCGACGGCGTCACCGCGATCGCCTTCATCAACACCCAGGTCGCCACCGCGGCCGCGGTGATCGGCTGGCTGATCGTGGAGCGGATCCGCGACGGCAGGCCGACCACGCTGGGTGCCGCCTCCGGTGCGGTGGCCGGTCTGGTCGCCATCACGCCGGCCTGTGCGGTGCTGGAGCCGCTCGGCGCGATCGCGCTGGGGCTCATCGCCGGTGTGATCTGTGCGCTCGCCGTGGGGCTGAAGTACCTGTTCAAGTACGACGACTCGCTGGACGTGGTCGGCGTACACCTGGTCGGCGGTGCGGTCGGTTCGATCATGATCGGCCTGCTGGCGACTCAGCTGGTCACCGGCGAGGACGGCGCCTCCGGTCTGTTCTACGGCGGCGGGGCCGGTCAGCTGCTGCCGCAGGCGATCGGTGTCGGCGCGGTCGCGCTCTACTCGTTCCTGGTGGCTGGCATCCTGGGCTTCGTGATCCAGAAGACCATCGGATTCCGGGTCACGCCTGAGGTCGAGACTGAGGGCATCGACACCGCCGAGCACTCGGAGAGCGGCTACGACTTCTCCGGTGGGCTGACCAGCGGTTCCGGTCGTCCGGTGGTCACCGGTCCCGGAGTCGACGCGGCCAAGGTGCCTGCTGGTGCCGGGAAGGAGCAGTGATGAAGCTCGTCACCGCGGTGGTGAAGCCGTTCCAGCTGGACGCCGTGAAGGAGGCGCTCGCCGCGCTCGGCGTGGCCGGCCTGACGATCAGCGAAGTCCAGGGGTACGGCCGCCAGAAGGGCCACACCGAGGTGTACCGGGGTGCCGAGTACACCGTGGAGTTCGTACCGAAGATCAAGATCGACGTGCTGGTCGACGGCATCGACGTCGAGAAGGTGGTCGACGCGATCGTCGGTGCCGCCCGTACCGGGCGGATCGGCGACGGCAAGGTCTGGGTGACGCCGGTGGACGACGCGATCCGGGTGCGTACCGGTGAGCGCGGCATCGACGCCCTCTGACCGGGTAGGCCGACGCGGTCTCTACCTGGTCCCGGGGCCTGCGGTTCCGGGACCAGGTGTGACCGAGGAGACCGACGGCCCGGCGGGCGAGCCACCTCCGGGTGAGGCTCACCTGCAGGGCCCGCGGCCGGTCCCGGTCGCGCCCGACTGGGGTACGGCCGCCCGCGCCGCCCGCGCCGACGCGTTGGACAGCTGGCTGGCCGGGCTGCTGCTCGCCTCCGGTGCCGGACAACGGGTGGCGCTGCTCGCGGTGGGCGGGCTGGGGCGGCGGGAGTGCCTGCCGTACGCCGATCTCGATCTGATCCTGCTGCACGACGGCGCGCGGGACATCGCCACGCTCGCCGACAAGATCTGGTACCCGATCTGGGACGCCAAGCACCGGCTGGACCACGCGGTGCGTACCCCCGGGGAAGCGGTTTCGCTCGCCGGCAAGGACATCAAGGTGGCGCTCGGGCTGCTCGACGCCCGGTTCGTCGCCGGGGACCGTTCGCTGGCCGACCGGGTGCGGGAAGCCGCGGTGGCGGACTGGCGATCGCAGGCCCGGCGCCGGCTCCCGGCGTTGCGGGAGGTCACTGAGGAGCGTTGGTCGGCGCACGGGGAGCTGGCGTTCTTGCTGGAAGGTGACGTGAAGGAGGCCCGCGGCGGGCTGCGCGACGTCGCCGCGCTGCGCGGCATCGGGTACGCCCAGATCGCCGAGGCCGCCGATCCGGCGGTACGCCACGCCCATGCCCGGCTGCTGGACGTACGGGAGACACTGCACCAGGCCGCGGGGCGCCGGCTGGACCGGCTGCTCGCCGAACAGCAGGCCAGCGTCGCGAACCTGCTCGGGCTGACCGGGCGGGACCAGCTGGCGCAGCGGGTGGCCGAGGACGCCCGTACCGTCAGCTACGCCTGTGACGACACCTGGCGGGCCACCGACCGGTGGCTGGCCAGCCGGCGCTGGGGGCGCCGCCGGGGCACGCCGAGCCGGCACCCGCTCGCCGACGGGGTGGTGGTCGCCGACGGCGAGGTGATGCTCGCCCGCGACGCCGCCGTCACCGTCGACACCGACGGCGACGGCAAGCCCGACGGTCCCTATCCC
>JBOGDE010000446.1:0-3869 GCA_050701695.1 Micromonosporaceae bacterium
CAACGCAAGACGGAGGTGGAGACCGTGAACGGGGCGGTCGCCCGCGTCGGGGACGAGTACGGCGTGCCGGTGCCGCTCAACCGCGCCATGGTGGCCCTCATCGGCGGCCTCGAGAGGGGCTGGGCCCTGTGACCACGCGATTGACCTTCCACGGCGTCGCCTGCTACGACATGGTGAGCGCGCGGGGGCGAGTCCTCATCGACCCGTTCCTCACGGGCAACCCGGTGGCCACCACCACCGCCGCCGACCTGGAGACCCCCGGCGTCATCCTCGCGTCGCACGCCGCGTGGGACCACATGGGTGATGCCGCCGCGGTAGCCCTACGTACCGGCGCGCCGGTGATCTGCGGCACGGACACGGCCGCGTTGCTGCGCCAGAGCGGGGTGCCCGACGAGCAGATCCGGGTCACGGTGTGGGGCATCGCCGTACGCGTGGGGGAGTTCGTCATCAAGCCGGTCGAGAGCCACCACTGGTCACAGGCGCGCCTGGACGACGGCCGGGTGATCAGCGGGGTGCCCATGGGCTTCGTCGTGGAGATGGAGCCGGGGGTGAGCGTCTACCACTTCGGTGACAGCGCCATCTTCGGTGACATGCGTCTCATCGGTGAGCTGCATCGGCCCACCGTCGGACTGCTCGGCTGCACCCAGCCGTGGTCCCTGGTCGGGCCCGGTCCAGGCGAGGTGGTCACCGGAGAGATGAACCCGCAGGAGGCGGCGCTGGCCGCCGAGTTCCTGGCCGTGCGTTACGCCGTCGCCACCCACTACGAGACGCCCGAGCACCCGGACGTGCAGGCGTTCCTCGACGCCGTGCCCCGCCACGACAGCACCGCAAGACGCATCCCCCTGGCGCTCGCCTCGGGACAGACGCTGGTCATCGACGGTGACGAGCATTGGGTGGAGGATTGACATGCGGCTCGTGACCTATTCCGACGGCACCGGCCCCCGGGTCGGTGTGCTCACCGGCGACGGTGTCGCCGCGACCGGCGCCACCGGTATGCTGCAGGTCATCCGCTCCGGCGAGCTGCCGCACATCACGTCGGCGCCACAGCCGGTCGCTGACCTGCGCCTGCTGGCGCCGTTGCCGCGACCCGGCAAGCTGCTTTTCTGCGGGGTCAACTACGCCAGTCACAAGCGGGAGAATCCGTCGGCGACGCTGCCGGCCGAGCCGTTCTTCTTCGCCAAGCTGCCGAGCGCGGTGATCGGGCCCGGCGAGCCGATCCGCATCCCCTCCCCGCACAGCCAGGTCGATTACGAGGTCGAGCTCGCCGTGGTCATCGGCAAGGGCGGCCGGGGCCTGCGCCGCGGGGAGGCTGCCGAGCACGTCTTCGGTTACACCGTCGTCAATGACGTCAGCGGGCGTGACGTGCAGTTCAAGGACAACCAGATCACCCTCGGCAAGGGCTTCGACACCTTCGCGCCGATGGGTCCCTGCATCGTCACGGCAGGCGAGATCTCCGATCCGCAGGCGCTGCGGGTCGCCTCCTACGTCAACGGTGAGCAGCGCCAGGGCGAGGCGACCGCGAACATGCTCTTTCCGGTCGCCGTTGTCCTGGAGTTCGTCTCCCGGTACATCACCCTGGATCCGGGCGACATCGTGAGCACGGGCACACCGGCGGGTGTCGGGCTGTTCAGGTCGCCGCCGAGCCTCCTCGCGCCTGGCGACGTTGTCGAGGTCGAGGTCGACGCGATCGGACGGCTGCGCAACCCCGTTGTCGCGGGGTGGTGACGTGAGCGCCGAGGGTGAGGCGATCGCCGTGGAAACGGCGCTGCGCAGCGCAGCGGTCTCCGCTACGTTCGACGCCGGCTCACTGCGCGATGTGTACGTTGGTGGAGAACTCGCCCTGCTGCAGGTGTACGTCGCCGTCCGGGACGCCAACTGGGGAACCATCCCCGGGCGACTCGACGACCTGCACGTCGAGCACCGGCCCGACGGCTTCACTGTGACGTTCCGGTCGGTGCACGTCTCGGGGGACGTCTCGTTCAGTTGGGACGCGACGATCGAGGGCCGCTCCGGCACGGTCACGTTCGCGATGGACGGCGTCGCCGGCGCCGACTTCGCCATCAACCGTATCGGCTTTTGCCTGCTCCATCCGTTGTCGCTCGCCGGCGCGCCCGTCACCGTACGAACAGTTGCGGGCGAACGACAGCTGCGTTTCCCGAGGGACATCTCGGCGCACCAGCCCTTTCCCGAGATGGTCGGCATGGCGCACCCGCTCGGCGCGGGGGCCCGGCTCGACCTGGCTTTCGACGGCGAGCTGTTCGAAACCGAGGATCACCGCAACTGGACCGACGCGTCGTACAAGACCTACTGCACTCCACTGCGACTGCCCTACCCCCGCCAGGTCCGGGCCGGCGAGCGCATCCGGCAGGCGGTGACCCTCACCGGCCACACGCCGGCCGGGATGCGGCCTGGCCGGCGACCCACCGACAACACCGCCGTGATCAGGATCGACGACACCGCCACGCTGCCGCCGCTGCCCCCCTGGGCCTGGGCGCGCACAGCCAGGGCGGGCCGCTGGACACCGAAGAACTTCGGCAGGTCGCTCGGCTGCGGCCGGATCACCTGCGGGTCTGGATAGACCCGACGCAGCCGGGGTGGACCGAGTCGCTGGACAGCGCGGCCACCGAAGCCCGGGCGCTCGGCGTACCACTGGACGTGGACGCCCTGAGCCACGACCAGGGCCTCGACCTCGAAGCGGTGGTCGGACGCCTTGGCATGCACGCAGAGCCGGTACGGCGGCTCTACGTCTTCGACGTGGGCACCTGGACGACCGGCGAGCAGATGGCCCGCCACGCTCGCCACCTGCTTGAGCGGGCAGGGCTCGCCGTGGCGCTCGGCGGCGGCAGCGCGGCGAACTTCGCCGATCTCAACCGGGCCGTACTGCCGCTGCCGCTGCTCGACGTCGTGACCTACGCCATCAACCCTCAGGTGCACGCCTTCGACGAACGCTCGATCGTGGAGACGCTCGAGGGACAGACCGCCACCGTGGACTCGGCCCGGCGCCTCGCCGGCGGGCTGCCACTGGTAGTGGGGCCGGTGACGTTGCGACCGAGGTTCAATCCCGTGGCCACCGGCATCCAGGCCCCGCTGGCACCCGGCGAGTTGCCGCCAACGGTCGACCCGCGGCAGGCGGCTGCGTTCCTGGCAGCGTGGACCGTCGGCAGCGTGGCCGCCCTGGCAAGCGCCGACTCGGTCACCTACCTGGAGACCGCCGGCTGGCGTGGACTGTTCGCTCGCCGGGACCCGGCACTGGTTCACCCCTGCTTCCCGGCCGACCCCGGCACGATATTCCCCGTACACCGCGCCCTGGCGGGGCTGGCCGCAATGTCCGGCCGGCCCCGGTTCGCCACCGAGGGTGGCGACGGCCGCCTCGCGGCCATCGCGGTGGCTGACACCGGCGGCGTCGAGGTACTCATGGCCAACCTCACGCCGGAGGAGATGTCGGCCCGGATATCGGCCGGCGACCACTCGACCACCACCCACCTGGGCGGCTACGGCACGACCCTGCTGCGGTTGTCCCCCGGCAGAAATCCGATCCACGGGCCGCGGGGCCGCCTGTAGTTGGGGGCAGCCATGAGCCTGATCGCGTGGTGTGGTGGTCCGGGCGCCGGGCAAGGCACCGAAGGTCGAGGAGCTGATCGTCGAGGAACCCGGGCCCGGCGAGGTGCTGGTCCGGATACAGGCCACCGGTGTGTGCCATACCGATCTGCACGCCAGTCTCGGCACCATGGGCAATCGGTTCCTGGCGTGCCTCCAACTTTCCGGACTGCGGATCCAATAGGGTCCATTCCGGAAAGGAGAGGTATTCGTGGCTAAGTATCAGAGTTTCACGCCAGAGTTCCGTGAGGAAGCGGCTCGCCTTGTGGTCG
>JBOGDE010000447.1:0-3864 GCA_050701695.1 Micromonosporaceae bacterium
TCCTTGAGCCGCTGCATCGCCATCTTGTCCTTGGACAGGTCGATGCCGTGCTGCCCGTTGAAGGTCTTGACCAGGTGCTCGATGACCCGCTCGTCCCAGTCGTCGCCACCCAGGTGGTTGTCACCGGAGGTGGCCTTGACCTCGATGACGCCCTCGCCGATCTCCAGCAGCGAGACGTCGAAGGTGCCGCCGCCGAGGTCGAAGACCAGGACCGTCTGCTCCTTCTCGCCCTTGTCCAGGCCGTACGCCAGCGCGGCGGCGGTGGGCTCGTTGACCACCCGGAGCACGTTGAAGCCCGCGATCTCGCCGGCCTCCTTGGTGGCCGTACGCTGCGCGTCGTTGAAGTACGCCGGGGTGGTGACCACGGCGTCGGTGATGGTCTCGCCCAGGTACGCCTCGGCGTCCTGCTTGAGCTTCATCAGCACCCGGGCGCTGATCTCCTGGGCGGTGTACTTCTTCTTGTCGATGTCCACCGACCAGTCGCTGCCCATGTGGCGCTTGACCGATCGGATGGTCCGGTCCGGGTTCGTCACCGCCTGGCGCTTGGCGATGTCTCCGACGAGGACCTCGCCCTTCTTGCCGAACGCCACGATGGACGGGGTGGTACGCGCGCCCTCGGCGTTGGCGATGACGGTGGGCTCGCCGCCCTCCAGGACGCTCATGCAGGAGTTGGTGGTCCCGAGGTCGATGCCGACCGCTCGTGCCATGTCTCGTGTCCTCCTATGGGAGATCGTGCTGCTCCGCTCGAAGTTGAGCCGACCAGACTCAATAGTCCACGCGGGCCGGGTGATCGTCAACTGAAAGTTGAGCCCGCCACACGCAACCCGGACCAGGGTACGCGTGCCGGGTTGGCGCGAACCCGGGAGGGCGGGATACCTCCGCGTCGATACGGTTCCGGGCCCATTCGCCAAGGCTGAAGAAGGGAGCTTCCGGCCACAAGACGGTGGTCGACGGCTACTTCGGCTACGCCACCCGCAAATCGGTGTACGCCTTCCAGAAGCGGGTCGGGTTGACGGTCGACGGTGTGGTCGGCCCGAGGACCTGGGACGCACTGATCAAGTACTGCTGATCAGGTACTGCTGAGAGCTCCGGGTGCGACCGGCAACGCCGCCGGCCGCACCCGGCCCCTCCGTGCGACCCGGCCCCCCGGCCCGGGTCGCACCCGTACCGGGGTCAGCGGCGCAGCGCGCGTACCAGGTCGAGTACGTCGTGGGTGACCGAGCGCAGCACCGGCAGCCGCGAGATCTCGACCAGCCGGCCCACCAGCGGGGTGGCGCGGTCGATCAGCAGCCGGGTCTTCGCCTGGTCGGGCGAGCGGTCGTGCACCCAGTACAACGTGATGCCCATGTGCGCCAGCCAGAGCAGCTCGGGCAGCTCGCCGCGGAGCCGTTCGTCGAGCTTGACCGAGGCGCCGTCGACCACTGCTCGGAACATCCCGATGCTGGCCTCCCGGGCCACGCCCGACTCCGGGCTGAACGGGCTCACCGGGGAGGCGGGATCGGTCGCGGTCTGGATCAGCTTCCCGGCGAAGCTGTGGTACGGCGCCATCACGTCCACGCCCATGTGGAGCACCAGCCGGAGCCGTTCGGTGAAGTCGGTGACGCCGTGCAGCACCGGGATCGCGGCCGCCCAGATCTCGGTCTGCATCCGCTCGTAGAACGCCTCGACCAGGTGTTCCTTGGAGCCGTAGTAGTAGTACGCGTTGCCCAGCGACACCCCGGCCTCGGCGGCGATCACCCGCATCGTGGTCTGCTCGTACCCCCGTTCGGCGAACAGGCGTACCGCGGTGTCGACGATCACCTGCCGGGTCTGCTCGCCGCGGGGGCGGCTCGACCCGGCAGTCGCCGGTGCGGCCAGCTCGGCAGTCGCCGGTGCGGCCAGCTCGGCAGTCGCCGGTGCGGTCGGCTCGGTCACGGGTGCGGCCAGGCCGGGGTGGGACGGGGCGCCCTGGGTGTCTTCTCCGCGAGCCGGCGGCGGCGTACCCGGGACAGCGCGTACAGGTTGAGGGCGTGCAGGGCACCGATGCCGAGCAGCACCCAGCCGAGCTTCAGGGCGAGCAGTTCGAGGCCCTGGCTGGCGCTGGTCACAGGGGTCGAGGTGCGGATGGTGACCGCCACGTACCCGAGGCTGACCAGGTAGAAGCCGATCACCAGAAGCCGGTTGACCGAGTCGGCGAGCGCCTCGTCGCCGAACACCTCGGAGAGGAACACCTTGCCGTTGCGGAACAGCGAGCGCGCCACCACCACGGTCAACGCGATGCCGACGCCCAGGTACGCCAGGTAGATCAGAAGCTTCGGATCCATCCCGTACTCACCTTCTTTGAACGTGTTCAAAACCTTGATGTCCACACCTTACGCCTGCCTTTTGAACATGTTCAATGGGGGTACGTCAAACTCCTCGCCGAAAAGTGTTGGTTCTGCAGGGGCCCGGCCATCTCGGCGGTGCAAGCGCACCCGAGGAGGCAGCCATGTACGACACCGCCATCAACCCGACCGTCCCGCCGTCAGGGAACCGCGACCCGCGCCGCCGGTTGGTGGTGGCGCTGCTGATCCTGACCGTGCTGGCCGGTGTGGCCACCGGCTGGTGGTTCAACAGTCCCGAAGCCGGCACCGACGGCCAGCTCCGCCCCGCCCCCGCCGCGGACAACCCGGCCCCAACGCCGGAGCCGCTGGTGGAGGTGCCCGAAGGCGGCGCGCCGACCGGCCAGCCGATGCAGGGCGGCAAGCAGACCGCGTTCGGCGATGGCGGCGGGGCTTCCGGGTCCACTCCGTCCGAGCCGGCGCCGGCCGAGCCCGCAGACCCGTGCCCCGGGCTGAGCGGCGAGGCCGCCGAGAAGCTGGTCGCGAAGCCGGACCCGGTGCAGCTCAAGGGCGGCGCCACCAAGGGCAGCTTCGTCCTGTTCAACTGCGGCGCCGCGCTGGTCACCTGGTCGGCCAGCTCGAAGCCGTACGTCTCCTTCCCCGAGGACGACGGCGCGATCGAGCCGGGCCACGACTACCGGGTGCACTTCAACGTCGACACCTCAGGGCTGTCGGCCGGCGGGTACACCTTCAAGATCAAGGTCACCCAGCCGGGCCACAGCCAGTACCTCGACGTCCACGGTACGAAGCTCGGCGGCCTCGCCGCCGCACCCTCGCCCACTCCGTCGATCGGCGGTCTCGGCGCCGGCAAGCCCGGCGGGTGCGCCGCCCAGTGCATCACCAAGGCATGGCTGACCCCGCTGCCCCACAAGTCCGACATGGCGTTGGAGGTCAAGACCCACACCTCGGCCCGGATCGTGGTCAAGGCCGGCACCAAGGCTCCCGTCGAGGACGCCCACGGCCACCCGGTGCTGCCGAACCCGGCGGTGACGACGTCCTCCGGCGGCGCGTACCAGAAACTGTGGAACACCACGCTGAGCCCGCTGACCGGCGGCACGAAGTACCACATCGTGCTGGCGGCGACCGACGCCAAGGGCGGGAAGTCGTACCAGGTCGGTACGTTCACCGCACCCAAGGTGGCGACCGGGCTGAGCGCCGGCAAGCCCGGCGGCTGCTCCGCCAACTGCGTCAAGCAGGCCACCCTGACCACCAAGCCCGGTACGCCCGACCTCGCGGTCGACGTCACCGCCCACGTACCGGTCGCGATGTGGCTGTACGCCAGCACCGAGGCGCCGCGCGAGGACGCCTCCGGCAACCCGTTCTTCCCCCAGGTCAAGCCCATCGCGGACACCGCCGGAACGTACAAGAAGGAGTGGTCGACGAAGGCGACGTTGAAGTACGGCACCACGTACCACGTGATTCTGAAGGTCGTCGACGGGCAGGGCCACAAGCAGTTCCACACCGCGAAGCTGACCACCCCGCCCGAGCCGAAGGCCGACCACGG
>JBOGDE010000448.1:0-3853 GCA_050701695.1 Micromonosporaceae bacterium
GCTCAGCGCACCGCTGACGGCCTTCTCCGCGCCTTGTGTGCACAGTTCGCACACGGCGGCTTGTGCGAACACCGTCAGCGGCACGCTGAGCGGGCCGTTCCAAGATCAACAAGCGTCGATGGTACGGAGCGCGGCGTGGCGTCCCGGTTCGTGCCTGCTACGGCGCTAACGTGACGATCACTATGAAGCTGACGGTCGGGCCGCTTCCGGCCGCTGTCTACTGGCGGCGCCGAGCGGTGGTGCTCGCCGCAGCGCTGGCCGTGGTGCTGTGGCTCGGGTATGCCTGCAGCGGCTCCGACTCGGGCGCGCACCCGGCCAATGGCTCGAAATCGCCGAGCCCCACCCCCGTGGTCTACCCGAGCGAGGACCCCTCCGGCGACCCGCCGCCGGACCAGGGCGGCGACGCGGTCGACCCGACCCCGGAACCCAGTGCCGAGACCAGTGCGCCGACGGCCGCCGGGTCCGGCAACGGCGGGACCGCGCCGCTGTGCGCCGACGGCGACCTGCGGATCGCGCCGCGGCCGACCCGTACCGAGACTCCCGAGGGCGCCCGGCTGCGCATCGACCTGGTGATCACCAACGTGTCTGAGCGGGCCTGCCGGCGCGACATCGGCGCCGACCAGCAGGAGCTGCGGGTGATGCGGGGCACCAGCCGGATCTGGTCCTCCGACGACTGCAACCCGCAGGCCGGCAGCCAGGTCGAGGTGCTGCCCCCGGGCAGGTCGATCGAACGGTTCTGGGTGACCTGGGACGGCCGTACCTCGGCGCCGAAGTGTGCCGGGGAGCGTACGGTGGCGCCGGCCGGCAGCTACACGGTCGTGGCCCGGCTGGGTCAGCTCGTCAGCAAGCCGGTGGCGCTCAAGGTGGTCGCCGCGTAGCTGGCGCCGGCCGGCCTCAGCTGCGTACGGCCTCGATCAGGAACCGCACCGCACGGTCCCGGAACGGCTCACCGGCCGACATCTGGTCGTGCAGGATCCGCAGCTGCTTGTCGTACCGCTCGACGGAGAAGTCCGGGACCTGGCGCGGCGTGATCCGCAGGAAGTAGATCAGCGCACCCACGTCGTGGAAGACCCGCTCCGGGAACGCGGTACGGCTCTGGGCGATCTGCAGCCCGGCCGACTCCAGGGCGGCGCGGGCGGTGCCGAGCGACCAGTCGGACGCTGATTCGTCGAACGGCGCTTCGAGCGATTCGTTGATCGACAGACCGTCCAGCCCGCCGGCCTGCTCGGTGAGGAAGACCCCGCCGGGGCCGAGCACTCGGGCGACCTCCTCGGGCCGGTACGGCTCGTGCCAGCTCAGCACCACGGCGGCGTCCTGCGCGGTATCGCCGGTGCCCAGCTCCAGCACCGGGCCGGTGGCGGCGGCGATCAGCTCGCTGGCCCGGCCCTGGTACGACCACGGCGTACCAGCGTCGACCAGGCGCTCGCCCAGCTCCCAGCCGGACAGCGGCGCCCCGGTGGCCTCTGCCACCAGCTCGTCGTACGTCCCCACCATCCACTCCTCGACCCGGGGTCAACGGTCCACCGCCAATGAGACCGGGAGCCTAGCGACTCCCGGCGGCAGGGGCGAGAAGGCGCGGCGCTCGGATATCGATACGTGTCTGACGGTATGGACCGATTCGGCCTAAAAAGGACAAACCATACCCAGTGTTTCACACATAGCGTTCCAGGATCGACGCCTCGGCCAGCCGGGACAACCCCTCCCGGACGCTGCGTGCCCGGGAGTCGCCCACCCCGTCGACGGCCTGCAGATCCTCCACCGTGGCGCCGAGCAGCCGCTGCAGGCTGCTGAAGTGGTCCACCAGCCGGTCGACCACCGGCCCGGGCAGCCGCGGCACCTTCGCCAGCAGCCGGTAGCCGCGCGGACTCACCGCGCCCTCCAGTGCGTCCGTGGTCGCCGGGTAGCTGAGCGCCATCGCCACCGCGGTCAGGTCCAGCAGCTCGGTCGCCGAGAGCCGGTCCAGCTCGTCGAGCACCTTGTGGGTGCTGCGGGAGCGGTGCTCCTCGGGCAGGTAGTCACGGATCACCAGCTTGCGGTCCTCGTCGACGCCGGCCATCAGCTCGTCGAGCTGCAGCGCCAGCAGCCGGCCGTCGGTGCCGAGCTCGATCACGTACCCCTCGATCTCGTCCCGGATCCGGCGCACCATCTCCAGCCGCTGCACCACGGCCATCGCGTCGCGTACCGTCACCAGGTCTTCGATCTCCAGGGCGGACAGCGTGCCGGAGACCTCGTCGAGGCGGAGCTTGTAGCGCTCCAGGGTGGCCAGTGCCTGGTTCGCCCGGGAGAGGATCGCGGCGGACTCGTCGAGTACGTGCCGCTGGCCGCCGACGTACAGCCCGATGATCCGCATCGACTGGCTCACCGAGATCACCGGGTAGCCGGTCTGCAGCGCCACCCGCTGCGCCGTACGGTGCCGGGTGCCCGACTCCTCGGACGGGATCGCCGGGTCCGGCATCAGGTGTACGGCGGCTCGGGTGATCCGCGAGCAGTCGTTGGTCAGGATCACCGCGCCGTCCATCTTGCACAGCTCGCGCAGCCGGGTCGCGGAGAACTCCACGTCGAGCGGGAAGCCGCCGCTGCTGATCGCCTCCACCGTGGTGTCGTGGCCGAGCACGATCAGGCCGCCGGTGTTGCCGCGCAGGATCCGCTCCAGACCGTCCCGCAGCGCGGTGCCCGGCGCCATCAGCGCCAGCGTCGCGCGCACCGGATCGTCGCGGTCTAGGGACACTGGGTGGCTCCTCGCTTGCATCTCGTGCCCGGCCAGGGCGGCTGGCGCGGTGCGTCCGACCGACCGGTGCGGGCCGGTCGCCTGCCACAGTCTACGGACCGGTGGACGTACCACTGTGGTGTGCACGGATGTTGCAACGGATTACACGCCGAAAGGCTGCGGGCCTTTCGGTCCTTCTTTGTGATACGGGCTGGCTTCGTGGGTACGGGCTGGCTTCGTGGGTCCGGGCTGGCTTTGTGGTACGGGCTGGCTGTTGTGGGTACGGGCTGGGCGCCGTCTCGTGGCGAAGCTCCTCGGTGGACGGCTGTCGAAGGGTGTGACCCACCTCGTACAGTGAAGTTTCCAGATCCGATCTCGAAAAGGTCGCCCAGAGATGGCCGAAGCTCGTCGTGGTGCTGAGCGGGTAACGCTCCCACGCCGGTTCCCGTCATCCGCTATCGGGCGGATTGTCGGCTATCTGGTCGTTTCCGGGATCGTGGTGGCGGCGCTGTGGCTGCTGTTCGGGGAGGAGCCGAGGCGGCTCCCCAACGAGATGATCAACCCGATGGCGTACCTGCCGCATCTGGCGGCGGTGGTCTCAGGCATCGGGCTGCTGCCGGTGATCATGGCGGTGTTCCGGCGGCCGCTGATCACCGTCGACAGCTACTCGCTCACCCTGCGCTCCGGGATCCTGCGTACCCTGGTGCTGCCGTGGGCCCGGATCAGCGACGTCGCGGTCTACAAGGTCACGCTGCAGGACGACCCCGAGCCACTGCTGCTGGTGCGCTGCGTGGAGCGCCACGGCAAGCTGGGTGACACCCCCCGCTGGTGGGATCAGCGCGTGCTGCGGGCCGCGGCCAAAGCCGCCGGAGGCGCCGTCGGTGGGTACGACATGGCCGTCAAGTTCGCCGACTTCCACGGCTCCTACCGGGACCACCTGCGGGCGATCGGCGGGTTCGCGCCGGACCGGGTGAGCGTGGTCGACCGTACGACCGGCGACGGGAAACCCGGGTCGCGCCCAGACTCCACTGACGGCCCCGGCTCCGAGCCCGGTCGGCGTTCCCGGCCCGACAGCGCGGAGGACGCCGGCGACCCGTACGGCCCCGACCCGTACGGCGCCGACCCGTACGGCGCCGACCCGTACGG
>JBOGDE010000449.1:0-3838 GCA_050701695.1 Micromonosporaceae bacterium
CATCAGGCGCTCGGCACCTTCACGATCAGTGCGTCGCCCTGGCCGCCGCCACCGCAGAGGGCGGCCGCGCCGACGCCGCCGCCGCGCCGCTTCAGCTCCAGCGCCAGGTGCAGCACCAGCCGGGCGCCGGACATCCCGATCGGGTGGCCGAGCGCGATCGCGCCGCCGTTGACGTTGACCTTCTCGTCGGTTACGCCCAGCTCCTTCATCGACTGCAGGCCGACGCTGGCGAACGCCTCGTTGATCTCGATCAGGTCCAGGTCGTCGACGGTGATGCCCTGCTTGGCGAGCGCGGCGTTGATCGCGTTCGACGGCTGCGACTGCAGCGTGGAGTCCGGCCCGGCGACGACGCCGTGCGCCCCGATCTCCGCCAGCACCGTCAGCCCCAGCTCGGCGGCCTTCTCCGCGCTCATCACCACGACCGCACAGCCTCCGTCGGAGATCTGCGACGCCGAGCCGGCCGTGATGGTGCCTTCCTTGCTGAACGCCGGGCGCAGCTTGGCGAGCGTCTCGGCGGTGGTGTCGCCGCGTACCCCCTCGTCGGTGGCGAACACCACGGGGTCACCCTTGCGCTGCGGGATCTCCACCGGGACGATCTCCTCGTCGAAGATCCCGTTCTTCGCCGCGGCGGCGGCGCGCTGGTGCGAAGCCGCGGAGAACGCGTCCTGGTCCTCGCGGCTGATGCCGAGGGTCGCGTTCTTCTTCTCGGTCAGCTCACCCATCGCGGCGTCGGTGAAGGCGTCCCAGAGGCCGTCGTACTGCATCGAGTCGACCAGCGTGGTGTCGCCGTACTTGACGCCGGAGCGGAAGCCTTTGAGCAGGTGCGGGGCGTTGGTCATCGACTCCATGCCGCCGGCGACCACGATCTCGAACTCACCGGCCCGGATCAGCTGGTCGGCGAGCGCGATCGCGTCCAGCCCGGACAGGCAGACCTTGTTGATGGTCAGCGCCGGTACGTCCATCGCGATCCCGGCCTTGGTGGCGGCCTGCCGCGCGGTGATCTGGCCGCCGCCGGCCTGCAGCACCTGGCCCATGATCACGTAGTCGACCTGGTCCGGCGCCACCCCGCTGCGCTCCAGCGCACCCTTGATCGCGAAGCCGCCCAGGTCCGCACCGGAGAAGTCCTTCAGCGAGCCGAGCAGCCGCCCCATGGGGGTACGCGCGCCGCCGACGATGACCGATCCCATAGCCGCCTCCTACGTGATGCGTGACCGATGTCATTCGGGTGTTTTGCGCCTGAACCAGCGTTCAACCGCCACACTACCGAGCATGGATTCTGCAGGCATCGGGCTGCTGCGCATCGATCACGTGGGAATTGCCATACCCGATCTCGACGAGGGCATCGCGTTCTACGAGCGGACCTTCGGGATGCGCTGCGTCCACACCGAGGTGAACTCCGAGCAGGGGGTACGCGAGGCGATGCTCGCCGTCGGCCCCGACCCCAGCGGCGGCTGCGTGCAGCTGCTGGCCCCGCTGTCGCCCGACTCGACCATCGGGAAGTTCCTGGACAGGAAGGGTCCCGGGATCCAGCAGGTGGCGTACACCGTGGAAGACATCGACGCGGCCTGCGAGGCGCTGCGGGAGCGTGGCGTGCGGCTGCTGTACGACGCCCCGAAGCGCGGCACCGCGGACTCCCGGATCAACTTCGTCCACCCGAAGGACGCCGGAGGCGTCCTGGTCGAGCTGGTCCAACCCGCCGCCGGCCACTGACGCCCGGTGCGGTTTGTCACACCCATGTTACGGGCACTCATTACCCGCGGGTAACATCCGCCAGCAGCAGGCAGCGCGACGGAGGGACGCACCATGAAGGACATCCTCGAGGCGATCATGAGCGGCCGGCCGGAGGCCGTGGCCGACATCCCGGTCCCGAAGTCGTACCAGGGTGTGGTGGTACGCGCTGACGAGGCGTCCATGTTCGACGGCGTCGAGACCCGCGACAAGGACCCGCGGCAGGCGCTGCACGTCGACGAGATCCCCACCCCGGAGCTGGGCCCCGGCGAAGCGCTGATCGCCGTGATGGCCAGCGCGGTCAACTACAACACCGTCTGGACCTCGATCTTCGAGCCGGTCTCGACCTTCAAATTCCTGCAGCGGTACGGGAAGGTCTCCGAGCTGACCAAGCGGCACGACCTGCCGTACCACGTGGTGGGCTCGGACGCCGCCGGTGTGGTGCTGCGGGTCGGCCCCGGTGTCACCAAGTGGAAGCCGGGCGACGAGGTGGTCGCGCACTGCCTGTCGGTCGAGCTGGAGGACCCGCAGGGCCACGACGACACGATGCTCGACCCACAGCAGCGGATCTGGGGCTTCGAGACCAATTTCGGCGGGCTCGCCGAGGTCAGCCTGGTCAAGGCCAACCAGCTGATGCCCAAACCCGCGCACCTGAGCTGGGAGGAGGCGGCCTGTCCCGGGCTGGTCAACTCCACGGCGTACCGGCAGCTGGTCTCGCAGAACGGCGCCGGCATGAAGCAGGGCGACGTGGTGCTGGTCTGGGGCGCCTCGGGCGGCCTGGGCAGCTACGCCACCCAGTTCGCGCTCAACGGCGGCGCGATCCCCGTCTGCGTGATCTCCAGCCCGGAGAAGGCGGAGCTGTGCCGGGCGATGGGCGCGGAGCTGATCATCGACCGCAACGCCGAGGGCTACACGTTCTGGAAGGACGAGCACACCCAGGACCCGAAGGAGTGGCAGCGGTTCGGCGCCAAGATCCGCGAGCTGACCGGCGGCGAGGACCCGGACATCGTCTTCGAACACCCCGGCCAGGAGACCTTCGGCGCCAGCGTGTACGTCGCCAAGCGCGGCGGCACCATCGTGACCTGCGCGTCCACCTCGGGATTCATGCACCAGTACGACAACCGCTACCTCTGGATGAACCTGAAACGGATCATCGGCTCCCACTTCGCCAACTATCGGGAGGCGTGGGAGGCGAACCGCCTGATCGCCAAGGGCCGTATCCACCCCACGCTCTCGCGCGTTTACCCGTTGGAGCAGACCGGCCAGGCCGCGTACGAGGTGCACCGCAACCTGCACCAGGGCAAGGTCGGCGTGCTCTGTCTCGCCCCGGAAGAAGGCCTTGGTGTACGCGATGGACAGCTGCGCGAGCAGCATCTGGCGGAGATCAACAGGTTCCGCGACCGGTAACGCGACCGGCACCGGTAGTGGCAGCGCCCGACCTCGGGCACCAGATGGTGAGACGCCAACTGTGCATTATCGTGCGATCGATAGGATTGCGCGCACAACGTACATGTGGTAAATAAGCGCTGCAATGGCTGCCACGGAGGTCATCATCTCTCCGTACCCCCGGGATCCGTCCTTCTTCGGCAGCATCATGTTCCGTTTGGTCTTGCATAAGGACCCCTGCCGTCTGCGAGTATGTCCCAATGCCCCAGCAGCCCACCCTGTCGTTCTTCGACAACGCCAACGAACCCGACTTCGCCGTCGTCCTGCGTGGCTACGACCGCGCCCACGTGGACACCTACCTGCAGCGCCTGAATCAGGCGCTCGAGCAGATGAAGCGCGCCCAGGCCGAGGCCGAGCAGCGGATGACCGACGCGCAGCGCCGGCTCCGACAGGCCGAGCAGCGCTCCAGCGGCCTCGAACAGAAGCTCGGCGAGCAGGCCAAGCAGATCGAGGAGAACAGCCGTCCCACGCTGTCCGGCCTCGGCACCAAGGTCGAGCACATCCTGCGGCTCGCCGAGGAGCAGGCCAACGAGCACCGCGCCGAAGCCAAGCGCGAGGCCGAAGGCATCCTCTCCGCGGCCCGGCTGGAGGCGCGCGAGATCACCGACAAGGCCCGTGCGGAGGCCGCCGCGCTGAAGGCCGCCGCCGAGCGTGAGGCCGGTGG
>JBOGDE010000450.1:0-3824 GCA_050701695.1 Micromonosporaceae bacterium
CCCCGTACCCGGGTGCGGCGGGCGGGGCCGGAGGCGGTGGCGCCCCGTACCCGGGTGCGCCCGGTGCGGTGGGCGGGGCCGGTGCCGCAGGTGGGGCCGGTGCCGCAGGTGGGGCCGGCGGTGGGCCGGGTGCGGGAGCGGGCCGGGGTTCGGAGTCGGCGGCGTGGTAGGCGACCTCGGCGTCGATCAGCTGTTTCAGCTCACCGCGGTCGAGGAAGACCCCCCGACACTCGATGCACTGGTCGACGGTGACGCCGTTGCGCTCGTACGAACGCATCTCGCCTCGGCACTTGGGACAGGTCATCTCCATGATCCGACCGTACCTATGTCTCGTCGAGCAGGTCGCGTACCTCGTCGTCGGTGACCTGATGGAAGTCGGCGTAGAACCGGCTGACGGCACCGAAGTCGGGTGGGGCGAGCGGGCACACCACCTGGTCGGCGTCCCGCTCCAGCAGGGACACCGCCTCCACCGAGCCGACCGGCACCGCCACCACCACCGATGCCGCGCCGAGGGTACGTGCCACCTCTACCGCCGCCCGCGCGGTCGCCCCGGTGGCCAGCCCGTCGTCGACCACGATGGCGACGGTCCCGGTGAGGTCCACGGGCGGCCGGTCGGGCCGGTAGACCAGCTCTCGGCGCCGCAGCTCCGAGGTTTCCCGCGCGGTGACCGCGTCGATGTCGCGCTGGCCGAGCCGGTCGGCGATCTCGGCGTTCAGCACCCGTACCCCGCGTGGGCCGAGCGCCCCGAACGCCACCTCGGGCGCCCAGGGCACCCCGAGCTTGCGTACCACCAGTACATCCAGCGGTACGCCGAGCTGTCGCGCGGTCTCGGCGGCGACCGGGACACCACCGCGTACCAGTCCGAGCACCATGACGTCGTCGCGGTCGCGGTACTCATCGAGCTGCTCGGCCAGCGCCGCGCCGGCCTCCCGCCGGTCCCGGTAGGTGCCGATGCCGCTGGAAAACCTCACCTTTCCTGTTGTACGCCTGATCCGCCGCCCCCGCGACCGGTCGCCGCAACCCAGTGCGGAGCACCCCAACCCTCGCCCAGATCACCGTCTCGGGAACGGATGTGTCCGCCCAGAAGCGGTTTCGCTCCCGAAATCGCGATCACCGAATGTGGGTGGCATGGGTATCCCCGGCGGTTGGTGCGGCGCCATCCTGCAAGATCGGCGTCCTGGGAACGTAGGTGGCTGCGGAAGGACGGATTCGTTCCCGAAACGCTGATCATGGGGGCTGCGGGGACGGGAGGGGGTGGCGGTGCTGGGTCAGGTGAGGGTGGTGCCTAGCCACCATCCGGCGGCGGCGGCGGTGACGCTGGCGACGACGTTGCCGGCGGCGTTGGCCAGGGCGTACCCACGGGCGCGTTCCTGCAACAGCCGTACGGTCTCGTACCCGAAGGTGGAGTACGTGGTGAGGGCGCCGGCGAAACCGGTGCCGACCAAGGGGGACACCCAGCCGGGCAGCGCCGCCGAGGCGCCGGTGAGCACGCCGAGCAGCAGCGAGCCGGCCACGTTGACGCAGAACGTGCCCCACGGGAAGACCGGGTCCAGCCGCGCCGCGATCGCCCGGTCGGTGAGGTAGCGCAGCGGTGCACCCACCGCCCCGCCCACCATCACCAGCAGCAGCGTCACGCCCGCCATCTCACGCCCGCCACCTCAAGCCCGGGCACCTCGTGTCGCATCGTGCGGGCGCGTGGCTGCCACGAGTCCGGCCACGACCGGTGCCTGCTCGCCTGCCCGCCACGTGGTTACGGCTGCCGGCCGACGTACCGCACCACGTGGACGTCGTCGAGGATCACCAGGCCCTCGGTGACCAGCTCGTCCAGTTGGGGCAGGAACGCCTCGATCTTGGCGGCGGCGTCCACGATGACGATCGCCACCGGCAGGTCCTCGGAGAGGCTGAGCAGCCGGGAGGTGTGGATCCGGGACGAGGCACCGTAGCCTTCGATGCCGTGGAACACGCTGGCGCCGGCGAGCCCGGCGGCGTGCGCCCGGTGCACGATCTCGGTGTAGAGCGGCTTGCCATGCCACCGGTCGTCCTCCCCGACCAGTACGGTGAGCCGCTGCGCCGCTCCGGCGAGCTTCATCCGGGCCTCCTCGTCAACCGTCGGGCGGCGACCACGCCGACCCAGGTGGCGGCCAGCGCCCCGACCACCGTCACCAGCAGGTACGTCACCGCGACCCCGACCCGGCCGGCGTCCGCCTCGACCACCGCGCCCATGGCGTACGCGGAGAAGGTGGTGAACCCGCCGAGTACCCCGATCCCGAGGAACGGTCGCAGCAGCGGCGGCCCCACCCCGACCTCGACGATCAGTACCATCAGCGCACCGATCACCGCGCAGCCGACCAGATTGGCGCCGAACGTGGCCCACAGCGGGTCCGGCGCGGCGAGCGTCACGCCGTACCGCAGGGCTGAGCCGAGCGCGCCCCCGGCGGCGATCGCCGCGATCACCCGCGTACCCGACATGGGCAGAAGGCTAGTCGTCAGCTCGCGCGGTACCGCAGACCTTTGCCGGACGGGTGCGTCAGGATCAGCGTCTCGCCGTCGATCCGGTAGCTGACCGTGCCGTCGAGCACCGCCAGCACCGCCTTCTCCACGGTGTCCTTGGCGCCTCCACACGCCATCTTGGTGACGCCGATGGTGTCGAAGGTCAGCGTGCCGTCGGCCTCGGTGTAGCCGCCGCCGAGGTGGTTGCAGCCGGTGTTGCCGGTGATCTTGCCCTCGGTGTTGAAGTTCAGGTGCGCCTTCACGCCCTGCGGCAGTGAGGACGCCGTCTGGCCGTCGACCAGGGTGTCGAGGGTCCACTGGCCGCCGGTGAGCGTACGGTCCCGCTGCTCCCGGAGCTGGACCCGGGTGGTGCCGTCGCTGAGGGTCAGCGTGTCGCCTTTCAGCTGCCACACCGGCGAGCTGGTGAGGAACCCCGACAGCCACTGGTCCTGGTCCATCAGCGGCTTGTCACACGCCATCTCGGTGCCGCTCAGCTCGGAGACGGTGAGCCGGCCGGCGTCGAGCCGGGCGTCGCCGCTGAGCTGGTTGCAGCCGGCGTCGGCGCGCACCTCGCCCTTGTCGAACGCCAGCCGGATCCGGCTGCCGGCGGCGAGGGTACGGGTCTTGCCGTCGTCGGTGACCTGGGTCGAGGTGAACGTACGCCCCGCGGGCAGCTGCTCGGCCTTCGGTGCCCCGGGCTGGTCCGGCTGCTGGCCGCCGCATCCGCCTGCCACCGCGAGGGCCAGGAGCGCGAATACAAGCTTCATGGTGATTTGGACGGTACGTGAGGCCGTACGGTTCCACGGGACAACGGCACGATCCAGATCGCGTACGCCGCCGGATACAGCAGGTAGCCGAAGCGGGTGGCCGGCATCAGCAGCATCGCGGCGAGCAGCCCGACCGCGCAGATCGCCGCGACCTGACCCGCATCCCGGGGCGGGCGCCGCAGCAGCCACACCCCGAGCGCGGCGCCGGCGGCGAGCAGCAGCGCCAGACTCACCAGCCTCCCCTCCGGCAGGAGCTGGGCGATCAGGTAGCCGGGCAGCGGGCTGGCGGCAGGGCTGGTGACCAGTCCGTCGCCGAGCGGGAACCGGATCAGGTTCTCGTACACGGCGCCGGCGTCGGCGGCCAGCACCGGCACCAGTACGGCCACCGGCAGCCCGATCCCCGCCACCGCGACCCGGGCGAAGGGGCCCCGTCCCCGGGTCGCCGCGTAGACCAACAGGACGATCACGATCGGCCAGGCGAACAGCTTGCAGGCAGCTGCCGCACCCACCGAAAGACCGGTGAGCCACCAGCGGCCGCGGGCTGCACCGGCCAGCGCGAGCAGGCAC
>JBOGDE010000451.1:0-3798 GCA_050701695.1 Micromonosporaceae bacterium
GGTGTGACGTGTGCCGGGGGCGCGATGGGTGGGGCGCCGGGGCCGCGGAAGACCGCGAGTGGTGCGGGTCCCGGCGCGGCGCCGGCGGCGGGCCCGCCCGAACTATCCGGCGATGGTCGCTCACGCCCCTCAGGTGTGGCGTCCGCGCGTCGGTCCTCGCCCGGTGGCTGGCCGGGGTGGTGGGCGACGGAGGGGTGATTCACAGCAGCTCCTCACGGATCCGCACCTTGGACGCCACAAGTGCGGGCTCGCGCTTCTCTACGAGGGGTTCCCGGGTCCGGCGCCAGTCGGTGAGTGCTGTCCGGATTACTTTACGTGCTGGACGGTCGGGGTCAACATGCTTGAACACGAAAGAAGTGGTGACCAGCGCCAGCGCGATCTCCCAGGTGGGGAAGGGGTCGACCTCCTGGGTGATCAGCCAGCGGATGAACATGAACAGCGGCACCAGGCCGGCGAACAGCCCGTACTGGGCGTACGGCAGGTGGAACGGCAGCGTGTAGCCGGGTGGGCCGAGGTAGAGCAGGCGTGCCCGGTAGATGTCGTCGTCGGTCCGCAGCCGCATCGTGAGCCCCTAGGGAGTTGTCCGTGGACCGTTGGCAGGGCTGCGCCGAACCCAGCCGCCGCCTCGCTGCGTCGTCCTCCTCGCCGGTGGTTCCGCCACAGGCTTCGTCGTCCGCCTTGCGACGCGACGCCTGGGCTCCGGCTCGCACCTACCAAGATCCACGGACAACTCCCTACGTGAAGAAGAGCTCGACGAGGTAGCCGCCGAAGATCAGCAGGGAGGCGGCGCCGACGATGAAGGCGATCCCGACGATCGCGATCGCGGAGCTGGTCACCACCTTGGAGACCTCACCCTTGCTGGCCCGGCCGATGAAGATCAGCCCGAGTACGGCGAGGAAGATCGGCGCGATCCTGCTGAGCAGGAAGCTCACCACGCCCTCGGTGTTGACACCCTTCGGCTCGGGCGTGGGCGCGGCGGCCACGACATCGGAGACCGCCGCGGTAAACGTCTGTGCCAGCTCTGCGATGATCATTTCCGGCCTCCCCGGACGTACGCGGCGATGCCGTGGTTATGCCGCACTGTATAGCTCATCGGCTTCAGCTTCCCTGAACATGCGACTAAGCGGAACTGTCCCGTGACGTTCAGTCTTCCATTGTCGCCAAGAGCGTCCCTGACTGTACATTGCACGTAACTATGAGACAAGACAGCGTAACCGGTTGCATGCAACAATGATCCGGCTCCGGACCGGGGGTCGATCACGGTCCGCTGCCGCCCCCCGTACCGCGCCCGTCGAGGAGAGACCACGATGCTGCCGAACGCCATCATCGGTGCCGGACTGGTCGTGGTGGGGCTGGTAATAGCGCTGCTCGGCGCGTACCAACTGGGTCTGGCGCGGGCGGCCGCCAAGTGGGACAACGCCGACCGGGGGCCGAGGGTGGGGCGGGGCGTGGCCACCGCCGGCGTCGGGTTCGGCCTGGCGCTGATCGGTGGCGGCGGCGCTGTGCTGAGCCTGCTGATCCCGCTGCCGGGGGAGACGCCGGCCGTGCGGGTGGTGGTCGCCGTACTCGTCGCGCTGGCCGCGGTGCTGGTATTCATGTTCCTCGCCGCAAGAATCGCTGATCGGGTGGAGCTGAACGCGCTGATCCGTACGCCCTCCCGCTTCCGCCGGCTCTCCGATGCCGACAGCCAGCCTGCCAGCCAGGGCCCGGACGGGGCCACCCCGGAGCCGGCGTCCGACCCGATCGTGCCGCCCACCGCGCGCCCCGGCTGGGTCTACCGGGACGCCGGTGGCGCCTGGTACCTGGTGGTCGCCTCCGGAGCCGGCTACCGGATGGTGTCGCTGCCGGATTTCAAGCTGATGCCGGTCGGCATGGTGAAGGGGCCGGTCACCGCCACCGGCAGCGTCGAGCTCGCGGTCTGGCCACTGACGGAGACGCCGGGGGTACGGGAGGGGGACGTGCACTCGAACGCAACCTGACGGGGTGTCCGGGTGCCACGGCGCCCGAGGGGGAGAACCGGAGGTACGTATGTCTGTGGGGTCGGCGTCGCCGGTGGGCGACGCGCAGGACGGAGTACGGCCGAGCGACGGGCTGGGGGGCGACAACGTGCTCGACGGTGGCGTGCTCGACGGTGGCGCGCTCGGCGGGGATGGTCTACGAGGCGTGGATGCGCTGCGAGATGGGGATGCGCTGCGAGGTGACGGGGCGATCGGTGGGCTGGCCGGTGGCATGAGTGAGGGGATGGCCGACGCGGTCGCCGGGGCGGCAGCCCCGACGGCGCCGTCGATGGCGGCCGGGGACGGGATCGACCCGGCGGAACGTACCCCCCGATCCTTCCACCTCTCCCGGCAGCTGCTGGAACGGGCGCGGGCCGCCGCGCACTGGGCGGGCCGACTGCCCGAGCTGCAGGAGCCCACCAACGTCAGCGAGCTGGTCGAACGCGCGCTGCGCGGCGAGGTGGAACGGCTGGAGCGTAGGTACAACGCCGGCGTGCCGTTCCCCGCCGTACAGGGAAAACTCCGCACCGGCCCCGGCGCCTCCGGTGTGGAACGCATCCGCCGCGCCCAGCGCGAACGCCGCCGCCCGACCTGACAACCCGACCGTGGCGAGGCATTGGACACCTGCTGACGAAACTGGGCGATGAATTCGTAAGCAGGCGTCCAATGCCTCCCGGCGTAGACGCACGGAACACGCAAAGGCACTGATGGTATATTTCTGGCATGAGAACTGCCATTGATTCTGCCGGCCGCGTGGTGATCCCGAAGCCGCTCCGGGACATGCTCGGCCTGGTCGCGGGGCAACCGCTGGAGGTCGAGGAGCGCAACGGGCGGCTGGAGATCGTACCCGCGCCGACGGCGATGAAGTTGGTCGATGACGGCGATGGCGTGGTCGCGGTGGCAGAGGTCGACATGCCGGTCCTGACCGCCGATGTGGTACGAGAGACTCTGGAGAAGGTACGGCGGTGATCGCCGTAGATTCCAGTGTCGTCATCGCCGCCTTCGCGAGCTGGCATGAATATCATGCGATCGCTCGCAAGGCCCTGGCTCGACACCCGAGACTGATCGCCCACGCAGCCGTCGAGGCATACTCAGTCCTGACGCGACTGCCACCGCCGCACCGTGCGCAGCCGGAGATCGTCCACAGCTTCATCACCGAGCGGTTCACCGAGCCCTTCCTGACGCTCTCCGAGAACGGCTATCAGGAACTGCTCGCCATGGTGACCAGCGGGCGGGTGCTTGGCGGCCACGTCTACGACGCCATGATCGCGTTCACTGCGGCCGAACACCAGGCAACGCTGCTGAGCCTCGACCGGCGCGCGGCACCGACGTACGAAGCCGTGGGTGCCGGCGTCGAAGATCTGGCTCCATAAGCACTCTGTGTGACGACTCGCCGGATCGTGAGAAGGTCGTTCACCGTCCGGCTCCGGCGTTCGGCCAGATGCACGGTGAGGCTGGCCCCAATCGTGAGCCAGGACTCCACGATGACCCGCTTATCGGCGTCGGGAGCATCCGAACAGGTGCACGGCAGCCCGTCGACCCCGCCCGCTCGACTTCGGATCGGCGTTCGGCGCGCGCCGTCACCTGCCACCGGCGGTGTCATCGCTCCGACACCTTGGAGTGTTCGCCGGTGACGATGGCGGCGATGCTGGTGCGGGCCCCGCCGCGCCCAGCGCGAACGCCGCCACCCGACGTAGCGTCTATTAGGAAGCGCGTCGACTGCGGATGGCGAGGATGGTCAGCCAGCCGCTGAGGACGATCATGATGAGGACCGCGGCTGAGGCTAGACCGATCATGAGGT
>JBOGDE010000452.1:0-3798 GCA_050701695.1 Micromonosporaceae bacterium
CCTCTTAAGGGAGCCGCTCGGAGAGCCGTACGCAGCGCAGGCCGGAGTCGAGCAGCACCGGCAGTGCGGAGGCGAAACCCTCGGCGGTGCCGCCGTTCGGCCGGTTCATGTGGGCGAGCACGATCGAGCCGGCGGAGGCGGTGCCGACCGCGGCGGCCACCTGCCGCGGGGTGTAGGTGGCGCCCGCGTCCGCGTTGACGTCGAACCCGGCGACGTAGGCCCCCAGGTCGGCCACGATCCGGGTGGCGATCTCGTCGTAGTGGGCCGTGCCGGCCCGGAACAGCCGAGACGTGGCGCCAGCGAGCCGGTGCAGTCGCGCTGTGTTGCCGGCGACCTCGTCGTACGCCTCGCCCGGGTCGGCGGTGCCCGTGATCCCGTACGCGGCGCGCCCGGTGACCGACAGCGGGCGGTGGCTGGTGCCGTGGTTGGCCAGCTCGAACAGCGTATCGCCGGCCAGCTCGGCGGCCACCCGCGGGTTCGCGTCGATCCAGCGGGCGTTGAGGAACAGCGTCGCGGGCACCCGGTGCCGGCGCAGCAGCGAGATCAGCGCATGATCATAGCCACTGCCGTACGTGCCGCCGCAGGCGTCGAAGGTGAGCGCGACCGTCTCGCCGGCACCGGGCAGCCGGCGGGTGACGCCGGTGACGTACGTACCCCACTCGGTGGGGCGGGCGTCGCGGTAGCGGGCCACGATCTGGTCCCGGGTCGGCGTGGAGGCTGAAGGCGTCGGACTGGCTTCCGGCGTCGGGCTGGGCGCGGCCGGTGCGCTACGGGTCGGGCCGGGAGCCGGGGGGCGCGCCGCGGAGCGGCGAGTGCCGCAGCCGGTGAGCAGGGCGCCCGCCGCGGCGAGCAGGACCGTACGCCGGTGCTGAGCCATCGGTGTGCCCCCGTGACGACGATCGCGCCGGTCGCGATCTCCGGGGTACATCGTGCCTGGTCACGTCCGGCACCTCGATGCGCCACGCCCCGCCGGCGACGCTGAAGCTCAACCCCACACGTAGGTGTATTCGTAGTCGGTCCACCCGATGCCTTCGACACCCGTGTGGATGCCGATGTGCTCGCCCGGCCGGAAGTTCCACGCGGTCCATACGCACTTGCCGCTACCGGCGACGTACATCTCGTACACTTTTCCGTTGAACTTCAGGCGGCTCTTGACGTATCGGCCGTCCGCGAACGTGTCGCATACGTGCCAGACCTTGAATTGATCCTCGGTGCCGTTCCGGAAGTAACTGCAGCCAAGGTATTGGCTGTGGTAATACATGCAGTCCTTCAGGTGATAGGTGCTCGGGCTGCCCGGGTTTCCCTGAATTCGGATGACCTCGGTTTCGGCTGTTGCCGCACTGCTTGCCCACGCGGTCGCTGGTGCCGGGCTGCTGAGCAGCGTCGCGACACCCACCGCGACGGCGGTGGCCAGGAAGCTGATTTTCCGCACCGTGCGTTCTCCTCTCCCGGCCGGTCGACTCCGACCTGGTCACGCGACCGTAGAAGGGCCTGCCGGGCGGGACAAGGGGCTCTGGCGTCATCGATGGACTTACCCGGCGGTATTGCAGCGATGTGACAGCTGAATGAGAGTGCCGTGAGAGTGGCGGCGGTGATTGTTCGAGAATTCTCGAAATGTACGTGGAGCCGCAGTTGAACCCGGTCGGGTCTCAGAGGTGTGCTGAGACCCGACCGGGCTGGGGGGAGTGCGGGTTGGGGACTGGGGGAGTGCGGAACAGGCTCGGTGGCGGGCTCGTGGGCCTCAGTGGCCGGTGTTCAGCAGCATCAGCTGCGCCTGGGTCACCGTGCCCTGGTCGCGCCGCTGCCGGCGGGACAGCCCCGGCACGGTGGCCAGCTCCGCCGCCTTGGGAGACGGCGCCAGACCGGCGGCGCGCAGCAGGCGTTCGGCGTCACGCCGGGGCGGACACGGGTACGACTCGCGGCACCAGCCACAGCTGCGACCGTGCGGGTAGCGCTGCCGCCGGTGCTGCGCCAGGGTACGGCGCGCGCCGGCGATCTGCGGGTCGGACGGTACGTGATCCGGTGCCGGGCCGATCGGTGTGCCGGGGATCGTGAGCCCTCGCATGAATCTCGTACCTCCTGCGGTCGGGTTGAACGGCGGGCGCGGCGGTCGTGCCGGCACGGGGAACCAGCTCGCCGCCGCGCCTCGCCTCTTCCACACCCGGGTCCGGGGCAACAGCCATACCGGACTCGGACGGGTCATGCGCGCTGCGCTTGAAGCAACATCACGCATCCGATATGAACAACGACGCTCCGCTACGAAGGCATCGGGTGAACGCGGAGAATCTTGAGTGGCCGTCCGGCGTGGGATCTTGCCGTCCCGTCCGCCGGGCGGGACGGCTGCCAGCCCAATGCCTAGGTGTGTACGGGGCTAGCTAGGCTCGCCTGCAGCAGCATCGCGTCGAGTGGAGGAGCGAAGAACGTGGCGACCATCCAGGGCATCGTCGGCAGGGAGATTCTCGACTCGCGGGGCAACCCGACCGTCGAGGTGGAGGTCGTACTCTCCGACCAGACGATGGGGCGTGCCGCGGTGCCGTCCGGCGCCTCCACCGGTGCGTTCGAGGCGATCGAACTCCGCGACGGCGACGAGGGCCGCTACCTCGGCAAGGGCGTGGAGGCCGCGGTCGCCAACGTCGTCACGATCGGTGAACGGCTGATCGACCTGGAAGCCAGCGACCAGCGCGGCATCGACCAGCTGATGCTCGACCTGGACGGTACGCCGGACAAGAGTCAGCTCGGCGCCAACGCCATCCTCGGGGTCTCGCTCGCCGTCGCCAAGGCCGCCGCCGACTCGGCGAAGCTGCCGCTGTTCCGCTATCTGGGCGGCCCCAACGCGCACCTGCTCCCCGTACCCATGCTCAATATCTTGAACGGCGGGGCACACGCCGACAGCAACGTCGACGTCCAGGAGTTCATGATCGCCCCGGTCGGCGCCGCCACCTTCGGCGAGGCGCTGCGGTGGGGCGCGGAGACCTACCACGTGCTCAAGAAGGTGCTCAAGGGCAAAGGACTGTCCACCGGGCTGGGCGACGAGGGCGGGTTCGCGCCGAACCTGGAGGCCAATGCCGCCGCGCTGGACCTGATCTCCACCGCCATCGAGGAGGCCGGCTTCGAGGTCGGCACCGACATCGTGTTCGCGCTCGACGTGGCCGCCACCGAGTTCTTCGACGAGGGGCGCTACCTGTTCGAGGGGCGCAAGCAGGGCACCCAGAAGATGATCGACTACTACGCCGACCTGATCGAGGCGTACCCGATCGTCTCCATCGAGGACCCGCTCGCCGAGGACGACTGGGAGGGCTGGGCGACGCTGACCGCCGAGCTGGGGGAGAAGGTGCAGCTGGTCGGCGACGACCTGTTCGTCACCAACCCGGAGCGGATCGCCCGCGGCATCAACGACGCGGCGGCCAACGCGGTGCTGGTCAAGGTGAACCAGATCGGCTCGCTCACCGAGACCTTCGACGCGGTCGAGCTGGCACACCGCAACGGCTACAAGTGCATGATGAGCCACCGCTCCGGCGAGACCGAGGACACCACGATCGCCGACCTCGCCGTCGCCACCGGCTGCGGCCAGATCAAGACCGGTGCCCCGGCGCGCTCCGAGCGGGTCGCCAAGTACAACCAGCTGCTTCGGATCGAAGAGGAGCTGGGCGACGCGGCGCGCTACGCCGGGATCGAGGCCTTTCCCCGGTACGTTGCGCAGACAGACGTCGATGAGTAACGACTTGGTGCACGATAGCCGCCGGGCTGCGCCGGACCCATTCGCCGACCGGCCGCGTTGGAGGTTTGTCCGGATACAAC
>JBOGDE010000453.1:0-3790 GCA_050701695.1 Micromonosporaceae bacterium
GTCCTGCGCCAGAGATTGGTTGATGAAGTCCGGTGTCCAGGTGGTGGCTCGCAAGGCGGAGGAGGAGTCGATCCCGGTGTTGGATCGGCGACGACGACAACGCCGCGAGCCGCCGGCTGGGCGCCGGAATTCGCAGGCGAATCTCTGGCGCAGGACACTGGGTGTACGGGATCCTCGATGAAGAACGCGATCCGGAGCAGGTCCTCGGGGCCGGCGACCGCCACGCTGGCGGTGACCGCCTCCTCGGAGACGTACCCGACGAGCTGGCCCAGAGTGACGTACTCCCGGCGGTTGATCAGCTCCCGCGCCACCTCGACGATGGTGCCGACCGGTATCCGGGCGATGATCCCGGCGGCCCAGCGCGGGTCCAGGTGCAGGCAGACCTCGGCCAGGAAACGCGGCGAGAGCCGCTGCGCCACCTCGGCAGCCCGCGCCGGCTCCAACTGCGCCGCGATCCGCGCCGACAGCAGCGGCCCGAAGAACCGGCGCCCGGCGAGCGCGACCGTCGAGACCGGGATCAGCTTCGCCGCGGCGGCGAGCCGGCCCAGCATGTCGGCGTCGGCGTCGAACAGGACATCGGTGGCGCGGTGGCGTACCTCCCGGATGGTGGCGGCGGGCAGCGCGTCAAGGTAGTCGAGCCGCTGCGGGGTGGTGTCGAGCAACCGCGCCAGCTTCTCGATCTCAGCACGTACCGCAAGGCTCTCCGTCATTAGCCGAAGAGGATCTTCTTGATGGTGCCGCGCATCAGGAACGGCAGCAGGCCCAGCCCCTCGTCGACGGCGGCGTGGAGTGCCTTGCGCTGGCGGGCCCTGGCGTCCCGTACCGCGGTGGCCAGCTGGGCCGCGTCGGCCGCGGGGAACACGTCGAGGCCTTCCGGCAACGGTGTCCCCAACTCGGTACGCAGCTCACGTAACGGGTCGTCCATCCGCTCACCGTAATTGCCGATACCGGACGGCGCCCCGGGTATCCCCCGCTCGGGTGGCGGCCACCTGTTGACTTTGAACGCGAACAACCCTCACGCTTCCTGCCAGGCGGATGGCCTGGGAGGCGCCAATGGATTCCACGTTGATCACCGTGCTGCTGCCGCTGGCGCTGGGCATCGTGATGCTCGGGCTCGGGCTGAGCCTGACGGTGCAGGACTTCGTACGCGTGGCGCGGGTGCCGAAGGCGACGCTGGTGGCGCTGGGGTGCCAGATGCTGATACTGCCGGTGGTGTGCTTCGGGCTGGTGACGGCGTTCGGGATGCGGCCGACGCTGGCGGTCGGGATGATGCTGCTCGCCGCGTCGCCGGGCGGTACCACCGCGAACCTGTTCAGCCATCTGGCCGGCGGCGACGTGGCGCTCAACATCACCCTGACCGCGATCAACTCGGTGCTGGCGGTGGTGACGCTGCCGATCGTGGTGGGGCTGTCGATCGCGTACTTCATGGGAGACCAGCGTTCGATCGGGATGCAGCCGGGGAAGGTGCTGCAGGTGTTCGCGATCGTGCTGGTGCCGGTGGCGATCGGGATGTGGATCCGGCGCCGGTGGCTGGACTTCGCGGTACGCATGGAACGCCCGGTCAAGATCGCCTCGGCGGTGGTGCTGGCGCTGGTGATCGTGGCGGCGATCGTGCAGGAGTGGGAGATCCTGGTGGCCAACTACGCCGACGTGACGCTGGTGGCGCTGCTGCTGGTAGTGCTGAGCCTGACCATCGGCTACTGGGTTCCCCGGCTGTTCGGCGTCGAGCGGCGGCAGGCGATCGCCTCGTCGATGGAGGTCGGGATCCACAACGCCACACTCGCGATCGCGGTCGCGGTCAGCGTGCTCGGCTCCACGGAGCTGGCGGTCGCCCCCGCCGGGTACGGCATCCTGATGTTCTTCCCCGCCGCGGTCGCGGCCTGGCTGCTGGCGCGGCGTACCGCGGCGGCGCCCGAGGCAGCACCGGAGCCGGTCGGGCCGTGAGGCCGTAAGCCGGTGGGGCGGCAGGCCGGTGGGGTGGTAGCCGTCAGGCGGTGAGGCGGTAGCGGCGGGTCTCGCCGTCGGTGAGGGCGGCGAGGCGGCGTTCCACGATGTGCTGCACGGTGGTGTCGAAGCCCATCGAATTGTGGCCGGCACGCACCTCGACCTGCTCGGCGTCCGGGTCCAGGCACGCCTCCCAGGAGACGACGCCGTCGCGCCGGGAGTACACCGAGGTGTACGGCACCGTCGCCGGGAACGGCGTACGCAACTGCTCGCGAAGCCACCCGATGCAGTCACCACGCAGGCAGTCCGCGTCGAGTACGCCCTTCAGCCCGACGCGGCTGAGCCGGGCCAGCAGCTCGGCCTGCATCAGCACGTACCGGCGGGCGGCGAGCGGGTCCACGTTGGGCGAGCCGAGGGTGACCAGCCCGGCCACCAGCTCGGGGCGCGCCACCGTGATCAACTTGCCGAGGGTGCCGCCGCGGCTCCAGCCGACGATCGCGACCGGGCCGTGGACGCCGGCGATCTCCGCCACCCGCGCCAGCAGCGCCTGGTACAGCTCCGTACTGCAGCCCACGTTGATCGCGATGCCGGAGCGGAACGTGCGGTGCCCGTGCGCCCGCAGGTGCCGGTGCAGCGGGTACAGCGACCAGTCGCCCGCCATGAATCCTGGGATCACCAGCACCGGTACGTGTCGCGCCGTCACTCCGGGACCTCCCGCCCTCCAGCCGTACTCCGCGGTAACCATGCCCCGCCGCCTGCCAGCGGTCAACCATTTCCCTCTGGCTGGTCACACCTCGTATAACGGGAATAACCGGCTAAAGCTTCCGCCACCCCGCATGATCAACGGTCCAGGGGTTGACAGCCGTGCACAATGGCTCGTAATCTTCCATCTAGTTAATTAACCGATTGGATAAGTACGTGGAGACGGACCCGCTGAGCGTCACCTTCGCGGCACTGGCCGACCCGACCCGGCGGGCGATCGTGGAGCGACTGGCGCGCGGCGAGGCGACCGTCGGTGAGCTGGCCGAGCCGTTCGACCTGAGCCTGCCGGCGGTCTCCAAACACCTGAAGGTGCTGCAGCGCGCCGGCCTGGTGGAGCAGACGAAGCAGGCGCAGTGGCGCTCCTGCCGGCTGGCACCGGAGCCGCTGCGGGAGGTGCTGGCGTGGATGGAGCAGTACAAGCAGCAGCTCGGCGGGCGGTACGACCGGCTCGCGGCGTACGTACAACGACTACAGGAGCAGCGGCTACAGGAGCAGCGGCTACAGGAGCAACGGCTACAGGAGAAGGGACCGCGGCCATGAAGCAGGAGCTGGGCAACGAGACGACCAGGGTCACCGCGGACGGTGCCGACTACGTGATGGAGCGCGTTCGGCGCACCGCCGGAGCTGGTCTGGGAGGCGTACACCTCGGCCGAGCATGTCGAGAACTGGTGGGGGCTGGAGGGGACGACCACCACCGTGGAGGAGCTGGACCTGCGCGTCGGCGGCGGTTGGCGCTACGTCCACCACAGCGAAGGCCAGGACGTGCCGTTCAAGGGAACGTACCTGGAGGTCGACCCGCCGCGCCGGCTGGTGCGTACCGAGATCTACGACGTGCCGCCGTTCAACGAGAACGAGGACCAGGCCGCGGTCGAGACGGTGACGTTCGAGCCGGTCGAGGGCGGCACCCGGGTGGTGTCGCGGTCGACGTTCCCGTCCGAGGAGGCACTGCGCGGCGCGCTGGAGACCGGCATGACCCAGGGCGCGATCGAGAGCTACGACCGGCTCGACCGCCTCATCGCCAGCCTGGCGTGACCCGCCCACCCGTGATCAACGGTCCGTCGATGCTGTCATGACGACATCGACG
>JBOGDE010000454.1:0-3783 GCA_050701695.1 Micromonosporaceae bacterium
AACGGCCAGAAGTCGGCGGCCAAGGACCTCAAGGGCGCCCGCTACGCGCTGTGGAAGAACCCCGAAGACCTCACCGCCCGGCAAGCCGCCAAGCTCGCCGACATCGCCCACTCGAACCAGCGCCTCTCCCGCGCCTACCCGCTCAAGGAACAGCTGCGCCAGGTGTTCGCCTCGAACGGGCGCCGACCGGATCGCCCTCCTCGACGCATGGTTGAAGTGGGCGCGCCGATGCCGCATCCCGTCATTCGTGAAACTCGCCAAGGCGATCACCGAACACCGGGCCGGCATCGACACCGCCCTCACTCACGGCTTGTCCAACGCCCGCGTGGAGAGCGTCAACACCAAGCTCCGGCTCCTCACCCGCATCGCCTTCGGGTTCCGCTCACCCGAGGCCCTCGTCGCTCTCGCCATGCTCAACCTCGGCGGCCCCTGCCCACCCCTGCCCGGCCGCCCCACCACCTGATGCCACCCACGGATGCAGCAGAAGAGCCGGATTTCGACTCTTGCCCCAACTGGCGAACCGCGGACGAGCGGCTGCGTACGCTCGCCGACGAGCTCGGCTTCCGGATCGCCTACCGCCAGGTGACCTCGACCGAGGACGCGGAGGCCCTGTCGTTTCCCGGATCGCCACCATCCTCGTGGACGGACACGACCCGTTCGCGCGTGGCGACGAACCGGCCGCTCTAGCTTGCCGCATCTACGAGACGCCCGAGGGTCGCGCCGCGGTGCCGACGCTGGGGCAGCTGCGCGCAGCACTGGGCTAGTCGCCGCTCGCGGCGATCACGGTGGACCGGGCGGCGTCCCTGGCGGATGATCACCGTATGGCGAAGCGTCCGCTGGTCATCGCGTTCGATGTCATCGAGACACTGTTCCCGCTCGAGCCGGTGCGTCAGCGGCTCATCGACGCCGGCGAACCCGGCCATCTGCTCGAGTTGTGGTTCGCCCGCCTGCTGCGCGACGGCTTCGCGCTCTCGGCGAGCAACAGCTACCGACTGTTCGGCGAGATCGCGGCGAGCGCGCTGTACTCCGTCACCGGAGGGACGCTTGGCGTCGCCGCCGCCGACCTGATCCTCGCCGGGCTCGGCGAGCTGGACCCGCACCCGGATGTGCTGCCGGCCGTCCGACACGCCCGCCAGGCGGGCGTGCGACTGGTGACGCTGACCAACGGATCGGCACACAACTCGGCCGGCCTGCTGCGGCGCGCGGGCATCGAGGATGACATCGAGCAGGTGCTCTCGGTCGACGACGTTCGCCGGTGGAAGCCGGCGCCCGAGATCTACCGGCACGCGGCGGACAGCACCCGGGTGCCCGCGGATCGGGTGGCCCTGGTCGCCGCTCACCCGTGGGACATCCACGGCGCCCATGAGGCCGGGCTGGCCACCGGCTGGGTCGCCCGCTCTGGAGATCACTACCCGGACATATTCGCGGCGCCAGACGTGGTCGGACGCGACCTGGTCACGGTGGTGGGCGGGCTGCTCGCGTTGCCGGCCGAGTAGCCCCGAGGGAGGTTCACATACGTTGGCCGCCACGAGAATCCGGGCCGGTGTCGTCCTCACCCCGCGCGAGTTGAACGCCGTTTCGGGTGCCGTGCCGGTCCCTTATCCCGAGCGCACCGTGCACCTGCAGTTCCGACGCTACGCCAACTGCCCGATCTGCAGCCTTCACCTGAGATCCTTCGCCGCTCGCCATGAACAGATCAGCGCGGCCGGCGTGCACGAGGTCGTGGTGTTCCATTCAACCGCCGAGGACATCGCGAAATACAAGGCTGGTCTTCCGTTCGACGTGGTGCCCGATCCGAAACGGACGCTGTATATCGACTTCGGTGTAGAGAGATCCGTCCGAGCCGTGCTGCACCCCAGCAGTTGGCTGGCGACGCTGCGCGGCTGGTCGCCGCCCCTGGGCGTTCGAGCCGGCGTCGGCGGTCACCTCGGACTTCCCGCGGACTTCCTCATCGGACCAGACGGACGAGTGCTGGCAGCCAAGTACGGCACCCACGCCAACGACCAGTGGTCCGTCGACGATGTACTGACCCTCGTCAGAGCGACCCGCGCAACGTGACAACTCACTGCCGTTTGCAGCCCCACCAGCACGTGGCCGACCCGACGGATCCACCGGGTATGGCCAGCACTGGGCCTCGCACCGACACTGGACCACGAAGAGCCGAACTGGTGGTCGTCGGACGCGCCGCCCTTGTGCACACGGTGGCGCGTCGCACCTGCCGAGCCAACGGTGCGTACCTGACCGATGGCCGTCGACGGCGGCCAACCCTGTCAGCTCGCTGACATTTGCCGGCCGTCAGCTGCAACGCAGCCGGTTGACCGGGTGAAAGGCAACACCCCGTCAATCGAAGGAGAACTGCAATGGATGCAACCACGATCAGACGTGGCGCGGGGGCAGGCATGGTCGGTGGCGCAATGATGGCCATGTTCGCGATGGTCGCAATGTGGCTGGACGGATCGGCCGAAACGGGCTTCTGGACCCCGGTCAACCTCATCGCGCACACGCTCTGGCGCGGTGCCCCGCTGGACGCCGAGTTCAGCATCGGCGCATTGCTCGCCGTGACCCTGCACATGATGATGGCGATGGCAGTAGCCACCATCGTCGGCCGGGTCGCCCGGCTCGGGACCGGCCTGGGCTCTCGGGTGTTCACCGGTGTCGGCATCGCGCTGATGGTGTGGGCGGTGATGGAGTACATCGCCTGGCCGCTGTTCGATCGCGTCGCCGCCGATGCGTTCACCACCTGGATCTTCGCGGCGTCCCACGTCATGTTCGGGATGGTCACCGCGGCGACCCTCTACCTACTGGTCAACCGCAGGTCGCCGGTCACCGCCAAGCTTGCCGAGCGGACAGCCGTCTGACCAGTTGGCACGATGGGCCCGTGGATCCTGGCGCCGACCAGGCCGGCGTGCTTGCACAAGCGCTCCGGCGGTTGGGCGGTACGCCGGCCGACGCCAGCGTGCGGCAGGCTGCCTGGATCGCTCGCTGCGTCGGCCGGGGCGAGGGTGCTCCACTGCGGCCGGCCGACGTTGCCGCTCTCGCGGACGTGCTGCAGGTACGGACGGTGGCCCGGGACTCGGTCATGTTCGCCAGTGGTCGTCGTCGCGCCGGGGTGTGGATCGTGCGAGAGGGCCGGGTCGAGCTCTCGGTCGGCTCCGGACGTCGGCGCATCGTCGTCCACCTGCTGCAACCCGGTGACGTCGACGGCGACATCCAGCACTGCTCGACATGCCGATGCCGTACACCGCTCGGGCCCTAACCGACACCGCGTGCCTTTACCTAACGTCAACGTCCAGAACATGAAGGTCGGCGAGTACCTCGAGAACTGGCTGGCCGGGAAGCACGCGCTCAAGCCCAAGACGGTCGCTCTCTACCGCGACGCCCTCGACCTCTACCTGGCACCTCACCTGGGGAGCATCGGTCTCCTCGAGTTGCGACCTAATCACCTGGACCGCTTCTACTCCGCGATCGCGATCGGCAAACGCGGCAAGCCCTTGAGCGCGAGTTCCATCCGTCGCATCCATGCGGCGTTGAGGTCTGCGTTGAACACAGCTGTGAAACGGCGCCTCATCCCGTACGGCCCTGCTCTTCACGTCGAACTCGCCCCCGAGAACCCACACCGGCCGAAGCCTTGGACCGCCGAGCAGTGCCAGTTGTTCCTGAGAACGTGTCTGAGAAGGGGTTATGCGGCGGTGGTGGTGGGCTGCCAGGCTCTCCGTGCTGGGGTTGGTTCGAGTCGTCTGGCCATCAGCCCGATCATCGCCCACTTGATGATGGCCTCGGAGT
>JBOGDE010000455.1:0-3783 GCA_050701695.1 Micromonosporaceae bacterium
TGCCTGCCTCACTCACCAACGCGCCGCCGAACCTCGACCGCGCCGCCGTACACCCGGGCCTGGCCCACGCTCGGCACCGCCACGCCGGGGGAGCTGAACCCGGTCGCCTCGGCGGCGCGTACCCCCGCCTCGGCGCCTTGGGACAACGCGGCCGTGAGGTCGAACGTGCCGTGCGCCGCGCCGACGCTGGTCTCCCGCTGCGCGGACACCGACGGCTCGAACGACGCGATCTCCTCCGACCAGGCGAGCTTGCCGCCGGACTGGCTGAACAGGTGCACCGCCGGGTTCCAGCCGCCGGAGACCGCCAGCAGGTCGCAGGGGATCCGCTTCGGCTCGCCGGCCGGGCGCCCCGCGGCGTCCAGCGGCGCCACCAGCGCGGCGGCGAGCGCGCCGTCGGCGTTGGCGTCGGTCCCCACCACGCCACGGCCGTCCCGGACGTCGACCATGGCGGCAATGTCCACACCCGCGTCAGCGAGGTCTCGTGCCGCCTCGCGCGCCCCGTCGTGGGCGCCGAAGACCACCGCGCGCCGCCCCGGTGGCACACCGAACCGCCTGGCATAAGCCGCCGCGGCCCCCGCGAGCATGATCCCTGGGCGGTCGTTGTCGCAGAACGCGATCGGACGCTCGTGCGCTCCGGTGGCGAGCACCACCTGACCGGCCCGGATGTGCCACAGCCGTTGCCGTGCCAGGTGCGCCGGGGGATCGGCCAGATGATCGGTACGCCGCTCGACCGCGACCAGATAGTTGTGGTCGTAGTACCCGGTGACCGTGGTCCGGGTCAGCACCCGGGTCTCCGGCATTCCCGCCAGCAGCGCGCCAGACTGGGCGACCCACTCGTCCAGCCCCACCTGGGCGCCGCCGAGCGTGGGCTGCTCGTCGGCCAGGATCACCCGGGCGCCGCTGGCCCCGGCGGCGAGCGCGGCAGCCAGCCCGGCCGGTCCCGCGCCGACCACCAGCACATCGCAGTGGGTGTGGGTGTGGTCGTACCGGCGGGTGTCGGGTTCGGTGCCGAGGATTCCCTTGCCGGACAGGGAACGCGCCCGCAGCCCGTCGTACACCTCGATCTGGGTGGCGCGGAGCATGGTCTCGCCGCCGCCGGACTCGACGTGCAGGTACGCGTTCGGCTCCTCCGCGCCGATGCCGTACACCCCGCGGGGCCGGCCGGTGTACGGCCCCCTGGCCACGATCCGGACTCCGTTGCGCAGCAGCGCGGCGGCGAGCGTGTCGCCGGGCCGGGCGTGGTATTCGGTGTCGTCGAACGTGAATCTCACCGGCCCGCCTCCCGGAACTGGTACGTCACCGTGTGCCGCTCCACGTTGAACCAGCGCCGGCAGCCCGCGGTGTGCACCCAGCGCTCGGCGAACCACCCCTTCGGGTTGTCCCGCACGAACACGTACTCGGCCCATGCGGTGTCATCGAGCGCTGCCGGATCGTCCGGATAGGACACGTACGCCTGGCCGCCGTACCGGAACTCGGTCTCGTCGCGGGGCCCGCACCAGGGGCAGTCGATCCGCAGCATCCCGCCTCCTTCAGTGGGCGACGGCGGCAGCGCCGTGCTCGTCGATCAGCGCGCCGGTGGTGAAGCGTTCCAGCGTGTACGGCTCCGCGAGCGGATGCGGCCGGTGGTGGGCGATGGTGTCGGCGTACACCCAGCCGACGCCGGGGGTGGCCTTGAAGCCGCCGGTGCCCCAGCCGCAGTTGATCAGCACGTTCTCCACCGGGGTGTGACCGATGATCGGGGAGGCGTCGGGGGAGACGTCCACGATCCCGCCCCAGGTGCGCAGCACGTGCGCCCGCGAGAAGATCGGGAACAGCTCGACTGCGGCGTTCATCTGGTGCTCGATCACGTGGAACGAGCCACGCTGCCCGTACCCGTTGTACGCGTCGATCCCGGCGCCCATCACCAGCTCGCCCTTGTGTGCCTGGCTGACGTACACGTGGACGGTGTTGGACATCACGACGGTGTCGAGCACCTGCTCCAGCAGCTCGGAGACCAGCGCCTGCAGCGGGTGGCTCTGCAGCGGCAGCCGGAACCCCAGCATGTCGGCGAGGACCGAGGTGTGCCCGGCCGCGCACAACGCCACCGTGCCGGCCCCGATGAAGCCCCGGCTGGTGTCCACCCCGAGCACCCGGTCGCCGTCCTGGCGGAACCCGGTCACCTCGCAGTTCTGGATCAGGTCGACGCCCCGGGAGTGGGCGCCGCGGGCAAATCCCCAGGCCACGTAGTCGTGCTTGGCGATCCCGGCGCGGGGCTGGAACGTGGCGCCCAGCACGGGATACCGCAGGTCCGGCGACGTGTTCAGGATCGGGACCAGCTTCTTGATCTCCTCCGGGGTGAGCCAGTCGGCGTCCACCCCGTTGAGCCGGTTCGCGTTGACCCGCCGCCTGCCCTCCCGTACGTCGGCGAGGTTGTGCGCCAGGTTCAGCACGCCACGCTGGCTGAACAGGATCGGGTAGCCGAGGTCGTCCTCCAGGCCCTCCCAGAGCTGCAGCGCGTGCTCGTAGATCGCCGCGCTCTCGTCCCACAGGTAGTTGGAGCGGATGATCGTGGTGTTGCGCGCCATGTTGCCGCCGGCCAGCCAGCCCCGCTCCAGCACCGCCACGTTCGTGATGCCGTGGTTCTTAGCCAGGTAGTACGCCGTGGCCAGCCCGTGCCCGCCGGCGCCGACGATGACGACGTCGTAGTGGCGGCGGGGCGAAGGGTCGCGCCACAGGAAGTCGGGATGCTCGGGCAACTCGTCCGTCATGCGCTCAACTCCGCAGCCGCTTCATGCCGGGGTCGAACAGCGGCTCGTTCGACACCCGGGCCGGGATCCGCTGGTCGAAGTATCCGATGTGGAGCCCGGCGCCGACCGCGCTCAGCTCCTTCGGCAGCCATGCGTACGCGATGCCCTTGTTGATCGTGTAGCCGTACCCGGCGCTGGTGACGTACCCGACGCAGCGGTCGCCGTCGTACACCGGCTCCTTGCCCATCACCACGTCGGCGGGGTGCTCGATGGTGAGGCAGGTCAACTTGCGTTCCACGCTGTCGGAACCCCGGTCGGCGAGCGCGGCCCGGCCGACGAAGTCGCCCTTGTCCGGGCGCACCGCGAAGCCGAGGCCGGCCGCGTACGGGTCGTGCTCCCACGTCATGTCGGTCCCGAACAGCCGGTAGCCCTTCTCCAGCCGAAGACTGGTGAATGCCCCCCGGCCCCCGGCGATCACGCCGTGTTCCTGACCGGCCCGCCACAGGGTGTCCCAGAGCTTGAGCCCCATGTCCGCGGTGGTGTAAAGCTCCCAGCCCAACTCGCCCACGTACGACAGCCGCAGCGCCGTCACCGGGACCATCCCGATGTAGCACTGCTTGGCGCGGAAGTACTTGAACGCCTCGTTGGAGAAGTCCTCAGAGGCGAGCGGCGCCACCAGGTCCCGGGCCCGCGGCCCCCACACCCCGATGCAGCACGTGCCCGCCGTGATGTCGCGGACCGCGGCGGAACCGTCGGCGGGCAATCGTCGCTCGAACCAGTCCAGGTCCAGGTTGCCGTTGATCCCGAGCTGGTACTGCTCGCGTCCCAGCCGCGCCACCGTGATGTCGCTGCGGATCCCGCCCCGCTCGTCCAGCAGCAGGCAGTACGTCACCGACCCGACCGACTTGTCGACCTTCCCGGTCACGAGGTGCTCCAGGAACGCCGTCGCGTTGCATCCGGTCACCTCGATCCGCTTCAGGGCGGTCATGTCGTACAGGGCGACGCGTTCCCGGGTGACCTGCGCCTCCGCGCCCACGATCGGGGACCAGTAGCGGGC
>JBOGDE010000456.1:0-3782 GCA_050701695.1 Micromonosporaceae bacterium
CGACGAGAAGAAAGTCAAGATCACGAGGGTCGACGATAGAAACACAACACGCGCCCGGGCAAACCCGAAACGCGCCGTCTACCTGCGGCTCAACGGCCAATCACACACGACAACTAAGCGGAGAGAACGCGCCGGAAGTCGTGTGGGGTGAACCTCAACAGGGTGCCATCGAAGTCGGCGAGGTTCGCGCGCTCGGCCAGGCCGGTGAGCAGTTCGCGGATGCGGTCCGCGGGGATGACCTGCAGCCGGTGATGCGTGACGCGCTGAAACAGGTGCGGCAGCGGCGGGCCGAAGACCCGCTCGTAGCTGTCATAGCGCTGCAACAGCGACACTTTGCCGTCGTCGTTCTTGACGCGGCGGATGATCCGGGCCAGCACCGCGACCAGCTCGGGGTCGGCGGGAATTACCCGTTCGCGGTCGGTCTTGGACGGGCTGATCTGCAGCAAGGGCACCATGTCGCCGGTGGGGGCCCGGTATTGACGCAGGCTGACGTGCGTGAGTTCGAGCAGTTCTTCGATGCGTGCACCGGTGCGCCGCAGGACCTCGATCGCGGCCCAGGTCCAGAACGCGTTGTCCTCCCGACGCTCGACATCGAACCGGTGCCCCGCCTCGTCGAGCGGGACGGCGAACAACGCGCTGGGTCGCCACTTGCTGCCGTCGCGGCCGGTGCGGCGGTAGCGTCGGCCGTCGACGGTGATTTCGTCACCGGGAGCCGCCTGCTGGACGAGAGCCAGGAGCTGGTCGGCGTGCTCCAGCTCGGTTCCGGCCGCGGCGATCAGCTGCGGCAGGACCGGGATCAGGGTGCGGGTGCGTTGCTGCATGCGCGCTTGACGCTGGCGGGTCTGTTTGACGTAGTCGCGTAAGTCGGCCTCGCGGATCGGACACCGCCCGGCCCACCGCGCCCAGCGGGCCGGGTCCTCGAGCGACCATTGCAGCAGGTCGAGGTAGAAGGCGCGGACCGCGAGTAGCACGGTGTGCACGCCGCGACGCGATTTGCCGTTGGGCAGGGTGCGGATGCGCTGCTTCCAGGCCTGAACCACCGGATCGGGCAGCTGCAGCGAGCAGATCCCGGGATGGTGGCGTTCCAGGTCGCACCAGAACAGATCCACCAGCACCTGAACGTGGTTGACCAACGAGGCGTAGTCCAGCGCCGCGGAGCGTTCGACCAGGTAGTGCACGAGCACGTCGCGGACGTCGCGGTCAATGATCGGGTAGCGGTCGACCAGTTCGGCCACCGAGAGCTGACCGCGGGCGTGGGCCTGCCGCAGCGTCGGCGGCAAGCACTCGAGCCCACCGATGGCGTGCAGGCATTCGTAGGCCAACGGCAGTGCCGCGACCTTGCGGCCGCAGGCTTGCCGCGCCGCCGCGTAGTCATCGAGATCCGTGAGGTCCAGCTCGCGCAGCGGTTTGCCGGTGACGATCACGATGCGGGTCAGCAGGTTGAGCGCTTCGTTGCCGTATTCCACCGCGCTGGGACGGGACGTGTGCCGCTCGAGCTCGGCGAAGACGTCGGCCTGGTTGTGGCAGCGGAACATCGCATAGACGCCGAGCAGGCGGCTGGCGGACAGCCACGCATAGGCGGGTCGGATCGCACGAAGAGCGATCATCATTCCCAGGCCTGCGGTGAGCAGATTCCGTTGCGCTGGAGTCAGATCCTGCGGTCCCCAGCCACGGCCCTGCTGATCCGCGCCACTGAGCAGCCAGCGGTCCTGCCAGTCCTCGCCCGGGAAACTCTCCAGCCAGTCGAGGATGCGCGTGAGCGCCCGGTTGTGCCGTGAGTGTTGCAGGCAGGTGGGCTGGTCCAGAAACACCTCGGCCAGGCGCCCCAGTTCCTCCCGCGTAGCGCGTTCCCGGCCGTTCGTCACGATCGGGACGGCCGGTGCCGGCGCGGACGGGACGGTGAGGGCGTTCAGGTCGCCGGGGCTGACCGGGGTGCGGGCCACCCGCCCGTGCCGGGTGACCATCAGTCCTGCCCGAACACGTCGGCAAGGTCCTGCGGATCGTAGGACCAGCCGGTCAGCCGGCGAGGCGGTGGCTGGGGGCGGGTGTAGTGCTCGTGCACCTTCGCGATCACCTCGTCGGTCCGCGGCCGCAAGTAGCGGCCGGTCGTGGTGATCTGCCGGTGCCGCAGCACCTGCTGGACGTCGACCAGGCTGACCTCCGGGTCAGCGATCAGCCGCAAACCGAGGGTGTGCCGCAGGTCGTGCGCGGAGATGTTGGTGTCGATCGCCTCGTTGATCCGGCGCAGCACAGCGCGCAACGCGGTGTAGGACAACGGGCGCAGCGGATGCCGGCGCGTCCACCACAACGGCTCGTCCGGCTCCGGCCGGTGACCCTCGTCCGTGAGCTCGCCGAGGTAGAGCGCCAGCCACGCGAACGCCTCCGGCGCGGCCGGGCAGGCCTGCTTCACCCCACCCAGCCCCTTCGTCGCCACGTAAATGCGGCCATCGCCGGGATGGGCGTCGGCGACCGTCATGCCGAGCATCTCCGCCGCTCGCGCCCCGCTGGAAAGGAACATGCTGAACAGCGCCCGGTCCCGATGGCAGCCCAGCCGCGCGAACAGGTCATCCAGGACGTCGTCGGGAACCGCGCGCGGCGGCAGGTCGGGCTGCTTCTGCCGGTAGCTGCCGCGCCGGTGCAACGTGAACGGCTCCAGCGGATTGTGGTGGGCGTTGATCCTGCGGCCGGTGCGGGATTGCGGTGGAACCGGCGACACCACCGGCCCGTCCCCGGTCAGCAGGTGGAAGTCGTAGAACGCCGAGAGGACCGACAGAGCATGGTTGATCGTGGCCGGGGCATACCCGGCCGCCAGATACGGCTTGCCCGTCCGCGGATTCACCGACCCTGCGGCCGGCGCGTCCGGTCGGCTCCGGTCCCGGGCCGGGTTGTGGCTCGTGCGCAGCCACAACACGAAATCACGCACCTCGCTGCGCTGAGCACGGCTCCAGAGCACGCCCACTGCGGCGAGGAACCGGAACCAGCGCAGCAGGTCATAGCCATACGAGCGGCACGACGCCGGGCTGTTTCCGCAGGCCAGCAGCTCCCGCAGGAACTCGCTGACCGGCTCGATCGCCGCGCCCATGCCGTCGAGCACCAACCACGGCAACGTCACATCGCTGGTCGCCCGGACTCCACCGGTCCGGTCGACGACGAGCTCACTCACTTCACGGTGGCGGCCGCCGCGCGGCGCATCCTGGTCCATCGGGTCTCCGTCCTCACGATCACGTTCGAGGACGGAGCGTTCTCGACTACGCCGCGACCGCCAGGGACGACACGCCGGTAGTGCGGTCAACGGGCCGGTGCACCGCCTTGCCCGAATGCGACAGGCGCAGCGTGAACAGGTGAGCCTTCACCGGGGCGCCGGCCAGCCGCACCCACACCTCGGCGAAGTCAACCTCCGCCTCACGGCCCGGCTCGTGCGACTGCGGCACGTACCCGTCCAGCACCCCCGCCCGGTCCCTGGCCCCCGCGGCGATCTGCGGCCGGCGGACCGCCACGCAGTGCGACACCGTCGAGTACGACACCCCCGCGTCGTGCTCGTCCACCAGGCGCTCGAAGACCCGCCGGGCCGTATGCCGCCGCTTCGGCGGAGCCTTGAGATCCTCCACCAGCATCCCCTCGATCAGACGCCGCACCGACTCCAGGACCGGAGCCCGCCGCGCCGGTGACCGCCGGCGTGGCGGCACCGCCGACCCCAGAGCCTGCCGCACCGTACGCCGGTGAACCCGATACCGATCGGCGAGCGCCCGGATCGACAACCCCTCCACCCGAACATCCCGCCG
>JBOGDE010000457.1:0-3758 GCA_050701695.1 Micromonosporaceae bacterium
GGCGGAGCTGACCGACGTGCTGGTGGCGGCGAACGACGCCCCCGGATTCGGTGATCCCGAGCAGTGGCGGCCGGTGCCGGTGGACCGCACGACCACCGCGTTCCTGCAGTACACCTCCGGCTCCACCGGCGACCCCAAGGGCGTGGTGGTCAGCCACGACAACATCCTCTACAACTTGGCCGCGGTCACCGCGGAGGCGAGCTGGTCCGCGTCGATGCGGATGGGTGGCTGGCTGCCGGTCTACCACGACATGGGGATCCTCGGGGTGTTCCTGTGCCCGATCCTGAACGGCGGCACCAGCGTGATGCTGACCCCGATGTCCTTCATTCGGAAGCCGGTGCGCTGGCTGCAGGCGATCCAGCGGTACGACATCAACGTCTCGTTCGCGCCCAGCTTCGCCTACGACCTGTGCGTACGGAAGGTGAGCGACGCCGATGTCGCCGAGTTGGACCTGAGCGGCTGGCACCTGGCCGGCAACGCGTCCGAGCCGGTGAATCCCGCGACGATCGCCGCGTTCGTCGAGAAGTTCGGGCCGGCGGGTTTCCGGCCTGAGACGTTCGCCCCGATCTACGGCCTCGCCGAGCTGACCGCGTACGTCTGCGGCCACCGGGGGAGACCGGCGCGGATCACCACGGTCGATCTCGAACAGCTCGCCCAGGGCCGGTTCGTCGCCGATCCCGACCAGGGCACGCCGGGCGAGGTGGTCAGCTGCGGACCCCCCACCCGAGCCTGCGAGATCCGGGTGGTCGATCCGGCGTCGCGCCAGGTGCTCCCGGAAGGGCAGCTCGGTGAGGTCTGGCTGCGCGGGCGCAGCGTCGCCAGCGGCTACTGGAAGCACCCCGCCACCGCGCAGGTCTTCGGGGTCAGCACCGCCGACCGCGAAGCCGGGTTCCTGCGTACCGGCGACCTCGGGGTGATGTACGACGGCGAGCTGTACCTGCACGGCCGGATCAAGGACACGCTGATCGTGAACGGCCGCAACATCTACCCCCACGACGTGGAGCACGAGCTGCGGGAACAGCATCCGGAGCTGGGCAACTTCGGCGCGGTGTTCGCCGGTGCGCAGCTGCCGCACGCCGGGGACGGTCCGCTCGTGGTGGCGCACGAGGTGGGCCGCGTGGAGCAGGGCCGGCTGCCGTCGCTGGCCACCGAGATGCGGCTCACCGTGGGTCGCGAGTTCGGGGTCCCGGTAGCCGCCGTGGTGCTGCTGCGCGCCGGCTCGGTGCTCCGTACCACCAGCGGGAAGATCCGGCGCTCCGCGATGCGGGAGCAGTTCTGTTCCGGCGCGATGAAGGTGCTCTACAGCGACCGGCCAGTGTCGGCCGCCGTCGGTGCCAGCCCGGACGCGACACCGTGATCCGGGCCTGAGCGGAGCCGGCCACAGCCCCTGACCGACACGTACCGAGGAGTCCTGATGTCCACCTCCAGCGCCAGTACCGCCCAGGCCGAGCTGCAGGAATGGCTCTGCAAATTCCTGGCCGCCGAGCTGCGGGTGCCCGGCGGCAAGATCGACCCCACCGAGCCGATGGCCAACTACGGCCTGGATTCGGTGACCGCGTTCGCGCTGCTCGGCGACGTCGAGGAGCGGGTGGGGTTCGAGCTGGATCCGAACGCGCTGTGGGACTACCCGACCGTCGCGGCGTTCACCAGCCACCTGTCCGAGCAGATCGCCGCCCGGGTCTAGCGCCCTGCACTAGCAGCAAGAAGGAGGGGCGGCGCCGGTGGCGCCGCCCCTCCTTCGTCGTGCCCGGCTACGCGATGACCTGGTGGTCCTCCTGCAGCGCGAACTGGGTGCGGTACAGGTCGGCGTAGAGCCCGCCGGCGGCCAGCAGCTCCTGGTGGGTGCCGCTCTGCCGGATCTGCCCCTGCTCGACCACCAGGATCTGGTCGGCCTCCCGGATGGTCGACAGCCGGTGCGCGATCACCACGGAGGTACGCCCCGCCAGCGCGGTCACCAGCGCCCGCTGCACCGCCGCCTCGGACTCCGAGTCCAGGTGCGCGGTGGCCTCGTCGAGCACCACGATCGGCGGCGACTTGAGCAGCAGCCGGGCCAGCGCCACCCGCTGCTTCTCCCCGCCGGAGAGCCGGTAGCCGCGGTCGCCCACCATGGTGTCCAGGCCGTCCGGGAGGCTCCCGACGGTGTCCCAGATCTGGGCCGCGCGGCACGCCTCGACCAGCTCCTCGTCGGTCGCGTCCGGCTTCGCGTACTGCAGGTTCGCCCGGATCGTGTCGTGGAACATGTGGGCTTCCTGGGGCACCACGCCGACCGCCGCCGACAGCGACCGCAGCGTCAGGTCCCGTACGTCCTCGCCCCCGATCCGCACCGTCCCGGACACCGCGTCGAACAGCCGCGGCACCAGGTGGGTGATGGTGGTCTTGCCGGCGCCCGACGGCCCGACCAGGGCGGTCAGCTTCCCGCCCGGGGCGCGGAAGCTGAGGTCCCGCAGGATCCAGTTCTGCTCCTGCTGTTCGCGTACCGGGCGCCCGATCGACTCCAGCGAGGCGAGCGAGACCTCCCGGGCGCTCGGGTACCGGAACGAGACCTGGTCGAACTCGATGTCCGGCGCGGTGGTGCCGGAGCCGTTGCCGGTGGCGGTGACCGCCAGCGGGCGCGCCGATTCCCGCTCGGTGATCAGCGGCTCCAGGTCCATCACCTCGAACACCCGGTCGAAGCTGACCAGCGCGGTCATGAAGTTCACGTGGATGCTGGAGAGCTGGTTCACCGGCCCGTACAGCCGCATCAGCAGCGTCACCATCGCCACCAGGGTGCCGAGCTGCAGCGTCCCGGCGATCACCAGGCTGCCGCCGAAGCCGTACACCACGGCGGTGGTCATCGAGGTGAGCACCGTGACCACCACGGCGAGCATCGAGCCGACCGCGATCGCACGGGTGGCGACGTCGCGGACCTGGGCGGCGCGGTCGGCGAACCCGGCGGACTCCCGCTCCGGCTCGCCGTACAGCTTGGTGAGCATCGCGCCGGAGACGTTGAACCGCTCGCTCATCAGCGAGCCCAGCTCACCGTCGAGCTGCATCCGCTGCCGGGTGAGTCGCTGCATCGCCCGGCCGATCAGCTTCGCCGGCAGCAGGAAGATCGGGATCATCAGCAGCGCCACCGCGCTGATCTGCCACGACAGGTAGAACATCATGCTGACCACGAGGATGATCGTCAGGATCGTGGAGGCGCTCTGCGACAGCAGGATGGTGATCGCCTGCTGGGCCCCGACGATGTCGGTGTTGAGCCGGCTCACCAGGGCACCGGTCTGGGTGCGCGCGAAGAACGCGATCGGCTGCCGCTGTACGTGGTCGAAGATCCGGGTACGCAGGTCGTACACCAGTCCCTGGCCGACCCGCGCGGACAGCCACGCCTGCAGCCAGCTCGCCGCCGCGTCGACCAGCGAGAGGCCGGCGATCAGCAGCGCCAGCCAGACCACCACCGACATCCGGCCGTGCTGGATACCGTCGTCGATGATGAGTTTCAAGATCGCCGGGATGGTCGCCGCGATCGCGGCGCCGGTGGCGGTGGTGAGCAGCAGCGCCACCAGGCTCCACCGGTGTTTCGCCGCGTACGGCAGGATTCGGCGCACCGTACCGGCGGAGATTTTCTGTTCTCCCAGGGTTTCGATTTCGGGGCGCATCCGCATCGGTCCGCCCAGCACCGGGCCACCAAAATTCGACACAGCGATATTCCTCGTTTCGGTCGTCGGACGTACCCGTCAGAATTGCGCGAAGAATTCCAGGATCGCCGCGTTGACCAGCTC
>JBOGDE010000458.1:0-3747 GCA_050701695.1 Micromonosporaceae bacterium
GCCGGTGGCGATCAGGTAGTCCGCGGCGGTGAGCGGCTCGCCGTCCACGGCGATGGTGTCGGCGTCGACGAAGGTGGCGGTGCCGTGGCGGAGCTCGAAGCCGTAGTCGTCGATGAGGTCGAGGTACTTGCCCTGGCGCAGCGAGCCGATCAGATCGTCCTTGGCGGCGACGATCTCGGCCAGGTTCACCGGCCCGGTGCTGCGAGGCACACCAGCGATGGTGTGGTGGCGGGCCCGGTGGTGGGTCTCGGCCGCGACCAGCAGCGCCTTGGACGGCACGCAGCCGACATTGACGCAGGTACCGCCGGGGGTGTCCTTCTCGATCATCACCACCCGGGCGCCGGCTTCGGTGGCCTTGATCGCGGCGGCGAACGCCGCCGATCCCGAGCCGATGATCGCCAGGTCGAACTCGACATCGCCGCCGCCATCCACGGCTTCGAGCGGACCGGCACGGCGAAGCGCCCGCAGCTCGTAACCGGCGTCGGTGACCGAGGCCCGCAACTCCCCCTCGGCGACGTCGCCACCGAAGGATGCGGTGCCGGTGCGCCACGACACCTCCGGGTCCCGGCCACCGGCGGAGCGGATCGCGCCGGCGACGTGACGCTCGCACGCATCGCAGGTCATGCCCGCCACCTCGGCCGTCCAGCGAGTAGATGCAGTCATCGGCGGGGCCTCCACGGGCGAGTCATACGGTTGAACGTGTACCTGAAACCATACGACCGGACGTATGTATTCCGCCACTCCCCAAGCTTTCTTGCGCGGGCGTTTCGCTCTTCGCCGCCTGATGGTCAGCCTTCGATGCGGTGGCAGCTCGCGATGTGGGCGGCGTTGTCGCCGATCATCGACAGCGCCACGGGCAGGAACTCGGCGACCCGGGCATCGGGGACCAAGTAGTACACGTTGCGGCCCTCCTTGCGGTCGGCGACCAGCCCGCAGTGGCGCAGGCACGCGAGGTGGCTGGACACCCTGCCCTGCAGGGCCCCGACCGCCTCCACGAGGTCGCCGACGCTCATCTCCCCAGCGACGAGGAGCAAGGCGACGATGCGGAGCCGGGTGGGGTCGGCGAGGCCCCGGAAGAACTTGGCGATGTCGATGTCGGGCCGGCTGGTGACGTCGATCCCGTCGACGGCCAGCGATGCCATGTCGGTCATCGAGTTCTCCTGGTTGTGGTCAGTGGCCGACCGGCGAGGTCCGGCCGGCCTTGATCGACGTGGGAAGTATACGCTGCGGCGGATGGATCTGGCGGTGGCGGCATCAGACGGCGACCCGGACGCCGCGCTCACCGGAAGGACCGATAGCCCATAGCCGATCGCTATGACCTGATCGTGATCGGCGCCGGCATGGCCGGCGTCAACGCCGCCAACAAGTGCGGCGCAGCCGGTTGGCGGGTGGCCATCGTCGACGAGCTTCCCTACGGCGGCACCTGCGCGCTGCGGGGCTGTGACCCCAAGAAGATCCTGCGCCGCGGCGCGGAGATCATCGACGCCGCCCGCCTGCTCGAGGGCAAGGGCGTCGACCTGAACGGCTTGGCCATCAACTGGGCCGACCTAATGGGCCACAAGCGGGGATTCACCGACCCGGTCCCGGACAACATGGAGAAGAACCTGACCGGCAACGGCGTCGACACCCTGCACGGCACCGCCACCTTCACCGGACCTACCACGCTCGGCCTCGACGGCCGAGCCCTCGAGGCCGACCGGTTCCTGATCGCCACCGGTGCCCGTCCCCGGCCGTTGGGTTTCCCGGGCCACGAGCACCTGATCGACAGCACCGACTTCCTCCACCTCGACGAGCTTCCCGGTCGGGTGTTGTTCGTGGGCGGCGGGTTCGTGTCGTTCGAGTTCGCCCACATCGCCGCCCGGGCCGGCGCCACCCCGGTCGTGATCGACCGGCGCGAGCGCCCCCTCAAGGGCTTCGACCCCGACCTCGTCGAACTGCTCGTCGAGCGCAGCACAACCGTCGGCATCGACATCCGCCGCGACACCGCGATCACGTCCATCACCACGTCCCCGTCCGGGTACGCCGTGACCGTCGACCGGGACGACACCTTCGAGACCATCGAGACCGATCTCGTCGTGCACGGCGCCGGCCGGGTCCCCGAACTGTCCCGCCTCGGCCTCGCAGCCGCCGGCATCGCCCACGGACCCAAGGGGGTCACCGTCGCCGGGCACCTGCAGAGCACCACCAACCCGGCCGTGTGGGCCGCCGGAGATTCCGCCGACACACCGGGCATGCCCCTCACCCCGGTAGCGGTGTTCGAGGGCAAGGTCGCCGCGTCCAACATGCTCAAAGCAGAGACCACGGTTCCCGACTACGACGGCGTCGCCACCGTCGTCTACACCATCCCCGAACTGGCCCGGGTCGGGATGCTCGAAGCCGACGCCCGCGCAGCTGGCCTCGACCTCGACGTCCGCTACCGCGACACCGGTGGCTGGTACTCCAACTACCGGATCGGTGAGACCACCGCCGCCACCAAGATCCTCATCGATCGGTCCACCGACAGGATCGTCGGCGCCCACATGTTCGGACCCGAGTACGGCGAGCTCATCAACTTCTGCGCCCTCGCCACCAAGCTCGGACTCACCACACGCCAGCTCAAGTCCATGACCGCCAGCTACCCCAGCGTCGGCTCCGACCTCGGCTCCATGCTGTGACATGTGACCCTGCGAACGGGCTCGGCTCCCACGTTTGCCGGCAAGGACCGATTAGCGGGGCTGCTCCTCGGCTCCCACCGCACCGGCGTGGCCGTCGGCGCGGGTCCCGACCCACATGCGCCACAGGCGCTCGGTCCGCTCTCCACCCACGGTGACCTGGACGGTCAGGTCGAGCCGCCACATCTGCTGTGCTTGGTAGCGGACGCCGGTGTCCTCGATGTGGATGGGCACCGGGTCAGCGCGCCGGCCGTAGATGTCGACGAGGGCGCCAGCAGCAAGGAATCCGGCTTCCTCCAATGTGAGCGGGATGGCCTGCGCCGGTGATGCGGCTTGCTCATCGATCGCCGGCGCGTCGGCGGAATCCCGGGTGCTGCACGCCGCACACGTGACCGTCAGAACCATCAGGGCGAGGATCCATCTCCGCACACCTCGGGAACCGCTTGGCCGCCGCGATCCATTTCGGAGTGCAGGCCCCCCACCACCGCCGTCAGTCGGGGAAGCACCTCGAGTGTCCGGTCGAGCACGACGCGCTCGGGTTCGAATGTCGCGGCGGCGGCGCGAGTGCGCGGGCGCGGCCGCGGTCCTCAAGATCGCGGGCGTAGCACTCGATGTCGGCGCGCCGCACGTCGAAGAGGCGTAGGCGGCGCTCCTCGCACCAGGCGATGAACTGCCGCAGGTCCAGGGCGTAGGCGTCGCGGGTCAGGCCGCGGTAGCCGGCGAGGAACGCGGCGAGCGCGTGCCGCTCGGCGTCGGCGAACTGAGGGTCGACGACAGCGATGTCTGTCGTTGGGCTCGTTGTGGTCACGTGGCACCTTCCAGGGTCAGGCTGAGACCCGGGAGGCTGGAGCCGGCCAGGCCCAGCTACATGTTGAGAACCGCAACCTACGCACGTTCTGGCGCGCCGATCCGGCGCGCACGCTGGCGTCTGGCCGAACGCGCCGGACCGCCGAATCCAGACCTCCTTACCCCGGATCCACCGAACAATGGACGTCCTGATGGGCTGACCATCCGCGGAAAATGCCCTCTGACCTGGGACAATGGTGGTTGAGAGACCAGCCAGAAACCCCAAGCCGGAGGGCACCTTCTCGATGCA
>JBOGDE010000459.1:0-3716 GCA_050701695.1 Micromonosporaceae bacterium
ACCCTGCCGGTGCTGACCCCGGAGCCGCCGCGATGACCGCCTCGGAGCGCGCCACCGCCGCCGACCGCATGGGCCGTGCCGACCGCATGGGCCGTGCCGACCGCGGGGGCCGTGCCGACCCCGACCACCGTGCCGACCGCGGGGGCCCCGCACGGCGCGCGCCGGGGCGGCTGCCGGAGCCGCTGTACGGGCCGGAGTTCTCCTCGTACCCGGCCGAGGAGGTGGCGTGGCTGCTCACCGATCTGTCCGGCGTCGAGCTGGAGGCCCCGACCGAGGAACGCGAAGAGGCGATCCAGTCCGGCGGCCACTACGCGGAGTCGCTGCCGGTGGAGTACCAGCCCAGCGAGGCGTACCAGGCGCTGTACCACGCCGCGCTGCGGGATTCCGCGAGCCGGATCGCGTACGCGGTCGGTGTGGTCACCGAGATGGTGCTCGCCGAACGGGGTCACGACGTGGTGCTGGTCTCGCTGGCCCGCGCCGGTACGCCGGTCGGGATCCTGATGCGGCGCTGGGCGGCGTACGCCCATGGCCTGGAGCTGCCGCACCGGACGGTGAGCATCGTTCGAGGCCGGGGCATCGACACCGTCGCGCTGCGCTGGCTGGCCGCGCACCACGACCCGGCGCGTGTGATGTTCGTGGACGGCTGGACCGGCAAGGGCGCCATCACCCGGGAGCTGGCGGCGGCGCTGGACACCCAGCCGGGCTTCTCACCGGAGCTGGCGGTGCTCGCCGACCCCGGTGGCTGCGTACGGTTCTTCGGGGTACGCGACGACTTCCTGATCCCGTCGGCCTGCCTGAACTCCACGGTGTCCGGCCTGGTCTCGCGTACCGTGCTGAACCGCGAGCTGATCGGGCCGGACGACTTCCACGGCGCCAAGTTCTACCGGGAGTTGGCGCCCGCCGACGTCTCGGTGGATTTCCTGGACGCCGTGGCGGCCCGCTTCGACGAGGTGGCCGACCGGGTCGAGGCCGACTGGAAACGCCGGTACGACGCCGACCGGGAGCCCACCTGGGCCGGCTGGGCGGCGGTGGAGCGGATCGCCGGGGAGTACGGCATCGAGGACCTGACCCTGGTCAAGCCCGGGGTGGGGGAGACCACCCGGGTGCTGCTGCGCCGGGTGCCGTGGCGGATCCTGGTGCGGCGCGACGCGGGCGAGGACCTGGCGCACGTACGGCTGCTCGCCGACCAGCGCGGCGTACCGGTGGAGGAGGTGGGCGACCTGCCGTACAGCTGCGTGGGGTTGATCCACCCGAAGTTCACCCGGGGCGCCACCGGTGCCGACGGCGCCGCGGCGAAGGGCGCCCGATGAACAGCCTGGTCGCCAGTGACCTGGACCGCACCCTGATCTACTCGGCGGGTGCGGCCGGCATCGACGTGGCGGCGTTGGAGTGCGTGGAGCTGTACCAGGGCGGGCCGCTGTCGTACCTGACTCCGCGCGCTGCCGGGCTGCTGGCCGAGCTGGCGGCACGGGCGGTGTTCGTGCCGGTGACCACCCGTACCCGGGAGCAGTACCACCGGATCACACTGCCGGCCGGCGAGCCGGCGTACGCGATCTGCGCCAACGGTGGCCACCTGCTGGTCGACGGTGTCACCGACCAGGACTGGCACGACGGGGTACGCAAACGGCTCTCCGAGTCCGCGATCCCGCTCGGCGAGGTGGTCGACCGGGTCACCGGCACCGCCGCCGCGGAATGGACGCTGAAGCGGCGTACCGCCGAGGAGTTGTTCTGCTACCTGGTGGTGGACCGGGCCGCGATGCCGCTGTCCTACGTCGAGGAACTGTCCGGGTGGTGCGGCGAGCGCGGCTGGTCGGTGTCGCTGCAGGGCCGCAAGCTGTACGCCGTGCCGCACCCGCTGACCAAGAGCGCCGCGGTCGCCGAGGTGGCCCGCCGCGCCGGCACCGGGACGCTGCTCGCCGCCGGTGACTCGTTGCTCGACGCCGATCTGCTGGAGGCCGCCGACGCCGCGGTACGGCCCGGCCACGGCGAACTCGCCGACGCCGGGTGGAGCGCGCCGGGCGTCCACGCCCTGACCGAGCGCGGGGTGGCCGCCGGCGAGGCGATCCTCGACTGGTTCCTGGCACGCACCTGACCCACGCCACACACCGCCTGTCGCCCGCTGAGTCTGTCTCGCCCGCACCCCGAGCCTGCCCCGCTCCCACCGCCGAGCCTGCCCGCTCTCACCGCCGAGCCTGGCCCGCTCCCACGCCGAAGCGTTGGACGCTGTCTAACAAACCTGAGCCCCGGCTTTCATAGCAAACGTCCAACGCCTCGACGTACGGCTCCGGAGCCGTTGCGGCTGCGGAGCCGTTGCGGCTGCGGAGCGTTGCGGCCGCGGAGCCGCCACCTCAGGGCTGGGTGTCGATCAGGTGGCGCAGCGTCGCGGCCTCGGTCTCCAGGGCGGCCGGGTTGTTGTCCGGTACGAACTCCAGCAGCGCGTCGATCGGCGTGCCGAGCCCGGAGAGCTCGGCGAACGCCCGGTGCCACAGCTTGTCGCGGGTCGCGAGCGGCAGCCGCTCGGTCTCGGGCCACCAGGAGAAGACGTGCACCGCGCAGAGGTGCGGCAGGATCCGCCGCAGCCCGTCGATCGCCTCGTCGTCATCCATCCCGACCGGCGGCTGCCAGTATGTGGCGACCGCCGGATGGTCCACCTCGGCCAACAGCCGCAGCGTCGACTCCACGGTGTCGGTGAGGGTGTTGCGGTGGTACTCGTAGCCCAGCAGCAGGCCGTGGTCGGCCGCGATCGTCGCCGCGGCGCGGGTCGCGGCGACCACTCGGTGCCGCGCGTCGGGGTCGGTCTCGGCGGATCCGGCATTGCCGGCCCAGATCCGGATCCGGGGGGCGCCGAGCCGGGCCGCCGCCCGCGCCACCGGCAGGAACTCCGGCTCGCCGTGCGGCCCCGCCCGGAAGTACGACCCGTACCCGCCGACCGTCATGCCACGGGCGGTGGTGAGCTCCCGTACCTGGTCCAGGGTGCCGGGGGACTCCGGCGGAGCGTGTACGTCGCCGCCCCACTCGATCGTCTCCAGGCCGCTGTTGGCGGCGAGTGCGATCACCTCGGCGGCGGGCAGGGCCCGGTACGTCACCGAGCACAGTCCGGCGCGCGGCGGCGTCGTCATGGCACCTCACCCTCTCACGCGATGTGGTCGAACTCTTCGGCCCGCACCGGGTACGCGAACGGCTCGCCGGCGGCGTACCGGGCGAGTTCGTCGAGCGCGCTCTCGGTGAGCCGGGGGATCTCGTTGCCGAGCGCGCCGGCCAGGTGCGGGGTGAGGAACACGTTGGGCAGCTCGTAGAGCGGGCTGTCGGGACGGGGTGGCTCCGGGTCGGTGACGTCGAGCACGGCGTCGATCCGGCCGGTGACCAGCTCCTCGACCAGCGCGGCCTCGTCGATCAGCGAACCGCGCGCGGTGTTCACCAGGGTGGCGCCGTCGCGGAGCAGCCGCAGCCGCCGCCGGTCGAGCAGGCGCCGGGTCCGCGGGGTGGCCGGGGCGTGCAGCGTGACCACGTCCGAGGCGGCGAGCAGTTCGTCGAGTGTCACCAGCTCGACACCGAGCGCCGCGGCCTGCTCCGGCGGGACGTATGGGTCAGCGAGCAGGATCGTCGCGTCCAGCGCCCCGAGCAGCGCGATCACCCGGCGCCCGATCCGGGAGGCGCCGACCACCCCGATCACCACCCCACGCGTGCCCAGCCCGGCGGGGCCCAGCCCGGCGGTG
>JBOGDE010000460.1:0-3686 GCA_050701695.1 Micromonosporaceae bacterium
GACGCGCCTTGGCTACGGTAGGCGATGCAGATGTTACGGGATGGGGAGACGGGGTTATGGGGAGCGGTCAGGTGCTGCGGGTCGAGTTGGCCCGTCTGCGTACGCAGGTGGCAACCCTCAAACAACTGGCCGACAAGATGGGCGATTCGGTGGCGGCGGCCCCCACGGTCGCCGGGGAGTTCGCCAAGACCGAGAACCCGATCGTGTACAACGCCTGGCTGCTGCGCCGCAGGAACAAGGCCGGCCTGAGCGCGTTGCAAGCGATGATCAAGCGTCTGGAGCAGACGTGCCGTGATCTGGACACCTCTGCTGAGAAGGCGGGCTACCTGCTCGCCAGCGCCGACGCCGACGCCGCTGACGGCATCACGCGCGGCGCGGGTGGCTGAGGGCGGCCGCGATGGCTGAGGATCACGCTGGTGCCGGGGGCGGCGGTGCCCCCTACTCGGTGTACGACTACCCCATGCTGCGCGCCGCCGTCATGGCCGACTCGGAGTCCTCGCTCGGCGCGATAGCGCTGACCTGGGAAAAGATGTACGGCGTCCTCAATACGATCCAGGACGACCTGGGCTCGGTCATCGAGGGCATCGAGGACGCTCTCGACACCCAGCACGTCGGCCCGGCGTTCGCGGAGTCGCTGCGGGCCCTCGGCGCCGACCTGTTCACCCTGGCCGTCGACAGCCACGGGAACGCCCTGACCAACAACCACGCCGCCATGGCGCTACGTGCGGCCCAGGCCGCGATCGCCGACCTCGACAGCCGAGGCCCATCCGTCAACGAGGCCACCGGCAAGGATGCCCGAGCCGCCGAAGCCGGCCGCGTCGCAAACCACCTCAACAACACCTACGGCGACGCCATCAAAATGCTCGTCATCCCCGGGGATCACGGCTACGAGGTTCCGGGTCCCCCAGGCAACCCAGGGGGAGCTCCACCCAACGGCGGTCCTGGGTCCGGTGCAGTCCCGCTGCCAACCGGCGGCGGCCCGTCGAGCGGCACACAATCCAGCGGATCGCTCCCCGTCAAGAGCGGCCCCCCATCGGGCGGGCGGGTCATCGGTGCGCTCAGGCCTGGTGGCCCAGTCGGCGCCACGCCCCCTCCGGGTAGTTCGGGGGGCGTGCCTGCACTCGGTTCTGGCAAGACTGAGGCAGGTGCCAAGGGAGGCGGCGGTTCGGGCTCGGGCAGTGGAGCTGGGCGACGGGTGCAGGTGCCGGGTGGACGCGGTCCCGGCCCAATCGGTGGATCGCAGATCCCGGCGGCGCGAGGTGGATCGCTGGCTCCTCCAGGCACCCCTACCCCAGGAACGGCCGGCCCAGGTGGCGGCGGTCCCGGTGGTCCGGGCCGTGTGCCCCCGATGGGCGGTGTACCGGGTGGTGGCGCTCCGGGCGACGGCAGGCGCGGCCGCCGGCTCACCTGGTATGAGCGGATCGAGGACGAATTCGTCGACCAGCGTGTCGCCAACCCGCCGGGTGGCGTGACCGCAGCGGGCGGGATAACGGAGCAGTCGCCCGACCCGGGCCCGGCGGTGATAGGCACCCAGAAGCAACCTGGGGGGGTGCCTGAGGCAAACCCCGACGCGTGGGCGGTGATGGGGCCGGCGGTCAGCGCCCCGACCGGCTTCCCCGACAAGCTGGAGAATGGCGCGTTCGCGCAACCGGACGGGACCAGATTCCAGGTGCGGAGGCGAAGTGGGGCGTAGGGCTTCTGTCGGTGGCGGTCTGGTCGGTGTAGTAACGCTGGTGGCGGTGCTGGCGTCAGTATCGCCGGCGCACGCGGACGTGTGGCGGGACCGTCAATGGCATCTGGATTTCCTGAAGGTGGCTGAGGTCCACAAGATCTCCAAAGGCCGTGGTGCCATCGTGGCGGTGGTCGACACCGGAGTGGATGGCAATCATGCCGATCTGAAGGGCAATGTCCTTAAGGGGATCGACATTGTCGTCCCTGGCGCTGATGGATGGACTGACACGGATGGTCATGGCACGGCCATGGCCTCACTGATCGCAGGACACGGTCACGGGCCCGGCGGGGCCGACGGCATCCTGGGTCTAGCGCCGGATGCCAAGATCTTGCCATTCCGCAGTGCTAAGGACAGGGAGTACACGAAGGACCGAGAGGGTCACAGCAACGACGCGCTCGACAGGGCCGCCTACAGCGACGCCACTGTCATCAATTTCTCTGGTTTGGCGTCGGGGACCAGTGCGGCAGTGGAGATCGCGCAGGCCCAGGACAAGGTCGTGGTGGCGGCCGCGGGTAACTCAGCCGAGAACTCGGAAGTGGCGCAGCCGGGGAGCTACCCGGGTGTCGTGGCAGTGTCGGGCCTTGACCGCGACGGGAACTTCACCGATGCGTCCGTGGAGGGGCCTGAGGTTGTGTTGTCGGCCCCAGCGGTCGACGTTGCCACGGCAAGCGCAGGCAGCAGCGGTCGTTATGCCGCGGGAACTGGGACGAGTAATTCGACGGCGTTAGTGTCGGCGACGGCGGCGTTGATCCGGGCGAAGTACCCGGACCTGTCGGCGAACGGCGTGATCAACCGCTTGATCAAGACCGCCGACGACAAGGGCCCCCCAGGCCGAGACCCCAAGTACGGCTTCGGCGTCGTCAATCCCCTGAAGGCGCTCACCGCCGACATCCCCGACCTCGACTACAACCCCCTGATCGGCCCCGGCAAGAAGACGAAGCGCCCCCAGCTCTCGGCGCCCTCCTCCACCACCGCAAAAGCCAACCCCAACGGCGACTCATCCCTGGCCGCCGTATCCCGCATCCTCCTCCCCGCCCTAGCCATCACAGCCGCGGTCGCCGTCGTCGCCATCCCCACCCTCCTGATAATCCGCCGACGCCGCTCAAAACCAGGAACCCCACCGTGACGGGTAGATAAGAGGAATGCATGGCAGAGAGAATCTTCGACCCCGAACGAGCACTCCAGTTCGCGGCAGACCTCCGCCGCCGGGCGAAACAGCTTGAGAAAGAGGTCGAGCAGACCGAGATCGACGTGACATCGCCCGATAGGACGATCAAAGTGAGCGTCACGGTGTCGGGGAAGATAATCGATCTGAAGTTGGACAGGGCCATCGATGGTCGCGGCGCTAACGAGATCGCTGGAGCCATCCTGGCAACCATCAGGAGTGCACAGAAGATCGCTGAAGAGGCAGGCGAAGATCTGACCAGGCGCCACCTGCCGAATGTGCCCAATTTCAACGATGTGTTGGATAGGGCTGCTAGGGAAGGGCCGGCTGGAAGATGACCAAGGTCTTAACGGTTGAGTTCGAAGCTCTCTATCAGGTCAAGAAGCTGGTAGAACAGTGCGCGGCCACAGCGGCCTCGCTCAAGGACCATGCCGAAGATCTCGCCCTGCCCCAGGCGGCCTTCACGACGGTGGATAACTCGAAGGAGATCCATGGTGCGTGGAAAACGGTGTGCGAGGACCGAAAGAAAGAAGCGGCCGCGTTGCAGAGCGAGTTGGAGGCTGTGGCGTCGGTGCTGAAGTCTGTAGCCGAATTGTACGGCTGGACCGACGGCGAGATGGCCGCGGTCGTAGCGAGAGCGGAAAAGCTCAGGTAGCCATGACGTGACTGGATAGGTAGTCGGGCGGCTCCGGTGTCTGTTGTGGACGCTGGTAGGTTGACTGGTCGTGTCCGCTGGGTCGTCGTTGCCGTCGTATGACGACGTGGTTGCGCGCAACGCGGAGTTGGCCG
>JBOGDE010000461.1:0-3684 GCA_050701695.1 Micromonosporaceae bacterium
GCCGATGCACCCGAGGTGCCGCCAGATCACTGCCCGGCTCGCTAGACGCGTTTGACGTCCATCATGAGTTCTGCGGGGTCTGGCGGTCGCCCGGGGCGTGCCGACCGTCGACAGGGCTGAGCGCCGTCGAGCGCCGAACAGTGAGCGAACCGGCAGCCGCGCCTCGGCACCGCATGAGGGTGCCTCCCCACTGGGTGCAGCAGCGAGGAGGCTGACGTGAAGTCTGCCAGTACGGTTCTGATTACCCAACTGCCTGAGGATCCGCCCAACGGTGTCACCGGCGGGCTGGACTGGGCGCGTGATGACCATGCCGTCTCGGTTGTCGATGCCCGTGGCCGCGAGATCGTGCGGCACAGCGTCGAGCATCCCGTTGGCCACCGTGATCGTGACGTCCTTCTCCGGGTCGATGCCGGGGATCTCGGCGCGGATCACGTAACTGCCGTTGTCGCGGTAGTCCTCGACGCGGAACGTGTGCGGCCGCGTGGCGGGGAACGGGAAGTCCGTGTCGAACCAGTCGCTGAGGTCACCGAACAGACGCGGCATCAGCGCGCTCATGAGCATGCTCCCTTCACGGATGCGGCTTCCGACATCTCCAGCCCATCAACCCGGGCGCCCGGACGGCACGGCTGTTGGACCACGGGAGCCGGGCCGTTGGACCTCTTCGGCCGCCAGGGTCCACCGTCGCCGTACCGAGAGCTGTTCGGCCCTGTGGGGCCGGTTCGGTCTTTAAGGCTGCTGCCGTCTCGCGGTGCGGCTGCGGCGGACCTGGTCGGCGTACCCGATGACCCGTGTGATCAGCGCGGCGGCGTCGGTGGCCGACATGCCGTACAACTCGAACGCCGCTGGGGGCGAACCGCCGTCCACGTCGACGTAGTCACGAGGTGCACCTCGCCCGTACAGGGTCCACTCCGAGCTCCATCCGGGTCGTGGCGCCGTCAGGGCGATCAGTGACAGCCAGCCGCGCGAACGTCGCACCCTCCTGGACGACGGAGACGTCCCTGCCAGGCGACTCGCGCCAGCCGCTGGTGGAGAGGGTCCACCCGGGTTCAGGCCGCCCGGGCGAGATCGGGGAAACGGCCCTCCCACAGCTCACGGACCCGGCGAGGCAGGAACAGCCGGTGCCAGACCTGCCGCAGCACGGCGCCGTTGAGGAAGCGGCGGAGGTCCTCGACGTCCTGCGCCTCGCGCAGCACCACCTCGTACATCAGGCTCAGTTCGCGTACGTCGGCGAGGTCGTACCGGCGCTGCTCGGACCAGTCGAGGCGCGGCGGCAGCTCGACCACACCCGCCACCGGACCCGACAGCTCCTCCAGACTGTCGGACACGGTGTACGGCCGGTGGTCGGCGTACAGCACGCGGGACTTGGCCATACCCACAGTATGACTCACGGCCCGGCAGACCCAGGGGCGCGCGGTCCCGGGTCGCCTGGACCGGCACACAGGCTCGGGTCAGGAGGCCGCCAGGAACTTCAGCAGGTCGTAGACGACGAACGCGGGCCACACCAGGGACTTGAGGATTCCCAGGACGACCGACCAGAACCCGTCCGCGGCCTGGATGTAGTACACCAGGGCCCCGATCAGCCCCAGGCCGTACACGGCGTTGCCGCCACCGCCGCGGCCGTAGCTGGAGCGTCTCCGCCTGTCCTTGTCATTCATGGGGAAGCCTCTTGTCGTACGGACGGACGAGCCTCCGCCTCTGGATGCTGGTCCCTCGCGCTCTCGCTGACGAGTGGCGTACGCCCTCCCGGCAGGGCCACAGGTCCCGGGCGGTGCCGCTGCGGCGGCCGTGTTAGGGAGAAGTTAGTGGTCTGTTAGTGGGGCGGGTCACCATCCCGGGCGTCAAGTCACTCGAGCCGCCATCGGGCGGGAAGCGGATTGCGAAGGAGACATCATGGGCAACGGGGGAACTCAGACACGGGAGGCGAAGCCGGCCAGGCGCCGGGTCAGTCGGCTGCGCCGCGGCCTGATCGTCGGCATCACGGCGGTCGCCCTGGCCGGCGGCGGACTGGTCGGACTCGGCGGTCTCAATTCCGCTGAAGCGGCGAGCTGTCCCAGCCGGGCCGAGAAGTTCGTGTCCTTCATGTGCCTGACGAACCGGTGGACCTACGACGTGAAGTACGCCGGCAACGAGTACGGGCATGGTCAGATGCACGTCTCCCTGCGGATCGGCACGTTCCGGGGCGTGGGGTACGCCTACGCCGTCTTCCAGAACGAGACGGGCAACTACAGCCGGGGCGACACGACGGTGAAGATCGAAGGCGGCAGCTACGGCCGAAGCCAGCGCACCGTGAGCTCCAGGTGGACCCGGTACTCGAAGGCGATGAGGTCGAGCTCGAGCTCGAGCGTGTCGTTCAAGGCGTGTACCCGGTACATGAAGCCGGACAGGGACTACGTCTGCACCAGGTCCTGGTAATCCTCACCGCACACTCTGCGGGGGGCGCCGGGAGGGGGCGCCCCCCGCAGACAGTCGCGCTGCGGGGTCCCGTCCTCACCACTCGCGACGCTCTCATGTGCGCTGCGGCGCCCCCGTCAAGGCCTCGCGGCGCACCGTGCCGTCGTACCCGCCCCGGGGCGGCCGCAGCCCGAAGTACGCGCCCACCGTCGGAGCGACGTCGATGGTGTGTGCGGTCGCGGCGGGCGTGGCGCCGCGGCGTACCAGGGGAGAGCCGCCGGTCACCAGGAACGGGATCGGCTCGGTGACCGGGTGTCCGTGGTTGCCGGGGATCGGGTTGGACCACTGGTCCGGGTCACTGAACCGCCACCCGGGTTCGCAGTAGACCACCAGCTCGCCCGCCCGGGGGCCGAGCCGGAGGTCTCGCGGATCATGCGCCGCCGCGACCCCCTCGACGTCGCCGAGCACCCGCCGCATCTCCGCGGTGGCGGCGTCGGTCCGGTCCGGGTCGCCGGTCCAGTAGAGCAGCTCAGCCCCACCATTCTGGGCGTACGCCACGGCGCCGGCCAGCACGGGGTTCGTCTCGAAGTGGGACTTCAGTGAGATCAGCCGGTGCGGCAGCGACCAGTCCATGGAGTGGTCGGCGAGCACGATCAGCAGCGAGGACTCCCAGCGGCCGGTGTCGTGCAGCATGGTGATGAAGCGACCGAGCTGCAGGTCCGTGTCGGCCAGCGCGGCGGCGCGGGCAGCCTTGAGCGTCGTACCGGTCAGGTCGGAGTGCCCCATCCGGTCGATGTCGCCGAGATTGGCGAACACCAGCGCGGGGTCGTGCTGGTCGACCATCTCGATCAGTGCCTGTGTGGTGGCGGCGTCCGGGGCGTGGCCGCTCACCGGCACGATCGGGGCCGGCTGCCAGCGGTACGACGCGCGCTCGCCGAAGATGCCGTACAGGTATTCCTTGGACAGCACCGAGCCGGTGCTGAGGTCCAGTTCGGACGGCAACCGTTCCAGCAGGGTGGGGGAGCGCAGGTCCTCCGGCTGGTCCAGGGTGCGGACCTGCATCGCGTCCCGGTCGTAGATCGAGTTGGCGGGCACGCCGGTACGGTCGGGGCGTACCCCGCTCATCATCATCGTGTGGTTCGGGATGGTCTCCATCACCGGCAGCGAGCGGGCGTTCCGATACCACGTGCCCTGGGCGCGCAGTGCGGACAGCTGCGGCATCAGGGTCGGCGTGACCTCGTCCGGCCGCAGCCCGTCGAGCACCAGCACGTACGCCCGCCGCTCGTCCTGCCC
>JBOGDE010000462.1:0-3660 GCA_050701695.1 Micromonosporaceae bacterium
CCACCAGCCCGGCGCGGCGCCGGGCGCGCGCTCGGCGTCCTCGCCGCGGTGGTCGCGGTGATGCTGGCGCTCGGCGCGGCGGCGTACCTGTTCCTCGGCGACGATTCCGGTGACGCCGCCGACTCGGCCAGCCCCGGCACCGACCCGGTGTTCTCGGACCCGGCCAAGGTGGTCGACCGCTGGCTCAACGCGATGTTCATCCTCAAGGACGTCGACCAGATGATCCGCTACACCTGCAAGAAGGAGGCCGACCGCGCCGAGGTGGAGAAGGCGGTCAAGGGGGTACGCAAGGCCGAGCAGGACGCCAAGGCGGCGAAGCTGAGCATGAAGGTGAGCTGGTCGGCCCCGACCGAGGAGTCCCGCGGCGTCTCCACCGCGAAGGTCACCTCGACCTTGAAGGTGGTGGTCGGTAAGAAGGCCGACGAGAAGCACGCCGACTTCGACCTGGTCGACGAGGCAGGCTGGAAGGTCTGCGACGCCGAGATGACCTCACCGACGTGACCACCGCCAGGCGCCCCGTACCCGACGCCGCCGACGCGGAACCGACCGCCGGCTGGCGCGACGCGCGGCTGCACATCGTGACCGGCAAGGGCGGCACCGGGAAGACCACGATCGCCGCCGCGCTGGCGTTGGCGCTCGCCGCCGGCGGCAAGCGCACCCTGCTGGTGGAGGTGGAGGGCCGGCAGGGCATCGCGCAGCTCTTCGACGTACCCCCGCTGCCGTACGGTGACCGCCGGATCGCCGAGGCGCCCCGCGGCGGTGAGGTGTACGCGCTCGCGGTCGACGCCGAAGAGGCACTGCTGGAGTACCTCGAGATGTTCTACCGGCTGGGCCGCGCCGGCCGGATGCTGAAGCGGCTCGGCGCCATCGACTTCGCCACCACGATCGCCCCGGGGGTACGCGACGTGCTGCTCACCGGCAAGGTCAAGGAGGCGACCACCCGTACCGAGAAAGGGCGCCGGGCGTACCACGCGGTGGTGCTGGACGCGCCACCCACCGGGCGGATCGGCCGGTTCCTCAACGTGACCGCCGAGGTGGCCGGGCTGACCAAGGTGGGGCCGATCAAGTCGCAGAGCGACAGCGTGGCGAACCTGCTGCGTTCCCCGATGACCGCGGTGCACGTGGCGACGTTGCTGGAGGATATGCCGGTGCAGGAGACCCTCGACGCGATCTCCGAGCTGCGCCGGCTGCGGCTGTCCGTCGGCGCCGTGATCGTCAACATGACCCGGGCTCCGCTGCTCGCCGAGGCCAAGCTGACCCAGGCGGCGCTGCGCCGCGGGCTGTCGTCGGCGGGTCTGCCGACCGACCGGGACACCGTCACCGGGCTGCTCACCGAGGCCCGCGACCACCAGGCCCGGCTCGCCCAGGAGGCCGAGCTGCGCGAGCAGCTGCACACCGCCGGGCGTCCGGTGCTGGAGCTGGCGTACCTCACCGACGGCGTCGACCTGTCCGCGCTCTACACCCTCGCCGACCTCCTCGCCAGCCGCGGCGCCACGCCGGCGGGTACCTCGCCGGACCCCGGATAGGCTCGCGGACGTGGGGCAGGAGCGGCTCGACCTCGACGGAATCCTCTCGGACCGGGGGATCCGGATCATCGTGTGCTGCGGCTCGGGCGGGGTCGGCAAGACCACCACGGCGGCGGCGCTGGCGGTACGCGCCGCGGAGCGGCACGGGCGGCGTACCGTCGTGCTCACCATCGACCCGGCGCGCCGGCTGGCGCAGTCGATGGGGCTGACCGAGCTGGACAACACGCCGCGCCCGGTGCCGGACGTGAAGCCCGACAACGGCGGCGAACTGCACGCGATGATGCTCGACATGAAGCGCACCTTCGACGAGGTGGTGCTCACCCACACCACCCAGGAGAAGGCCGAGGAGATCTTCGCCAACCCCTTCTACCAGGCGATGAGCAGCACTTTCGCCGGTACGCAGGAGTACATGGCGATGGAGAAGCTCTCCCAGCTCGCCGCGATCCCGCAGGACCGGGGCGGCTGGGATCTGATCGTCGTCGACACGCCGCCGTCCCGGTCGGCACTGGACTTCCTGGATGCGCCGAAGCGGCTCGCCACGTTCCTGGACAGCCGGATGCTGCGGATCCTGCTCGCCCCGGCGCGGGCCGGCGGGATGAGCATGCTGCGGGTGCTGGGCTCCTCGCTCAACATCTTCGGCCGCGCCATGCACAAGATCCTGGGTGGCCAGTTGATCGGTGACCTGTCGACGTTCGTGGCCTCACTGGACTCCACGTTCGGCGGGTTCGCCGACCGGGCGGCGCGTACCTACCAGGTGCTGCAGGCCAAGCAGACCGCGTTCCTGGTGGTCGCCACCCCGGAGCCGGACGCGATCCGGGAGGCCGGCTACTTCGCCGGGCGGCTCTCCGAGGAGCGGATGCCGCTGGCCGGGCTGGTGCTCAACCGGGTGCACGGGCTCGCCGTACCGGCGCTGTCGGCGGAGCGGGCGCTGGCCGCCGCGGAGGCACTCGAGGCCGGGTCCACCGCCAGTGCCGGCCTCACCGCCGAGGTGCTCCTGCTGCACGCTGATCTGGTACGCCAGGTGGCGCGCGAGTCCCGTATCGCCGACCGGTTCCGGCGGGCCCATCCCGAGGTGGCGGTGACAGCGGTGCCGGCGCGGGCGGAGGACGTCCACGACCTGGACGGCCTGCGCGAGATCAGCGCCTCCCTGACCGACTGAGCCGCCCGGGGCCGAGCACCCCGGGCGGCGGTCTATATGGACCCCAGCCGGCCTTGGCCAGGGCTGCCCCAGCCGGCCTTGGCCAGGGCTGCCCCAGCCGGCCTTGGCCAGGGCTGCCCCAGCCGGCCTTGGCCAGGGCTGCCCCAGCCGGCCTTGGCCAGGGCTGCCCTAGCCGGCCTTGGCCAGGGTTGTCGGATGGCCTTTGGACTCCAACGCGGCCTCGAAAAGTTCGCGCCAGCTCGCGACGGCGGGGTGTCGGCGCAGCAGCGCCCGCCGTTCTCGTTCGGTCATCCCACCCCAGACACCGAACTCGATCCTGTTGTCCAGCGCGTCGGCCAGACATTCGTACCGCACGGGGCAGCTGCGGCAGACCCGCTTGGCAACGTTCTGCTCAGCCCCTTGGACGAATAGCGCATCCGGGTCCCCGTCCCGGCATGCCGCCTGGCTCGCCCAGTCCACGATCAGGCCCATCTGTACCAGACCCCCCTTTATTTGTCCCCCCAACAGCCCGAACGGTGCCCCTCCACCGGACTGCCCCAGCTCGCAGATTACGAACCAGTTGTCCGGCTTGACAACGACCGTTCGGCCTGTATCCCCCTGGTGCGCGAACACACCTGCGATGTGTTCACCAGTACATCATTGTCTGTAGTCGTCCAACTACGCAACGTTGCGGAGCAAATTAGGGTGCAACGCACTTGTTGGACAGAACGGGTGCCACCGTCCGGTCAGACCGCTCCGTCGACGCCCATCGTTGGGTTGGGCCTACCCAGCCCTCTGTCTGGACGAAACGGAATCGAGACAGGTTTGGATACGGGTACCGCCTTATCGCACTTCATCAGGCGACGCAACCTGCCACCCCTGGCCGATTAGAGGCTGTCGTGATACCTCGGGTCGAGCGAGGCGGAGTCCAGGCGGCGATCCGGCAAGGCGGAGGTTTGCCCGGATACCGGTGTTGTATCCGGGTGAACCGACAAC
>JBOGDE010000463.1:0-3660 GCA_050701695.1 Micromonosporaceae bacterium
GAGCCGGTCGGCCTGGGTCTGCCAGCGCCACTGGGAGGTGACCCACTCCCGGCCGGCGGCGCCCATCCGGGCGGCCAGCGCGGGATCGGCCAGCAGCTCGGCCACCGCGCCGGCCAGCGCCGGGACGTCGCGGCCGTCGACCACCCGGCCGGTCTCGCCGTCACGTACCGCGTCGGGCGCGCCGCCGGAATCGCCCGCCACCACCGGCAGCCCGGTCGCCGACGCCTCCAGGAACACGATGCCGAGCCCCTCCACATCCAACCCACCGTTGCGGGTACGGCACGGCATCGCGAACACGTCCCCGGCCGCGTAGTGCGCGGGCAGCTCCCCGGACGGCACCGATCCGGTGCAGACCACGTGATCGGCCACCCCCGCTTGCGCTGCCAGGCGACGCAGCCGCGACCGGTACGGACCGCCGCCGACCAGCAACAACGCCGCGCCCGGGGCTTGGCGCCGGATCGCCGGCAGCGCTCGGATCAGCGCGTCCTGGCCCTTGCGGGGCACCAGCCGGGACACGCAGACCACCACCGGGCGGTCGGCCAGCCCGTACCGGCGGCGTACCTCGGTGCCGTCGACGCCGGGACCGAACCGGTCGGTGTCCACCCCAGGCGCGAGCCGGCGCAGCTCGGTCAGCCCGTCCAGTGCCCGCGCCAGCCGTACCCGGGTGTACTCGCCGAGGTAGGTCACCACATCGGCGTGCCGGGCGATCCGGCGCAGCATCGTACGGGCGCCGGGCAGCATCGCCCAGCCAACCTCGTGGCCGTGGGTGAGCGCCACCGCGCGGCGCACCCCTGAGTGGCGCAGTGCCGGGGTGAGCAGCCCCAATGGTGCCGCCGCGCCGTACCAGACGGTGTCGCAGCCGTGCTCGCGCGCCAGCTCTCCCGCGCGGCGCGCCACCGCCGGGGTGGGCAGCAGCACGCCGGTGTTCTCCCGTACCACCGGAAAGGGTTGTGCCGCGTCGAAGTCGGCCGCGCCGCGCCAGGTCGAGGCGTACACCACCAGGGAGTCGGTGGGCTGGCGTACCGCGAGGCCGTGTACGAACGACTGGATGCCACCGGGTCGGGGCGGGAAGTCGTTGGTCACCAGCAGGGTGCGACCCACTCAACGCCTCTGGGCGTACGCCCGCGCGGCCGCGATCCGCTGCGCGGTGGTGGGGTGCGAGCCGAACGCCCAGTGCTCCCACGCGGGCGGGTCCACGTCGGAGAGATTGCGCAGCGCGAGCCGGCGCTGCATCGCCTCGAACTGGGTTGGATCGCCGGCCAGCACCAGCGCGTGGGCATCGGCACGGGCCTCGATCCGGCGCGAGACCAGACTCTGCACCGGCGAACTGGCCAGCCCGACCACCGCCATCACCGCCAGGATCAGCGCCAGCGCCTTCGGGTCGGCGAACCCCTCCGCGCCGGCACGGCGCAGCAGCCAACCCCAGCCGCCGAGCAGGTACAGCCCGCACACCGCGGTGGCGACGCTGGCGCAGCCGAGCAGGGTGCCGGTGCCGACGTCCTGCGCCTTGGCGTGGCCCAGCTCGTGCGCCACCACCTGGGCGACCTCCGCGTCGGGCGCCGCTTCGAGCAAGGTGTCGTAGACGACGATCCGGCGGGTCGGGCCGTACCCGGAGACGTACGCGTTGACCGCCCGGGTACGCCGTGACGCGTCGGCCACCAGCACGTCCTTCACCGGTACGCCGTCGCGCTCGGCGAGCGCCATCAGCTCGGTACGCAGCGGCGAGTCCTGCATCGGGGTGAACTTGTTGAACACCGGCTCCACCAGCACCGGGAACACGAACGACAGCAGCGCCACCAGCCCGGCCGCACCGACCGCGGCGAACGCCCACCACCAGCGCGGCGCCAGCCGGGTCAGGGTGTAGAACCCGGCGAGCACCAGCAGCGCCAGCACCCCGGTCACCGCGAACGACTTCAGTACGTCAACTGCCCAGCCCGCCCAGTCCTGGGTGGACAGCCCGTACCGGCGCAGCACCACGTGCCGCCAGGCACCGAACGGCAGCGTCGCGAGCTGCCCGACCAGCACCACCGCGAGCCCGCCGAGCAGCGCCTCGGCCAGCCAGTGCCCACCAAACGGGCGGCCGCCCAGCACCACCAGACGGGCACCGAGCGGGGTGAGACCGAGCAGCAGGCTGACCGCCAACCCCACCAGCATCCCGCCGTACCCGCCGGGGCGCAGCGCCGCGTGGAACGCCTTGCCCCGCGCCACCTGCTCGGCGGGCAGATCGGCCACCGCGGCCAGCTGGGCCGCCCGGGACGGGGTCGCCGGGCTCCCCCACGGGACCGTGAACCACACCAGCGCCAGCGCCGTGGCGCCCAGCCCCAGCAGGGCGATCACCGCCCACCCTCGCGGAGTCATCGCCGCTCCTTAGCCCGTCATCTGTCCGGTCAGCCCGTCACCGGCGTGTCAGCTGATCCTTCAGGTAGCGGCGCCAGGTTTCCAGGAACTCCGCCGTACCCATGTCCAGCTCGTCGCGCAAGGCTACGTCGAGCGCCGCGGACGGGTCGCCGCCGGCCCTCGACAACCGCCGGTAGAGCCGTACCAGGGTGGCCTCGCCGGTCAGCTCCACGATCAGCCGGCACGCCAGCCACGCCTCTTGGTACGCCTGCGCCAACCGTGGGTTGCTCACCGCGAAGTCCGACCATTCGGGGAGCCGTTCGGGCAGCGTGCCGGCCGCGACATCCCGCGCCAGCTCCCGCGCGGCGCGACGTGGCGTGGCACCGGTGTCCCGGTAGGCCACGAAGTCGGCGAACCCCTCCGCCAGCCAGTACGGGGTGTGCTCGCTGGTCACGTGCCTGGTCGCCACATGCGTGATCTCGTGGGTGAGCACCACCCGCTGCCCGAACGGCGACAGTTTGCCGAACACGGTGGGGTTGACCAGCACCCGCTTACCGACCGGCGGCCCGGAGTGCGGTACGTCGGCGGAGGTGAACGCCGCCATCTGCGACAGGTCGCCGGTCTCCTCCACCAGTCGGCCCAGCTCGTGGCCGCTGGAGGGCACCAGCACCACCACCCGGCGCCCCCAGCCGCCGTCCCAGACGGCGTCCACGCGGGGCACCGCCTGCTCGGCGAGCCCCAGCACGGTACGCATCAGCGCCTCGGACCCGGGATGGCCGGCGACCAGCACCGTCGGGGTGCTCAGCACCCGTACCGGTCCGAAGTCCCACAGGTTGCGTACGGTGCCGGTGCTGGTCTTCTGCCCCGGTGCGAGCCCGTCGTCGGCCAGCAGCCAGCGACCGTCCGAGCGCACGAACAGGTGCCGCTGCTCCTGGCTGGTGGGCGCGGTGTCGTATCCGGCGAGTGCGAAGCTGAGCCGCAGCCCGGGCGCCCAGGCGTCCTCGCCGTACGCCTCGGCGACTCCGGGCGGCAGCAGCGTCTCGGCGTCGGGGTCGAGCTGGTACGACCAGGACCGCAGCGGCACCTCGGCGAGATTGTCGAAGAACGCCGCCTGGCGGGCCCGCAGCCGCGCGGCGGAGGGGTCGACGGTGGACAGGAACGCGGCCCGGTCACGCCGCAGGATCGCCCGGGACCGGGTTGCCAGCAGCTGGCGTACCGCCCGCACCCGCTCGGCCCGGTCCACCGCCGGGACGCTGGCGCCGGTGCCGTCGATGATCCCCGCGACACCGCGGCCCTGCGCCCGCCCCGGGTCGGCCGCAGTCC
>JBOGDE010000464.1:0-3635 GCA_050701695.1 Micromonosporaceae bacterium
GTCCCCGCCACCGTCGCCGCCCCCGTCGCCGCCCCAGTCGCCGGAGCCGCCCCCGCCCCAGCTGGCGGAGCCGCCCCCGAGCGCGTCAGGGCCGGCCGTGGACGCGTCAGGGCCGGCGAGCGCCTCCTCGACAGAGTCGTACACCGGGAACACCCGGTCCAGGCAGGTGACCTCCAGGATCTTGACCACGTTGCGCGGCACCGTGGCGAACGCCACCACGCCGCCGGACGCCTTCGCCTTCTTGTGGACCCGTACCAGCACCCCCAGGCCGGTCGAGTCCAGGAACCGCAGATCGGACATGTCCACCACGATGATCTGACGCTCGGCGAGCACCTCGTGCAGCGCGGTACGCAGCTCGGGCGCGGTCGCCAGGTCGAGGTCTCCGCTCAGGGCGACCACCGCGGCGGTGTCGGTAAGGCGCTGGCTGGTGACTAATCGCATCGGTTGATCTCCGGCCGTATCGGGGTGTTACCGCTGCAACCTAACCTGTCCGGGTCAATCCTGGCGAGCGACCACACTACGGCCGAAACCGGTTGGCCGGTCTCGGCCGATACGGGAATGATCCCCCAGCCAGTGCACGTTAGGCTAGGAGGTACAACTCAACAGGGGGGTGACTGGTTTCGACTTCGTACGTCGATACAGGGGAAGCGGGCCGAGGAAGCCGACGTTGTCTCGCTAATCATCGTCGGAAACCTATAAGCGCCAAGGTTAATCGCGCTCAGTTCGCCCTCGCCGCCTGAGGCTAGGAGCGAACTTGTCGACCTAGGGTTGTCTCCGACCTAGAGTTCGGCATCAGCTAGGAGACTCACCGGTCAAGCCCGGTCACGGGGCTTGACGGGACGTAAACAGTGACTGGGCCCGTCACACCGACTCGCTCGCGTGATCGGTGGGGCCAAGCAGAGACACAGCGAGCTGCGCCCGGAGAAGCCCTGTTGAACCGGCGAAGGACCCGGGTTCAATTCCCGGCACCTCCACGAGTCGGATGGGCGGAGTGTGCTTGCGGAGACCGCAAGCCGCTCCGCCTCGTCATGTTGTCGGGGGGACGACCCCCCGAACCCCCCGCGTGCGGCTCGCTTCGCGTTGCCTTCGCGCCGTTGCGCTTGTTCCTGCTTTGCCTCCTCCTGTGTCCTTTTTGTGTACGGGTGTCTTGTGGTCTTGGCTGGTTGGCTCGTGTGGGCTGGTGCGCTGTCGGATGGTTTCTTGGGGGTGTGAGCTGGTGAAACCTTGTGCCTTGGGGTTGTTTTTTCTTGGGTGGGGGGTCGACCATCGGTAAAGCCCCGGTGACGGGAGGTGTGCCATGACGGTGACACCGCAGAGCGGGTTCATCTCGGTGGGTCTACTGGGGGGCAACCGCGGCGAGCCGCTGGCGGCGGCGGTAAGGCGGCGCCGGGTCGAGCTGCTCACCAGCATCCACGAGTTTGAGCGTGCGATCGCCGTACCGTCGGCCGATCCGGACTGGCGGCGGCACGTGGCGCGGCGGTTGGTCGCGCTGCGTCAGGCATTCAGCGAACACATCGAGGTCACCGAAGGCCAGGACGGCCTGTACGCCGAGCTGTTGGTGGTCGCGCCCCGGCTGGCCCGTGCCGTCGGGGTGCTGGTACGCGAACATCTGATGATCGCCCGTACCCTCGACCGGTTCGCCGACCGGCTCGACGAGCTGGACGTCGCGGTCGAGCGGCTGCGGGGCTGGGCCACCGATCTGCTGCGGGAGCTTTCCCGGCACCGGCAGCGTGGCGCCGACCTGGTCTACGAGGCGTACGCCACCGACATCGGCGGCGAGACCTGAGCCTGGCCCCACGCGGCACAGCCACCCAGAACGGACTGAGGCGCATCGCGGGCGGGTGCCCGCGATGCGCCTCGGCGCCGGCTGACCGCCCCTGGCAGCCGGACACCACTCAGCCGTCGATTCGGACCCGCTGACGCGGGTAGGTGCCCCCGGACCGGGGACCCGCGATCAGCTCGACGGCGAGTCGTTCGCGCTCGGCCTCGGTCAGGTCGTAGCCGGCCAGCGCCGCCCAGGGACGCGAGGTGAGCCGGACCCGGAATCCGGGTTCGGTCCACAGCCGGTCCAGCACCTCTTCCAGAGCGGTCATCCTTCACTCCGGATGTCCCCCGGGCCGGAGTGGTCGCCGGCTAGCACGTCGTTCTGTGCCGCCGGATCGGCGGCGATGGCCTCGATCGCCGCCAGCAGCTGTGCCGCCCGGGTGAAACGCTGCCGGGTGCCGCGCCCGATGTCCTCCACGAACCCGTGCAGGTGCACGTCGCCGGTGTCCGCGGCGGGCTCGAACAGTCGCACGATGATGGTCCGCATTCCGGCTCCGACCGGTCGGTGTCTCCGTTTGGTTCCAGTCTCGGCGGCCGGATTAGAACGGCCTTAGAACACCGGCTCAGCGGGCCGAGGGGAGAAGACTCAGCGGGCCGAGGGGAGGAACGGTGCGGCCTCCACACCCAGCTCCTCCATCCGTACGCAGTAGCCCCGGTAGTGGCGGCGGGCGTCGCCGTGCCGCCCGGAGCGGGTCAGCACCGACACCAGGTTCAGGTGGCTCTGCTCGTCGTACGGGTCGCGTTCCAGGATCCGCAGCAGCAGCCGTACCGCGGCGTCGGAGTCGTCGCGTTCCTGGGCGTACCTGGCCAGCCGCGCCGCCACCTCGCGGTACGTCGCCCAGATCTCCTCGCGCAGTGGGGCCGCCCAGTCGGCGTACGGGTCCTCCTCCAGGAAGTCGCCGGTGTAGCCGGCCTCCGCCCGGGAGAGCCGTTCGACGCCGTCGGCGGTACGGCCTTCCCGCAGCAGCCGGATGCCCGCGGTGGCGTCGGCGAGGAACCGCTCGGTGTCCACGTCGATCCGGTCCATCCGCAGCCGCAGCACGTTCCCCTCGGTGACCAGGAACCCGTCCGTGCCGTACCGCCGGTCCGGGTCGAACAGCGACCGGACCGTCGAGACCAGCACGTTGAGCCGGTTGGCGACCGCGCTCGACGCCTCGCCCGGCCACAGCAGGTCGGTCAGCTGCTCCACGGTGGTGGGCCTGCCCCGCCGACTCAACAGGATCTTGACCAGTTCCCGGGCCTTGCGCGACTTCCACGCCGAGAACGGCACCACCTGCCCGTCCCGCAGCAGCCGGAACCCGCCGAGGGTCTGCAGCTCGACCGTACGCACCGGGGTGGGGGTGAGCCGGGAGAGCGCGGCCTCGGCGGCGGCGTCCAGCTGGCGGCAGCCGATCGCGCGCATCCGGGACCGTACGTCCTCCAGCACGGTACGGGCCTGCGGCTCCTCCAGGTGCGCGGCGCGTACCAGCTGCGTCTGCGCCGCTCCGATCGGGTCGGCGACGGTACGCCACAGCTCCAGCGCGCGCTCCGTGAGCGGCAACGCCGTACCGGAGTCCGCGGTGGCGGCCGCCTGTACGGTGAGCGCCCCGGCCAGCCCGGGGCGGTCCCGGCGGGCCTCGGCGGCGGCGGCCGCGTCGCGGGCATGCCGGATCGCGGTCTCGGAGTCGCCGCCAGTGTGCGCCACCCAGGCGGCGGCGACCAGGGCGGCGACCGCACTGATGCCGCTCGCCGTCGCCACCGCACGCGCCGCGAGCGTGGCGGCCTGCTCCGGGTCCTCCTCGGCGAGCAGCCGGGCCAGCCCGGCCAGCGCC
>JBOGDE010000465.1:0-3620 GCA_050701695.1 Micromonosporaceae bacterium
CCGACACCGAGAGCGGCGGCCGCCGCGTACCCGACAGAGCCGCCGCTGGCGAGCCAGCCGGCGACGAACCCGACCGGCGGCGCGGTGGCGTCCAGCGCGGCCCGGCGCCCTCCGAGCAGCTGCGCCAGGGACTGCTCGCGGTCGTCGCTGATCACCACGGAGAGCAGGTTAGCGGGAGTAGAACTCGACGACCATCTGCTCGTCGCACCGCACCGGCACCTGGCGGCGGGTCGGTACGGCCAGCAGACGGACCCGCAGCTCGGTCAACGCCGCGTCGAGGTACGCCGGCACCGGCCCGTCAGGCGCCTGCGCGCCGGCCGCGGCGAGCTGGAACGGCGGCTTGGTCCGGCTGCGCTCGCGTACCTCGACCACCTGGCCGGGCCGGAGCCGGTACGACGGGATGTCCACCTTCTGGCCGTCCACGGCGAAGTGGCCGTGGTTGACCAGCTGCCGCGCCTGGTAGATCGTGCGGGCCAGCCCCGCCCGGTGCACCACCGCGTCGAGCCGGCGTTCCAGCAGGCAGATCAGGTTCTCGCCGGCCTTGCCCGGCATCCGTACCGCGGTGTCGAAGGCACGCCGGAGCTGCTTCTCGCTGACGTTGTACTGGTAGCGCAGCCGCTGCTTCTCGCGCAGCCGCAGCAGGTAGTCGCTCTCGGTGCGGCGCCGCCGGCCATGCACTCCCGGCGGGTAGGGGCGGCGCTCGAAGTACTTTGTGCACTTGCGGGTCAGCGGGATGCCCACGGCGCGGGAGAGCCGTACCTTCGGGCGGGGGTGGTTCACTCAGACACCTTTCTCTGTGGGTACGGCAGCCGCGGCGTGCAGCAGCCGGGTCATCGCGTCGGGCAGCTGCCCGGGACAGTCCAGCGGCGTGGCGAACGGCAGCCGCACCTGCATATGTGGCGTGCCGGCGGGTGCGTCGATGCGGAGTAGCAGGCCGTACCGGTCCAGGGCGGCGGGATGGATCCGCGCGCCGGTGGGGCGGGCATGGTCGGGGACCAGCCGGCACAGCTGGGCGAACTCGTCCTGGTGCGCGGTGACCAGGTGTCCCAGCCACTGCCACTCGCCGTCCGCGAGCGGGTCGGGGTGCGCGGTGGCGTAAACGTCGGGGTCGATCGCTACGGTGCGGCCGTCGCCGAAGAGCCGGTCGGCCAGCCGTACCTCCGCGACATCGAGCCGCAGCAGCACCGCGCCGTCCGGCAGCCCCCCGGGGCGTTCCCCGGACGGCAGCCCGCCGGGGCGTTCCTTGGACGGCAGCCCCGCCACCCCCTGCTCGGCCGGTACGCCGGACAGCCACCCGCCGAGCCACACCTCGCCGCGCCGCCGGTCCGGCACCGTCGCCGGCGACACGTCGACCGCGTGCACCACGCACGCGTCGTCCCCGATGCCGGTCAGCGGCGAGGAGCCCGGGACGGTGAGCAACGGCGTGCCCGTAGCGTCGACGTGGTGCTCGGCGACCACGTTGACACCGCTGGCGGTCGACACCGACACCGACGTCGCCACGCGTACGACGGTGCGGGCTCGCTCGGCCGGGGTAGGTACAGGCACCAGGCAGCCTCCTTAGGTAAGGCTTACCTAATATGCCGCGATACGGCGCGCCAGGCAACCCCCGGGCGTGTGAGCCTCGCCCAGCGCCCATCCCAGGGCTGTAGTTCCGAAGTCTTCGGACCAGGACCCGTCAGCAAGGCATTGGACGCTTGCTTACGAATCTGGGCGGCGGACTCGTAAGCAGCCGTCCAACGCCCCGCGACCTGGCAGGCGCCCCGGGGCTGCTGGGTCGGGAGCGGTCACGATCCAGCTGCGGGTTCAGCGGTACGGCTCGCCTCGGTGGTGTGGATGGCGATCTCGGAGCTGAGGGTGCGGTGCACCGGGCACTTCTCGGCGGCTCGTGCGGGGCTCGTGACGTGGATTGCTGCGCCGCCGTGGGCCTGGAACGCGGTGCCAGGCGTCGTCGAGTCGGACCACTCTGTGGCAGAGTCCCTTTCCAGTCGGCCAACCCAGCCTAGGAGGGCAATGTCGAACGTCGGGGAGGTTAGCGCCGCGGTCGGCGCGGTCGTTAACGCGATCAGCACTGCGGTCACGGCGGCGCAGGGGGCTCGTGCCGAGGGCCAGAATCTGACGCAGAGCGCAGCGGCGCACGGCTGGGCGGGTGTAGCAGCGACGGTGCAGGCGGCCTGTACGAGCCTGGAGGCGACCCTGTCCAGTCTCGTGTCAGCTAACGATGCCGCGACCGGGGCCGCGAGTGGATTGGGTGAGATCAGCAGCGGAATGAGTCACAAGGAGGTCGCCGAGAAACTCACCGCAGCGATCGGGCGGCTCGATGCCGTCGGGGCGGCCGTCGGTGGCGCGATGGGCAACGCTGGTCAGGCGTACAGCTGCGCCCAGCAGTCCGAGGCGGACCGGCTGATCGCCATGATCGCCAGTGTGATCGCGGGGCTGAATGGCGTCAAGGCCGCCGGGGAAGCGGCCAAGACGAAGGCGGAAGCGGAGCGACAGGAAGCGGTGAGCTGGGGAAACTGACCTCGGGTGCCGGGAGCAGTCCTGTCCCGTCACCCGCCCGCTCACCGTCCCACGCGGTGGTACACCCGCGCGTGCCCCGCTACATCAAGGGAGACCGGTGCGCCGGGATCCTGCGCACCAGTGATGGTGAAGTCCCGCTTTCCAGCGGGGAGGACGGCCCGGGTCGCTGGTTATTGGACAACCACCCGGGTGGGCCGGGATCCGGGCGCACCCGGGCGTGGACCCACGTCGAGGGCCACGCGGCCAGCCTGATGCGCCAGCACCACATCCGTACCGCGGAACTGTTCATCAACCAGGTTCCATGCGGCCCGACCGGCGCCGCGAAGTGCCGTAACGTCCTGTACAAGCTGCTACCTGTCGGGAGCACCCTCGATGTGCATTACCCGAAGGACGACGGCACGGTGGGCACCTGGCGATTCGTCGGAGGCCAGAGAGGATGGACCGTAATCCGATGACCACCACGATCACCTACTTCCCAGCCGACTCCACCAGCCCGCGTGAGACGCCGGCCGGCACCGTCGCCGACCTACAGGCGCTAGCGGAACAGCTGCTCAGCGACTACCGCGCTGTCGGGGCCAACCGGCCCGGTATCGAACTGACCAGGGGAGACCCCGAAGACGGCGGCGAATCAGTCTCGCTGGCCGTGGCCGAGATCGGCTGGGCGATGGTCCACACCAACGCCGACTTCGACCAACGCCGCACCGATGACCCGCAGGCCGGCGAGGGCAGCATCGACGTCGACTGGGGTCAGATCACCCCGATCCCACGACGCTGGTTTATCCCGCCACCGGTCGCGGTCGGGGCATTGGAGCAGTGGCTCATTCAGGGAACGCTCGACACCGAGGTGTTCGCCTCCACCGACTGCGCATAGGGGCGCCGGGGCGCGGACAAATCCGGCGCCACCGGGTGAAGGCGCGGACCCTGGTTACGCTGCCTGCGCGAGCAGTTCCGCCTGTTGCATGACCAGGCTAGAGCAGCTCAGGCGGCGAATCAGGCCACCGTTCGGCCTGTTATGGGGACTATCCGTTTGAGGCCACGCAAGAAGGCACGGAACGCTCGCCGATGCGGAAGATCGGCCGGGTCTCGTGCGGTGGTCTACAGGT
>JBOGDE010000466.1:0-3617 GCA_050701695.1 Micromonosporaceae bacterium
TCGCCGGACCAGGTGCCGAGCCCGGCCGCGGCCAGCAGCAGTGCCCCGATCAGGCCGAGCAGCCAGGGCCCCCAGTCGCCGGCCAGGGTGGCCAGGGTGCCGGGCAGGCTGGCGTACACCGCGCCGGTGGTGTCGCGGGGGTCGGTGAGCACCGCCCGTACCGCGAGCGTGACCGCGACCCCGCCGCCGATCAGTGACATCGCGATCACCTGTAGGGGGGTGGCGACCACCGCGAGTACGTTGGCGAGCCCGACGGCGGCGACCGCGCCGAATCCCAGGGCGAGCCGTGGTGAGGTCATGGTTACCGCCCCCGTCGCAGCATCGGCGCCTGCCGGGCCTTGCGCAGCGCCGCGATCGCCTGGCCGGCGGAATCGTCGGAGAGGCTCACTACCGGGATCCCCACGTCGGCGAGCCCGCGGCAGCGGCGTTCCAGGTCGAGCGACCAGAGCCGGCGGGCATGCCGCTCGGCGGCGTCGGCGGGCGGTGGCAGCAGATCCCGGGTGTCCACCATCGCTACCGCGACCGCCCGGCCCCGGGCCCGCCAGTCCGCCAGCTGCTTGATCATGTAGCGCTGGTAGAGCGGGGTGAGCGCCACCACCAGCGCTGACTCCGGAACGCTGAGCCGGGTGCTGTACCAGCCCTCGGATTTGTCGGCGATGTCGCCGCCGATGCCGAGCAGCGTCTCCATCAGCTCGTACTTTGCGCGCCGGCCACCGGCGGGGTGCAGCTGCCGCCACCGCCCGCCCAGGCCGATCACCCCCACCCGGTCGTTGGCCTGCAGGTGGACCGACGCGATAGACCACGCCGCCCGGGCGGCCCGCGCCAGCACCTCGGTGGAGTCGTCGGCGTACGTGTCGAGCACGATCACCACCTCGCCGGACAGCTCCGGGTGGTGCCGGTTGACGTACGGGCGGCGGTGCCGTGCGGTGGCGCCCCAGTTCAGGTCGCGTAGCCGGTCACCGGGCGCGTACGGGCGCAGCTCGGCGAACTCCGAGCCGGCCCCGATCCGGCGCGACCGGTGGACCCCGGCGGTGGCGCGGGACTCGGCGGGGTCGAGCAGCCTGGTGAGCCGTTCGCTGCTCGGCAGCACCCGCAGCGTCGGCGCGACGCCGGCCAGCTTTCCCTCCCAGACGGTCAACCCGTACGGGGCGTAGGCCCGTACCCAGAGCTCGCCGATGGTGTGCCGGCCCCAGTGGGTGGCGCGCAGCCGTACCGGGACCGTGGCCGGGGTGGCGGCGTCGGTGAGTGACCAGCAGGGGGTCGAGCTGTCTGGCACCTCGACACCGGTCAGCCCGCTGCCGGGCACCTCGACACCGGTCAGCTCGCGTAGCAGCAGCTGGACGTCGAGCCGGCCCTCCCAGTGCAGCGTGACGGTGCCGTCGACCCAGTCGCCTTCGAGCACCTGCTCGGTGTCGAGCGTGAACTCGGCGCGGACCCGGATCGGTTCGGTCCGCCCCAACCCCAGCACCAGCGCCAGCAGGAACGGCGCCGCGAGCGCCACCAGCGCGGGCCGGCCCAGCAGCAGCGCGGCGGCGAGGCTGCCCAGCCCGACCAGGCTGTAGAGCAGCAGCCGGTTGTCCCGGGTGACCCGCAGCAGCGACCCGGCCTCCCCGGTGGTCGCGGTCATCGCCAGTTCGGGGTGGGTACCCGGTCGATGACCTGGCGTACCACGTCTTCGGGGGAGACCCGGCGGGCCCACGCCTCGGCCTTGAGCACCACCCGGTGCGCCAGCGCCGGCACCGCGATCGCCCGTACGTCGTCGGGGGTGGTGAAGTCGCGCCCGGCCAGCACCGCCTTGGCCCGGGCCAGCTTGATCAGCGCCAGCGAGCCGCGGGGGCTGGAACCGACCTCGAGTTGGCTGTCCTCGCGGGTGGCGGTGACCAGCGAGACGGCGTACTCGCCGATGCTGCGGTCGACGTGCACCTCCTCCAGGCTGGCCTGCATCGCCAGGAAGCCTTCCGCGGTGACCGCCGGGGTGAGCTCGACGTCGTCGGTCCTGCGAGCCACCCGCTGGCCGAGCAGCGTCAGCTCGTCGGCGGCGCTGGGGTACCCGACGCTGGTACGCAGGATGAAGCGATCCAGCTGTGCCTCCGGCAGCGGGTAGGTGCCTTCGGACTCGATCGGGTTCTGGGTGGCGATGGTGAGGAACGGGCTGGGCAGCTGGTGGGTGGTGCCGTCGCTGGTGACCTGGCGTTCCTGCATCGCCTCCAGCAGCGCCGACTGGGTCTTGGCCGGTGCCCGGTTGATCTCGTCGGCGAGCACCAGCTGCGCGAACACCGGGCCGGGCCGGAACACGGGCGCGTTGCTGGCGACGTCGAGCACCAGGGTGCCGGTGATGTCGGCGGGCAGCACGTCCGGGGTGAACTGCAGCCGGGAGAACTTCAGCCCCGCCGCGGTCGCGAACGAGCGCGCCATCAGCGTCTTCGCCACGCCCGGCAGGTCGTCGAGCAGCACGTGCCCGTTCGCGAGCAGCCCGGCCAGCACCAGCTCCAGCACGTCCCGCTTGCCGATCACGGCCCGCTCCACCTCTGCCAGCAGCCGCTTGGCGGATTCGGTGGTACGGGCGATCGCCTCCGCACCGCCGGGCGTGCTGGCCGGGGCGGACGTGGTGAGTCCGGCCGGCGCCGCGGGCTTGGTGAGCGCCGGGGAGGTGGGCTGCGGGTCGTTCACAGTCGCTCCAAGTCGTCGAGGATCTGGCCTAGCTGGTGCAGCGGCACCGCCGGCAAGGGCCGGTACCGCTGCCGTTCGGGTACGGGGGGTCGGGGTTTGCCCAGTCTCCAGGTCGCGCTGTGTACCATGGCCTGGATCCGCGGCGCGTGCTTGGGGTCGTCGAGCACCAGGCCGTGGTGGTCGGCCAGCCGGTGCCGCAGCTCGGTACGCACCGCGGAGCGGACGCTGAACGGGATCTCCGCGGTGCCGATCTGGCGACTGCTGGCCCCGGTGAGCTCGGAGGTCAGCCGTGTCAGCTGACGCGGCAGCGGCGACGCGGTCCGGCTCCACGCCCGGTAGTCGTACGGGGAGTGGGACGACGGTTTCGGCAGTGCCGCCGTGAGGCGCCGGATCAGCAGCACCAGCAGGCCGGTGGCGAGCGCCGCGGGTAGCAGTCGCAGCAGCGTGTCGGCCGTCCGCGGCCAGGCGTACCCGACGATCGCCGCGAGCAGGCAGGCCGCCACCACGGCGCCGGGCAGGCGGTAGTTCCTCACGACGCCGCTCCCACCGGGTCGGGCGGGGCGGGTGGAGGTGCCGCGGCGGTCAGGTCGGCGGCGGCCACCCGCAGGCACTCCAGTGCCTCGGTACGGTGCGCCTCGGTCAGCGGGTGCTGGGAGAACCGGGCCACCTCGAACAGCTCGATCAGCCGGCGCAGCGGCTCCGGCCGTACCCGCAGCCCGGTCAGTACCCGCCGCATGTGCTCCAGCGGCGCCTCGTGGGCGAGCCGCCCCACGCCGCACAGCTGCAGCCCCTCCAGCAGCCGGGCGTACGCCCCGATGATCGCGGTACGCGGATCCGGGTCGGCCAGCATCGCGTCGATGCTGCCGGCCATGGTCTCGGCCATCGCCTCGCGGGCGGCCTCGTCGTCCTCGGTCTGGTCCGGGTCCGGTGCCGGACCCGGTGTGGCG
>JBOGDE010000467.1:0-3596 GCA_050701695.1 Micromonosporaceae bacterium
GGCCACCAGCAGGGCCACCGCCGACGCCAGCGCCCACGCCTGCGCCACCAGCGCGAGCGCGGTGAGCCCGGCGAGCACTGTGCACCCCGCCAGCGCTCGCCGGGCGGCTCCGGACAGCCGGGGCAGCGCGCCTAAAATCACGGCACGTGCACCGGTGGCAGGTGGCGGGTGGAGATCCGCTTCCGGAACACCCAGTAGGTCCAGCCCTGGTAGACCAGTACGGCGGGCGTACCGAACAGCGCCACCCAGCTCATCACCGTCAAGGTGTACGGGCTGGACGCGGTGTCCGCGATCGTCAGCGAGTATGCCGGATCCACAGTGGACGGTACTACGTTCGGGTAGAGCGCGCCGAACAGGGCCACCACGGTGCCGGCCACCGCGACCCCGAGCAGCCCGAACGCCTGCCCTTCCCGGCCGGCCCACAGCCGCAGCCACGCGCCGACGGCGGCGAGCAGCACCACGGCCACCACACCCCAGGTCCAGGCCGAGCCGTACCCCCACTGGATGGTCAGCAACAGGGCAACCAGCGGGAGCAGCGCCACCGGGCCCCAAGCCACCGCCAACCGGTGCGCTCTGTCCCGGATCTCACCGGAGGTCTTCAGGGCGAGAAACACCGCGCCGTGTACGAGGGCGTAGCCGGCGACCGCGGCCGCGCCGAGCAGCGTGATCGGCCCGACCATCGCGAACGCGCCACCCACCCGGTCGCCCGCGGCGTCGATCGGCAGCCCGGCCACGTTGGTGGCCAGCAGCGCACCGACCCCGAGCGCCGGCACCCACGAGCCGACGACGATCACGATGTCCCATCCCCGGCGCCACCGGTCGGAGTCGACCTTGCCGCGGTACTCGAATGCCACCCCGCGCCCGATCAGCGCCAGAAGGAAGATCAACAAGGGGAGGTACGCGGTGGAGAACAGCGAGGCGTACCAGCCGGGGAACGCGGCGAACGTGGCGCCCCCGGCGACCAGCAGCCACACCTCGTTGCCGTCCCACACCGGGCCGATCGTGTTGATCATGACGCGTCGCTCGGCCTCGTTGCGGCTCAGGATCGGCAGCAGCATCCCGACGCCGAAGTCGAAACCCTCCAGGAACAGGTACCCCAGCCAGAGCACCGCGATGATCAGAAACCACAGTGTCGCGAGATCCATCGTCGGCCCCTCAGTACGCGAACGCGAGCACGTCGCGTTCCTCGTCGGTCTCGGGTTCGGGTGCTTCGGGCGGCATCACCCCGGCGATGCCGGCGCGGACGTACCGTCTGAGCAGGTAGACCTCGACCACCGCGAGCAGGCCGTACACCAGGGTGAGCGAGATCAGCGAGATCCAGATCTCGGCGGTGGTCAGTCCGGAGACCCCCATCGCGGTGTACATGAACACCCCGTCCACGCCGGACGGGTTCGGCACCACCACGAACGGCTGCCGCCCCATCTCGGTGAAGATCCAACCGAACGAGTTGGCGAGGAACGGAGTCGCGATCCCTGCGAGGGCGGCCCGAGTGAACCAGCGACCGCGCGGGAATCGGCCGCGCCGGGTCAGCCACAGTGCCGCGGCGCAGGCCAGCGCCGCGAGCGCCCCGAAGCCGATCATCAGCCGGAACCCCCAGTACGTCACCGGCAGGTTCGGTACGTAGTCGATCGGCTTGCCGGCCAGGTCACCGAGCCGGGGATCGTCCGGGTAGTTGTCGCCGTATTTCGCCTGGTACGCGGGCACCAACTCCTCGATGCCCTTCACCTCGGAGTCGACCTCACCGTTGGCGAGGTAGGACAGCAGCGCGGGGATCGGGATCGACTTGACGTTCCCGCAGTCGGGACGCCGTACGTCCCCCCAGGCGAAGACGGAGAAGCCGGCCGGCTGCTCGGTCTCGCAGAGCGCCTCGGCGGCGGCCATCTTCATCGGCTGCTGCTCGAACATCAGCTTCGCCTGCCAGTCGCCGCTGACCGCGAGCGCCGCGAACGCGATCATCCCGACCCAGCCGCCCAGCTTCAGTGACGCCCGCCAGGCCCGGTGGTCCCGCTCAGCCTCAGGGCCGGCCGAAGCGCGCGCAGCCTCAGGGCCGGCCGGAACGCCCTCAGCCTCGGGGCCGGCCGAAGCGCTGGGCCCGGAGCCGGCATCGGAGGCGGACCGGCTCCGGGCGAGCTGCCATGCCGCGATGCCGACCAGGAACGAGCCGGCGACCGCGAAAGCTCCCGCGATGGTGTGGGGGATGGCGGCGAGCGCGGTGTTGTTGGTCAGCACGTCCCAGATGGACGTGAGCCGCGGCCTACCGTCGACCAGCACCACGCCGACCGGGTGCTGCATCCAGGCGTTCGCCGCCAGGATGAAGTACGCCGAGGCCATCGTCGCCAGCGAGAACGCCCAGGCACACGCCAGGTGTACGCCCTTGGACAGCCGGTCCCAGCCGAAGATCCACAACCCGAGGAACGTCGACTCCACGAAGAACGCCACCAGCCCCTCCATCGCCAGCGGCGCCCCGAACACGTCCCCCACGAACCGGGAGTACGCGCTCCAGCTCATCCCGAACTGGAACTCCTGCACGATCCCGGTGACCACCCCCATCGCGAAGTTGATCAGGAGCAGCTTGCCCCAGAACTTGGTCATCGCGAGGTAGTGCGGCTTGCCGGTGCGTACCCACGCGGTCTGCATCCCCGCCACCAGAACGGCCAGACCGATGGTCAGCGGCACCATCAGGAAGTGGTAGACCGTCGTGATCCCGAACTGCCAGCGCGCGAGCTCCAATACGTCCACGCGCTCGATGCTCCTGGATCGGCGGCCGGCGTACATCTGACTCAGGGATCTTCGGTACGGGCCCTTGGTCCCGCCCCCAGTAGGTCCCCTGGTCCCCCTCCAGTCGGCACCCACCTCCACCCCAGGCACCAGCCCGCCACCTGCCCCAGCGCGCGGCCCCCGCCGCGGCGGGCCGCGGCAAGATCGCGAGTTGGGGAACGTTTCCGCTCTGGGGCGTGCGGGTCTGTTCCCGAGACGGCGATCATCGGGAGGTGGACCGTGGGGTGGGAGGGTTCGGTAGCGTGGCGGCGGAGAGTCGCTGTGCGGGAGGAGTGTTCGGGTGTCGTTGAGCAAGGGCGGGAATGTGCCGGTGACCTGCGCGGCGGTGCGGGTGGTGATCGGCTGGCAGGCGGCCGCCGGTACGCCGGACGTGGACGCCTCGGCGCTGCTGCTGGCCCCGGACCGGGTACGGTCCGACGCCGACTTCGTGTTCTACAACCAGCCGGCGCACGCCTCCGGCGCGGTACGCCACGAGGGGAAGACCGGCGGGGCGGACACACTGTCGGTCACGCTCGGCTCGGTGGAGCCCGCCGTGGAGAAGATCGTGGTGGCCGCCTCCGCAGACGGCGGCAGCTTCGGTCAGGTCCCCGGTCTGCACGTACGGGTGCTCGACGCCACGTCCGGGGCGGAGCTGGCCCGCTTCGACAGCACCGACGCCAGCACCGAGACCGCGTTCATCCTGGGTGAGCTGTACCGGCGGGGTGGCGGCTGGAAGTTCCGAGCGGTCGGGCAGGGCTACGCCAGCGGCCTGGCCGGGCTGGCGACCGACTTCGGCATCACCGTGGACGACACCCCCGCCCCGCCGCCCGCGCCACCGG
>JBOGDE010000468.1:0-3593 GCA_050701695.1 Micromonosporaceae bacterium
CGCCGAGGGCGAGCAGCCGGGCGGTGCCGGCGGCCGCCGCGGCCGGGCCGACCCCGACCGCCACCGCGTCCACGTCGCTGGTGCCGGTCAGTCCGGCCACGACGGCGTCCCGTTCGGCCGCGACCGCTGTCACCATCAGCACCCTCACCCGGCCATTCTGTCCCGCGCCGGGCGCGCGGCGCCGCGCGGGCCACGCCCGGTGTGACGGCGTACCCCCCGATGGTGGACAATCGCGCTGTGAGCAGCACTGCGACCAGCGCGAAAGCCTCCACCGCCACGAAACGGGCGAAGCTCGACCCGGTCTGTGCCGACGCGGTCGACCTGGCCCGCGACGCCATGGTCGAGGTCGCCGACGACCCGGCCACCGTCGGTGAGTACGTCGACGTGGTGGCCGAGGGGGAACGGCTGGCGACCCACCTGTTCGTCTGCCTGCTGCCCGGCTACCGGGGCTGGCGCTGGGCGGTGACGGTCACCAGGATCTCCCGCAGCAAGCAGGTCACGGTCTGCGAGACCGCGCTGCTGCCCGGCCCGGACGCGCTGCTGGCGCCGGAGTGGGTGCCGTGGCACGAGCGGTTGCAGCCCGGTGACCTGGGTGTCGGCGACCTGATGCCGACCGCCTCCGACGACGACCGGCTGGCCCCCGGGTACGTGCTCTCCGACGACTCCGCGGTGGAGGAGGTCAGCTCGGAGCTGGGGCTGGGCCGGGTCCGGGTGATGAGCCGGTTCGGCCGGATCGAGACCGCCGAGCGCTGGTACGAGTCCGACCCGGGCCCGAAGGCGGCGATCGCCAAGGCGGCACCGTCGGATGCCCGGTGCGGCACGTGCGGCTTCTACCTGCCGCTGGCGGGCTCGCTGCGCGGCATGTTCGGCGCCTGCGGCAACCTGTTCGCCCCCGACGACGGCCGGGTGGTCTCCGCCGACCACGGCTGCGGGGCGCACTCCCAGGTGCTGGTCGAGCACGCCGAGGAGTTGGCGCCCGCGGTGGAGGAGCTGGCCACGGTGTACGACGACGGCGAGGTGGAGTCGGTCCCGACCGAGTCCTGAGCCGGGGAGCGCCGCTTCAGCGGCGCCGCGCCCGCGGTCTCAGCGGCGCCGCGCCCGCAGGTGCATGGTCAGGATCCCGAGCAGGCCGCCGGCCACTCCCGCGGCGCAGGTCCACAGCCAGCTGGTACGCCCGCTGGCGACCAGATCGTCCCGGAAGACCAGCAGCACCAGCCCGGTGAGCGCCCACAGCACCGTGCCGCCGACCGCGAACGGCATCATCGGGACCTCGAACGGCTCGGTGATCTGGCGGAGCGGCCGGCGGAGTGACTGGAGCGGCTGACGCGTCGGCTGGCGGGGCGCCTGGTGCGGCTGGTGGGGCGCCTGGTGGTGCGGCTGGTGGGGCACGTACCCAGAGTATGCCGTCGGCACCGCCCCGTTCGGGCAGTCCGGAAGCGGTGCGCACCACACTGCCGCACCGTGGGCTCAGCCGACGCGCAGGCCGGCCAGCTCGAAGCTGCGGTAGTGCTCCGGGTGGGTCTTGCCGCAGGTGAGCTGGGCCGGCAGCGGGGAGAGTACGGCGCGCACCGTCACCTCGACCGGGGTGCCGTCGTGGTCCAGCGTGACCCGCCAGGTGTCGGGGGCGAGCTGGTCCACACCGCGCGGCGCGAGCGTGTCGCGCCGGGTCTCGGACAGCTGCTGCCGGGCGTACCACTCGGCGGCCTGCACCGGCGGCGGCTGGGTGCTGCGACCCCGCAGCTGGTACGGCATCAGCTGGCCGTCCTCGTACGCCTTGACCGCGGCCAGCGCGGCGTCGACGGACAGCTGCCCGTAGTACAGCCCGTCAGGCAGCACCACCAGATTGGCGGCGAACCGGTCACCGCCGACGTGGCTGGTCTCCCAGACCGCGTCCGGCCGGTGCGAGGCGAGGTGCTCGGCCACCGGCCGGCCCCGCATCGCGCAGCACACGTCCTTGCGGCCGTGCGTACACACCAGGTAGATCGGTGCGGTGTCCTCGCCGGCCACGTCGTACCGGATGTCCAGCAGTTCGGCGTCGGTACGCAGCTCGCCCCAGTGCACCCGCAACTCGCCCGGCTCGGTGACCACCACGGCGTACCGGCGGACGGCGGGGCGGTTGCGGCGCCGGCCGGGGCGGCGGATCAGCTGCACCCGTACTCCGGCGGCCTTGGCGCGGGCGGCGACGGTGGCGGCGACCTGTGGATCCACCGGTGAGGTGGTCAGGCCGTCACGGCCCCAGCCGCCGGGCTCCTCGATCAGCAGCCAGCGGCGTACCCAGGGCGCGGTGCCGAGCAGCGGATCACCGCGCCGCAGCGCCGCCTCGGCACACCGATAACTCCCGGTCACGGGTCAACAGGTACCACGACGGCCTCCCGCAGCAACCGCCGGGCCAGCACCAGTCGGTCGCCGGGGTCCAGACCCGGCAGCTCTCCGACCCGCCACGGCTGGCCGGACAGCAGGGCCCGCAGCGCCGGCCCGCAGTATCCGGGGAACCGCACCGTACGGTCGAAGATCTCCAGAACCACGTGGTCGTCGCCGTCCGGCCGCAGCCTCCAACGTCGCGGATCCCGGGCGGTCACGGTGCTGGCCGGGGAAAGCGTACGGGCCGTCTCGGCCTGGGCGAGCGGCCGGATCGGGGCCGGCCGGGTGGCGCCCCAGACTCGTTTCCGCAGCCGATCCGCGACCGCCTCGGGATCGACGTCGGTGAGCCAGTCGGTCACCGCGCGTAACGTTTCGTCCAGCTCGGGACCGAGCGAGGCGGGGTCGGCGGCGTCGATGCCGAGCGGCAGTCCGCGCCGCAGCTCCGGCTGCTCGGCGGCGAGCCCCAGCAGGGCTTCGAGCAGGGCGTACCGGGTGAGGGTGAAGACCCCGACGGTGAGGTGCAGCGACAGCTCGTCGCGGGCCTGCGCGGAGTGCAGCCAGCCGCGTGGCAGGTAGAGCGCGTCGCCCGGCTCCAGCACGGCGTCCAGCGCGGCGGGGGACTCGGCGGTGACGGAGATCTCCTCGGTACGCCCCTCCCACGGCTGCCCGGCGAGCGGGTCGATGAGCACCGGCGGGTGCACCTGCCACCGTTTGGTGCCGGCGACCTGCAGCACGAACACGTCGTGGGTGTCGTAGTGGGTGGCGAACCCCTGACTTTCCGGCGGGGTCAGGTACGCGTTCACCCCGACCGGATGCCCGAGCTCGGCGGCGAGCCCCCGGGCGAAATCGCCCAGCGGCGGCCACAGCCGGTGCAGCCCCTGCAGCACCAGGGTGGCGCCGTCGGCGTACGCGGCGAGCACCCGTTCGTCGAGCGCCTGGTCGCCGACCGTGGCGCCCGCGCCGCCGCTGCCGGCGTACCGGGCTAGGGGCAGTAGCTGGCCGTGCCGGGCCATCCGCAGGAACGGGGCGCGGATCCCGCGCCGCGCGATCAGTTCGTCTACGTCGGCGACGGTCAGCAGGTCCTCGAAGCCCTTGCCGGAGCGCCCCGGGTCGCCGGGGTCGCCCGCGTCGTTGGCGTCCTGCGCCGGAAGTTCGGCGGCGAATTCCGGCGCCCAGCCGGCGGCTCGCGGCGTTGTCGTCGTCGCCAATACAACACCGGTATTGGCTCCTCC
>JBOGDE010000469.1:0-3581 GCA_050701695.1 Micromonosporaceae bacterium
GCTCGGCGGCGGCCGGCCGCCACTCCTCGTCGGCGGGTGGGGGTGCCGCCGGTGGAGGAGCGGCGCGCCCCACCGTCGACATCACCTGGGTACGCGAACCCACGGTCGCCGCCAGCAGCGGCACCGGCCGGGTCTCGCGGTGCCCGCCTCCGGCCGCTGGCACACCGGGCGCGCCGGGGCCGCCGGGCACGGCCGAACCGGGCGCGGCGGGACTGATGGGGGCGGGGCTGGTGGGGGCGGTCGGTGGCTCGGTGGGGCGGGCGGCCCACTCGGTGAGCAGCACCCGCAGCGTGTCGGCGTCCGGGCGCTGGTCGGGCTGCTTGGCCAGGCACGCCGCGATCACCCGCCACAGCTCCTCGGGTACGCCCGCCGGGCGCCGGGGAGCCTCGGTGACGTGCTGGTGCACCACCGACAGCGGATGCTCGGCGACGAACGGTGGCTGCCCGGCGATCAGCTCGTACAGCAGTACGCCGCAGGCGTACACGTCGGCGGGGGTGGAGGCGGAGCCGCCCACCGCGAGCTCCGGAGCCAGGTACGCCGGCGTGCCAAGCACTTCGTGGCGGCCGCTGAGGGTGGCGGCGTTGGCCACCAGCCGGGCGATCCCGAAGTCGGTCAGCAGCGGGATCGTGCCGTCACGCAGCAGTACGTTCTCCGGCTTCACATCGCGGTGCACCACGCCGTGGGCGTGGGCGTAGTCCAGCCCGGCCGCGACCCCGGCGACCAGCCGCGCCGCGTCCACCGGCGGCAGTGCCCCGGCCGAGTGCAGCCGGGCCCGCAGGTCGTGCCCGTCGACCAGGTCCATCACCAGCGCCAGCACGTCGCCCTCGACGACGAGGTCCCGGATCCGTACCAGGTGGGGGTGCTCCAGACGCAGCAGCACCGAGCGTTCCCGCAGGAACCGGTTGACCACCTCGGGGCTGCTCGCCAGGTCGGGGCGCAGCAGCTTGACCGCCACCGGCCCGTCGGCACTGTCGGCGCGGAACACGGTGCCGAACGAGCCGTGGCCGATCACCGCTCGGGCCACGTACCGGCTCCCGATGCGTACCGTCACCGACATCTCGACACCTCCCCGGGTCCCCGTGATCCTGCCACGCCCGGCGCTCGTGAGATCTCCCACTGCACGCCGGTTCGTCTCGTGGTTAGCTTTCACACGCCAGATACTCGCCGGTAATGCAGACCGCCGGAACGGAGCTTTGACATGCCGACCGCCGCCCGTCCCCGACGTTCCTGCCTCGCGGTGCCCGGATCGAGCATCAAGATGCTCGGCAAGGCGCAGGGGCTGCCCGCCGACCAGGTGTTCCTCGACCTGGAGGACTCGGTCGCGCCACTGGCCAAGCCCGAGGCGCGCAAGAACGTCGTCGCCGCGCTCAACGACGGTGACTGGTCGGGCAAGACCCGGGTGGTACGGGTCAACGACCTGACCACGCAGTGGACGTACCAGGACGTGATCGAGGTGATTGACGGTGCTGGGGGCGCTGTCGATTGTCTGATGCTGCCGAAGGTGCAGACCGCGGCGCAGGTGCAGTGGCTGGACATGCTGCTCACCCAGATCGAGAAGAGCAACGGCCTCGAGGTCGGCCGGATCGGGATCGAGGCGCAGATCGAGAACGCGCTCGGGCTGGTCAACGTGGACGAGATCGCCGCCGCGTCACCGCGTACCGAGACGATCATCTTCGGCCCCGCCGACTTCATGGCCTCGATCAACATGAAGTCCCTCGTCGTGGGGGAGCAGCCGCCCGGATACGACGTCGGCGACGCGTACCACTACATCCTGATGCGGATCCTGATGGCGGCGCGGGCGCACGATCTGCAGGCGATCGACGGGCCGTACCTGCAGATCCGCGACGTGGAGGGCTTCCGCCGGGTGGCCGGCCGGTCGGCGGCGCTGGGGCTGGACGGCAAGTGGGTGCTGCACCCGGGCCAGATCGACGCCGCGAACGAGCTCTACTCCCCGAAGCAGGAGGACTACGACCACGCCGAGCTGATCCTCGACGCGTACGACTACTACACCTCGGAGGCCGGTGGGAAGCTCGGCGCGGTGATGCTCGGCGACGAGATGATCGACGAGGCGTCCCGCAAGATGGCGCTGGTGATCGCCGGCAAGGGGCGCGCCGCCGGGATGCGGCGTAACTCGACCTTTACCCCACCAGAAGGTTGATCCAGTACCCGCCGCTGTCGGTCCTCGTCGCGGTCGCGCTGAACAAGAAGACGGCCAGCAGGATGTAGCCCACGATCAACAGCAGCGACAGCCCGGAGATGATCCAGCCGACGATGATCCCGGTGAGCGCGAAGCCTTCGCCCTCCTCGCCGGTCTCCTTGATCTGGCCGCGGGCGACGTGACCCATGATCGCGCCGGCCGCGCCGGCGAGCGGGCAGACCGCGATCGAGACCAGGGAGACGATCATCGACGCCAGCGCCAGACCGTTACTGCCGCGGGGCGGCGGGTAGCCGCCGTACGGGTTGTACTGGGCGGGCGGCCCGCTGGCGTACCCACCGGGGTACTCCGGCGGCGGGGGCGGAAGGTAGGACACCGATCCTCCTGGGCTGACGACGTGCGCCTGAGTGTACGTATCCCACACCACACACCGTGGCGCGCGTTGCCCGCTACCGACTGAACAGGCAGGATCGCAGCATGGTCACCTCTTCCAAGGCGCCGGCGGCTGCCGGCGGGCAGACGCTGGCGGATGCGCCCGGCGAGTTCCCCCAGTCCGTGTCCGACCGGCTGGACGGCAAGGTCGCGCTGGTGACCGGCGCCGGCAGCGCCGATGGCATCGGGTACGCGATCGCCCGCCGGCTGCGCGGGGTGGGCGCGACCGTCGCGGTGGTCTCCACCACCCGGCGGATCCACGAACGTGCCGGCGAGCTGGATGCCACCGGGTACGTCGCCGATCTCACCGACGAGTCGGAGGTGGGGGCGCTCGGCGACGCGCTGATCGACCAGTTCGGCGGCGTGGACGTGGTGGTGAACAATGCCGGCCTGGCCAGCAAGACCAGCCCGGAGGTGTTCCGCCCGGTGGCGCAGCTCGGCCTGGAGGAGTGGCGCGCCGAGATCGACCGCAACCTGACCACCGGCTTCCTGGTCTCCCGGATGTTCGTGGAGGGGATGGCCGAGCGGGGCTGGGGGCGCGTCGTCAACATCGCCGCCACCGCCGGCCCGGTGAACGCGATGCCCACCGAGGCGGCGTACGCGGCGGCCAAGGCGGGCGTGGTGGGGCTCACCCGCGCGCTCGCGATGGAGCTGATCGCCGACAACGTGACAGTGAACGCGGTCGCGCCCGGCATCATCCACACCGGCTCGTCGACGCTCTCGGAGCTCAAACACGGCCTGGAGACCCCGATGGGTCGTCCCGGCACTCCCGACGAGGTGGCGGCGCTGGTCTCCTTCCTGTGTACGCCGGCCGCGTCGTACATCACAGGCCAGATGATCGTGATCGACGGCGGCAACAGCGTCCGGGAGGCGCATTACCGCTAGCGTGGAGTTGTTCACAGCCTGAACGGGTGTTCAGGTACGCGCCCGGCGACGATACTGGCCGGTAACTTTGCGTGCCACGGCCGCGCCTTACGGCCGTGCATGAGGTAGG
>JBOGDE010000470.1:0-3577 GCA_050701695.1 Micromonosporaceae bacterium
GTACCGGGCAGACCCTGAGCGGCCCGGACGGGCCGCGGCTGCTCGACGCCGCCCACGCGTACGGCATGCGGCTGCGGGTCGCCGAGCCGCCGCTGCACGAGCTGGTGCTGGTCGACCAGCGCACCGCGCTGGTGCGCTGGGACGCCGCCGACACCGGCGTCGCGGCGCAGGGCCACGCGGTGCTGCGTACGTTGCACGCGCTGTTCGGCTGCGCCTGGGATTCCGCGATCCCGGCCGTGGACTACCGGCGGCTCACCGAGCGGGTACGCGACGGCCTGGCACCGCAGATCCTGGGGTTGCTGAAGGCGGGCTACAAGGACGACGCGGCGGCGCGCCAGCTGGGGCTCTCGGTGCGTACCTACCGCCGGCACGTCGCGGAGATCATGCGTACCCTGGGGGCCAGCTCGCGGTTCCAGGCCGGCGCCCGGGCTGCCGAGCTAGGCCTACCGTCCCCCCGTACCGGGTAGCGGGCCGGTACGCCGGCTTTAGCCAAGGGGCTTCCTCATGTGCGGTGCGGTTGAGCGGTTCCCACTGCCCGGCGTGCGCGATCAGGCGGTGTCCACTGTGCCGCAGCGGTAATCGATATCCGGCGCGCTGGGTGGCCAACGCCTGATCAACCGCCGGCGTCGGGTCCTGCGCGGGCTCGACGGGTTCCGCCCGTGCCTGCCACTCGCCGCCGCACTCGCCGACGACGTCCTGCCGGCGGTACGGTTCGGGTCGACCAACGAGATCACGGCTGCACCCCGTGCCACACCGAGTACAGCTTCCCCGCCTCGTCGATCTCCAGCCGCACCCACGCGACACGCACGAACGCGCGACGGTTGGACAGGTCACACCGCTCCCCGCGCCGGATCTCTTCGGCGTCGGGCTCCGGCTGCCCCGTTGTGGCCCAACTAGCCACATCCGGGCCCGCACGCTGGTGAGCCGGGCCCGGACACAGGACGGTGAACGCCCGGATCAGCGCACCCAACTGCACCATCGCTTCCAGCGGCGAGGCGTCCACGTCCCCCCGGCGGCACGGCTGGCCACACGAGTAGGCCCGCGACCCGTCTGCACGCGGCGCGGGTCGCATCCACCGCCGGCACATCACGCACAGTAGGAACTCACCTGCGAGGATGTACTCGGCCTCTGGTGCGTGGCCGGGCCGAACCACCGGCACTGCCCCCCGGTCAACAGCCCTGGTCACGAGAGCACTCCCGCCATCGCGGCCGCCACCAACACCACACCGAGCACCACGGGCACCGCCAGCCACCAACCACGCGATCCGACAGGTCGTCCGAGGGCCGCTTCGACCTGCCTGCGGCGCGGGCACGGCCACCGCTCACGGCAGGCGCGGCACACACGACGCCACCGCTTCCGGCGGTGAAGCCTGAGGTCCATGCGCGCCACCTCGGCGTACGGCACATTGATCGGCGGAGGCTTGGCCATCGCCATCACCTTCCAACTCGTCACGGCGACCCGCCCGGTCGCCCGCATCGTGGCGATGCCAGGCGGGCCTGATCCGGCTCCGCCGTTGTCGGAGGGTGGGCTGTGGCTGGTCGCATATCGGCGCTCCTCGACGGCGTTGGGCACGCCCCGGGAGGTTCCACCGCCTCGCCCTGGGGTCTTGCCGTGACTCCCGACGCTACGAGCGCCATATCAGGCTTTCCAGCAATGTGCAGATCTGTCTACGGATAGTCGGGACGCTGCTGTGGCTGTTCCGCATGCTTGACCGATCGCCCTTCGGGGTCGACGATGTTGCACACAACTGCACATCCCATCGACGGAGGCGGCCATGTCGCTACTGTTCATCGGCATCGACCCCGACACCGGGGACAAGCAGAGCCCTACGGTGTGGGTAGACCAAGAGAGGCAAGAACTCGTCTTCCAGGGCTGGAAGCCGGGGGCCGAACTGGAGGCGGAATGCGCCGCGTTCGAGGCGCCCGGGCACGCGAGAGGAATCCCGGAGGGCGAGGCAGTGGTCTGTATCCCGGCCAGGATGGTGCACATGATCAGGGAGGCGTGCGATGCCGTCGAGCGTGCCCACATTCGATGAGCTGATAGCCAACTGCACGCGCTCCGCTGTGCACCTGGAGATGCGCGACTCCTACGCCGTCGACTACGAGAAGGGCCCCTTCGCCGAGTGGCGGGCGGGATTTCGCCACGACCCGGCCGACCGCGCATCCTGGTGGCGGCCCTGGCTCGACCTGATCCAGGAGACGGTGGGCCGCGGCATTGTCGTCCGCCGTGCCCGTATCGTGTCCGAACCCGTCAGCGCGTACACCCGGTTCCTCTACGACGGCACCTTCACCAACATCGCCGCGGGCGAACAGGTGCGATGGCTGCCCCGCCGGCGCGCCTCGGACATCGCACTGCCGGGCAACGACTTCTGGCTTTTCGATGAGCAGTGGGTCCACTGGAACCACTTCACCGGTGAGGGGGCATCGGCGGGCGGGGAAATCAGCGAGGATCCGGCCGCGGCGAAGCTGTGCGCCGACGCATTCGAGGCCGTGTGGTCCCGGGCCATCCCACACGACCAGTACGAGATCCACTGACAGCACGCACCGGACAGGCCAGCTCATGCCCATCTCCCCGTCCTCGACTGCCCAAGCCGCGCGCGAGGCCGTCGCGCTCCGGCTGCGCGACCTCCGCAGGAACGCCGGGCTGACGGTCGTTGAGCTGGCCGACCGGTGCGGCTGGCACCACTCCAAGACGTCCCGCATCGAGAACGCCGTCACCGCCGCGTCGGCCAAGGACATACGAGCCTGGGCCACTGCCTGCGAAACAACCGACCAGGCGGAAGACCTGGTCACCCAGTCGCTGAACGCCGAGTCGATGTACAGCGAATGGCGTCATCAGGTGCGCCGCGGGATGAAACAGCTCCAGGACAGCGTGGTGCAGTTCTTCCATGAGACCCAGCTGTTCCGCGTCTACTCCTCGACGATGGTCCCGGGGCTACTGCAGACCGAGGGATACGCGGCCGCGCTACTCAGCAACATCGCCGGCTTCCGCGGCATCCCCTTCAACGACGGTGCCGAGGCCGCGACCGCCCGCGTCGAACGTTCGCGGATCATCCACGAACCAGGGCATCGCTTCGTGATGCTCATCGAGGAGGCCGTCCTGTACTCCCAGCTGGGGGACGAGGACGCCATGGCCGCACAACTCGGCTACCTGCTTACCGCTGGCGCGTTGCCCCAGGTGTCGCTGGGCATCATCCCGATGGCCACGCGGGAGCGTCCGCAGTGGCCGGTGGAGACGTTCCACGTGTACGACGACACCCTTGTGTCGGTGGAGTTCCTGTCGGCGGAAGTGAACATCACCCAACCCTCCGAGATCGGGCTGTACCTGAAGGCGTTCGAGCAGCTACGGTCCATGGCCGTTTACGGGGCTGAGGCGCGCGCTCTGATCCTGAAGGCCATCGAGGCCCTGCACTGACCCCGGACATGGCGAAGCGCCTCCCGGCCCGAGGCTGAGACCGGGCTACCAATCGCGGCGGCCCTTGCTGACCTGCTGACAGGAGCAGACCAATGATCGACTGGCAGCCCCGTGCCCTCGCGCTCGCCGACCAGCTCACCGACAGCGGCGAACTACGCGGCAA
>JBOGDE010000471.1:0-3551 GCA_050701695.1 Micromonosporaceae bacterium
GCCCGCGGCAGGTCCCGGCGGCACCCCTCCCGCAACGGCCGGCGCAGCGCGGTGGCCATTGGCCGGCGGCCCGCCGATCGCGGAGCGCAGCTCGACCAGCTCGCGTTCCAGTTTCTCGATCCGCTGGAAGGCACCGGTCTCCGTGCCGGTCAGCGGCACCGCCCCCGCCGGCATCCGCGCCGAACCGGACCAGTCCACACCGACGTCCGGGGCGCGGGCCGCCGCGACCAGCTCGGCGAGCCGGCGTACCCACCCGGGGAGGTCCGCGGTGCCGGGCCGGTCCTCCGGCCGGTCGGCGACCGGGGACAGCAGGTGCTCGCGCAGCGCGGGATGCGCGTCCAGCAGCGGGTGGCGCCGCAGCACCGCCCAGGGCGGGGCGGTCACCCCGTCCGGCGGCGACGCCTCCATCCGCGGGAACGCGCCGGTGACCAGGTAGTACGCCACCGCGCCGAAGCCGTGCACGTCGTACGCCGGGCCGACGGTGCCGCTGAACGCCTCCGGCCCACCCGCTTCCAGGGTGTACGCCACGCTGGTGATGTGGTCCCGCCAGTAGTAGCGGGCGCCGGTGAAGTCGATCAGGCGTACCTCGCCCCCGGTGAGCACCATGACGTTGGACGGCTTGACGTCCATGTGCAGCACCGGGCAGGCGCGCGGGTCGCCGGGCAGGTGCAGCGCCTTCAGGACGCCGGCCAGCGTGGTCAGCGCCGCCACCGCGTCCAGCCTCGGGCCACCGGTGCCGGACAGGCCGTACCGCTGGGCGACGTACTCCCGCAGGGTCACGCCGTGCAGGTAGTCCAGCACCTGGTACGGCACCGCGTCGCCGGCCGTACGCTGCCCGGGCGCGGCCGGTGGCGCACCGTAGAAGCCGTCGGAACGCCGGCAGATCCCCGGTACGCCGCGGCTGTTGAGGTCCATCAGCACGGCGTCGCCCTTGTCCCAGGAACGCAGCTCGTCGGTGAGCGGGCGGTCGCCGTGGAGCCGGAACACCTTCACGGTCACCGGCGCCGAGCTGATGCCGCCGCACACCCGTACCGCCCGGTAGACCTCGGCCTGACCGCCGGAGCCGAGGTGGGAGACCAACCGGTAGCGCTGCTGGGTGTCGGCAAGGGGGCTGCCCGGCCCGCAGACCAGGTCGAGCAGTGCCGCACCCTCCACGCCTCACCCCTCCGCTCGTCCGCCCCGGTGTCCGAGAGTACCGACGCCCCGCACCACAAATGGGTCGCCTCACTGCCGTCGCCGAGGTAGACAGGCGGGGTGACCCCAGATCAGCTGCCGATGCGCCCGATCACCGACGCCGAGTGGCCCGCGTACTGGCGGACCATCCTGCACGCGTTCCACGACGACTGGCACGACGACTCCGCGGCGTACGAGCGGAATGTCTTCGAGCTCGGCCGCAGCCTGGCGGTCCTCGACGGCGACGAGCCGGTGGCCACCACCGGGATCTTCACCCGGGAGCTGACCGTGCCGGGCACCGTGCTGTCCGCCGCGCACGTGACGATGGTGTCGGTGCGGCAGACGTACCGGCGGCAGGGGCTGCTGCGCCGGATGATGCACCGGCAGCTGGCTGACATCGCGGCCGGGGACGAGCCGATCGCCGTGCTCTGGGCCAGCGAAGAGGCGATCTACGGCCGGTACGGCTACGGCGCGGCCTCGTACGCCCAGTCGATCAGCGCCGACACCCGCGAGCTGCGGCTGCTCACCGCCTTCCCGGCCGGCAGGCTGCGGCTGGCGACACCCGGCGAGGTGGTCGAAGACCTTTCCCGGGTGTACGAGACCACCCGCGCCGTCCGGCCCGGGACCTCCAGCCGGCTGGGCGCCGCGGCGGGCGACTGGTGGACGCAGCGGCTCACCGACCTGGAGCGCCACCGCAAGGGCGCCACCGAGCGTCGCTGCGTGCTGTACGAGATCGACGGCACCGTCACCGGGTACGCGCTCTACCGCACGAAGGGCGAGTGGGACGCCAAGGGCCCCAACGGCGAGGTGATCGTCGAGGAGCTGATGTGCGAGGACCCGGCGGCGCGGATGGCGCTGTGGCGGTTCCTGTTCGACCTCGACCTGTCCCGCAAGCTCAGCGCGTGGAACCTGCCCGTCGACGACCCGCTGTTCCAGCTGGTCGACGCGCCCCGCCGGCTCGGGCGCACGCACAACGCCGCGCTGTACCTACGTGTGGTGGACCTGCCGGCGGCGCTGGCCGCCCGGCGGTACGCCACACCGGTCGACCTGGTGCTCGAGGTCTCCGACACCCTGCTGCCGGACAACGCCGGCCGGTGGCGGCTGACCGGCGACACCGAGAAGGCCAGCTGCGAGCGCACCACCGACACCCCCGACCTCAGCCTCGGGATCCGGGAGCTGGGCGCGGTGTACCTGGGCGGCACCGCGCTGGGGGCACTCGCGGCGGCCGGCCTGGTCACCGAGACCCGCCCGGGAGCGGTGGCCGAGGCGAGCGCCGGCTTCGGCTGGCACGTCGCCCCGTACGCCCCGGAGGTCTTCTAGGAGCCCTGGCAAATCTGGCACGCGTAGAGGTTGCGGGCGGCCAGCACGGTACGCCGGATCTCGGTGCCGCAGACCAGGCACGGCTGACCGGCACGGCGGTACGCGTACACCTCACCGCCGTGGCGGTCCTCCCGGGGCGGGCGGCCCATCGCCTCCGGAGTGTGTTCCGGGCGTACGGTGTCGATCCGCCCGGTGAGCGCACCGGCCCGCATCAGCGTCACCAGGTCGTCCCAGATCCCCCGCCAGGTGTCCGGATCGACCGACCGGCCCGGGGTGAGCGGGTCGACGCCGGCCCGGAACAGCACCTCCGCCCGGTACACCGCGCCCACGCCGGCCACCACCGACTGCTCCATCAGCAGCTGGCCGATCGGGGCCCGGCTGCGGCGTACCCGGGCCCCGGCGGCGTCCGGGTCGGCGTCGGCGCGCAGCGGATCGGCGCCCAGCCGGGCGTGCAGCGCGGCCTTCTCCGGCTCGGTGACCAGCTCGCAGGCGGCCGGTCCGCGCAGCTCCAGGTAGCCACGGTCAGCCTCCCAGCGCAGCCGGACCTGCCCCACCGGCGGCGGTGCGGGTGGCTCACCGGCGGCGAACTTCCCGTACAACCCGAGGTGTACGCGCAGCCACAGCGGCTCGCCGTCCGGGGTGGCGTACCGGTGGAAGAGGTGTTTGCCGTGAGCCTCGGTGGCCGCCAGCCGGGAGCCGTCGAGCCGGGCCGCACCGGCGGCGAACCGCCCCTGTGGGCTACTGGTACGCACCGCACCGCCGGCGAGCAGGGTGGCGTGTTCGGCGGCGAACCGGTGGGTGAGGTGACCTTCGGGCACGGCAGCCAGCATGCCACCCGCCGATCGGTCGCCAGCGCACCCTCTCCGCCGGTACGGTCAGCACATGGCGGGCTTCCACCGGCAACGCAGACGCGGACGGCGCCATCCGCCCGACCGCCCCGCCGAGCCGGCATCCGACCAGGCGCCGACCCCGCCTGCGACCCGCAACGGCGAGCCGGGCGGCGTACCGTCTCCCGCCGATGTCGCCGCCGCCGGGCACGGCCGGCCCCGAGCCGAGGC
>JBOGDE010000472.1:0-3547 GCA_050701695.1 Micromonosporaceae bacterium
CCCGGCGGCGTTGTCGGTTCACCCGGATACAACACCGGTATCCGGGCAAACCTCCGCCTTGCCGGCGAGGGTGCCGAGTCCCGGGCGTGAGGCATCGAGGGAGTCGGCACCCTCGTAGCCGCCTGGCCTCCGCCTCGCTCGACCCGAGGTACCACGACAGCCTCTGAGCCGCGAGCCTCAGTGATGGTGGCTGGTGGCTAGCGGCTCGGCCGGGTCGGACGCCATCCGGCGGCGCAGCATCACGGTGCTGGCGGCCACCGCCCCCGCCAGCGCCAGCAGGCCGATCAGTGCGGCCGCCCAGCCGCTGTCGTCGGTGTCGGGCGCGGCCTGCTGCTTCGCGGGTGACGCCGACCAGTTTCCGGTTGCCCCGGGGCTGCGCGGGGTGGTGTCCAGCGGGTTCTCGCGTACAGAGGTGACCGGGTTGGTGAGGGCGGCGACCGGGTCCACCCGGCCGAACCCGTACTGGTCGTCGCGGCCGGCCGGTCCGGCGTCACGGGCGGTACGGATCAGGCGATTGGCCACGTTGGCGGCGTTCATGTCGGGCCAGTGGGAACGCACCAGAGCGGCGGTGGCGCTGACCATCGGTGCCGAGAAGCTGGTGCCCTTCAGCTCGGTGTAGCCGCCGCCCGCTGTGGCGCCGACGAGCTGGTCCGCGGGAGCCGCCAGGACGCTCTGCGGTCCGGCGAGGGACAGCTTCCAGAACGTACCGGACTGGTCGAGACCGGTCACCGCGATCACGCCCGGCTCCCGGGCCGGATACCAGATCTGCCGGTCACCGTCGCCGACGTTGTTGCCGGCGCAGGCCACCAGCACCACGTCGTGGTCGTACGCGTACTGGATCGCCGCGGCCAGATCCTCGCTCGGCTGGGCTCCGCCGAGCGACAGGTTCACCACGTCGGCGCCGTGGTCGACCGCCCACCGCAGGCCCTCGGCGACCACGGTCGGATCGTTGTACCGGTTCTCCTGGTCCAGCACGCGCACCGGCAGGATCTTGGCCCGGGGTGCGATGCCCACCACGCCCTTGCCGTCGTTGTGGCCGGCGATGATCGCCGCGATCGCGGTGCCGTGCCCGACGGCGTCGGTACGCCCGTCGCCACCCGGGTCGACCAGGTCGGTCCCGGGCAGCACCTGCCCGCGAAGGTCGGGGTGGCTGGCGTCGACCCCCGAGTCGAGCACCGCGACCACCGCACCGTCGCCGTCGGCATACCCCCAGGCCTGGGGGATCCGCAGCGCGTCGAGCTGCCACTGCTGGGAACGCACCTTGTCCGCGTACGCCGCTCCCGGAGCCCCCAGCACCGCCCACGCCATGAACAGCACGATCGTGAGTACCGCACGGAGCGTGCGCATGCCGCCGCGCAGGTGCGGGCGGCGGTGGGCGGGAAGGGCGTCGAATGTGAACACAGCACCGCTATTTCAGCACGTCTCGGTGGCGCCTGGCGGTATCGGACGGCTGCCGTGGGGCGGTGACCAGCCGGCGCAGCACCAGCACAGCGATGACGGCCACGAAAAGCACCACCACACCGATGGTCGCGACCATGCGGATCCAATCCCGGGGCGAGCGGTACGGTACGGCGGCGTCGAACGAACGGCGGGCGGTGGCGGACGCCGCCGACGGCGACGCGGTGGGGCGTGGGGGTGCGGTGAGGCTCACCGCCTTGGTGGCGTCGGGGATGCCGAAGCCGTACTGGTGGTCTCGGCCCTTCGGGCCTTTGTCGACCGCGGTGTACGCCAGCCGCAGCGCGATCTCGCGCGCCGATTCGCGGGGGAACTCGGCCCGGATCAGCGCGGCGATACCGGCGACGATCGCCGCTGCGGCGCTGGTGCCTTTGACGGTGGTGTGACCGCCGCCGCGGGTGGCGACCGGGATGTCGACGCCGGGGGCGGCGAGCGCCATCTTGGAGCCGGCGTTGGCCCACGAAGGTCGCCGCCCGGCGCGGTCGACAGCCGATACCGCCAGTACGCCCTCGACCTCCGCCGGGTAGCCGATCGCGCCACCGGCGCCGTGTTCGTTCTGACCGGCACTCGCCACGACCAGTACGTTCCTGGACAGGGCGTACTCGACCACGTCGTCCAGGCTTGGATCCGGTGGGCCTGCGAAGGCCACCAGCACCACGTCGGCACCGTGGTCGACGGCGTGGCCGATGCCGCGGGCGATGGTGTGCGGGCGGGTGCCCCGGTCACGGGGGCCCATGACCGTGATCGGCATGATCTTCGACTTCGGAGCCACGCCCAGGATCCCCGCCCGGTTGCCGGCGCCGTGGCCACGCCCGGCCACCAGTGAGGCCAGCCCGGTGCCGTGGTTGTGGTAGTCGACGAAGCCCTGGCCTTTCGCGAACCCGTCGGCACCGGGGACCGTGGCGCCGCGCAGGTCCGGGTGGGTGGCGTCCACACCGGTGTCGACCACGGCCACGGTGACACCCTCGCCCTGACTGATCCGGTGGGCTGCCGGAATGTTCAGGTAGTCCAGGTGCCACTGACTGTCCCGTACGTCGTCGGCGTGTGCGGGGCCAGCCAGTGGCCCCACACACGCCAGGAACGTCACGACGAGCCCGAGCCCGAGCCTGACGGCGCCGAGCCGGCGCGGGGAGCCCCCTCGGTGCGTGCTCAGGTCAGTACCCGATCACCGGGCCCGGCGTCTGCCTGCGGGGCGCCTCCGGTGCCTCGATCACCGGCTTGCGCAGCCCGGCCAACTGGAACAGTCGCTCACCCGCCTCCGCGTACTCCGGGTTCTCCAGGATCGCCTTCTCACGCTTGCGGTCCCGCTTAAGCGGCTGCCTGGGCGCGGCCGGCCTCGGTTCCGCGGGCCGGATGACGCCCCGCGTGTCGGCCTTGGTACGGGACGGTCGAGCCGGTGGGGTCAGGGACTGTGGCACACCCATGCCCCGGGGGCTCGCCGCCGTCGGCGGCCGGCCACCTCGGCCGGTCAGCACCGGTGGTGCGCCACCCGGCCTGGTGACCCGGCCCGGGTGACCCGGTACGCCACCTCCGAGGTGGGGCATGGCCGGGTTGCCGGGTTGCTTCTTCTTGCCCTGCTGCCGGCTGCCGATCGGTGGCGGGTAGCCTCCGGCCCCACTGGACTTGCCGGGTTGGCCGACGTCGCGGTTACCCGGCTTGCCGGGGCGACCGGGCTTGCCGGCACCGGGCTTGCCGGGAGCCACCGGTGCGCCCTTGCTGCCCTGTGGCGTGGCGGCCCCGGGCTCCCCCGGTTGTCCGGCACCCTGGGCGGGCTTGTGGGGCTTGCCCTTGCCCTTCGCTCCAGCGGGTGGTGGCGCCATCTTGCCGCCGAGACCGGGCTTGCCCGGTGCACCGGTGAAGGGCCTGCCCTCCTGACCGCGGCCGGGCTTGGCCGGGCCCTTGGGCTTGGTGGGCTTGCCCCCGCCCTTCGCGCTCATCGGCGGTGGTGCCATCTTCCCGGGTGCGGGCTTGCCCGGCGGTGCCGCGGCCGGCTTTGGCGCCCCTGGGGCTCCCGGGCGGCCGGGCGCTCCTGGAGCGGCAGGCCGTGCGCCCGCCGACCTCGAACCTGGTGCCGCGGGGGCGCCAGGTGCAC
>JBOGDE010000473.1:0-3546 GCA_050701695.1 Micromonosporaceae bacterium
ATCGGGAACAGCTCCACCGCCGCGTTCATCTGGTGCTCGATCACATGGAAGGAGCCGCGCTGCCCGTACCCGTTGTACGCGTCGATCCCGGCGCCCATCACCAGCTCGCCCTTGTGCGCCTGGCTGACGTACACGTGGACGGTGTTGGACATGACGACCGTGTCGAGCACCTGCTCCAGCAGTTCGGAGACGAGCGCCTGCAACGGGTGGCTCTGCAGCGGCAGCCGGAACCCGAGCAGGTCAGCGAGCACCGAGGTGTGCCCGGCGGCGCACAGCGCGACCGTCCCGGCGCCGATGAACCCCCGGCTGGTCTCCACCCCGACCACCCGCTCGCCGTCCCGCCGGAACCCGGTCACCTCGCAGTTCTGGATCAGGTCGACACCCCGGGCGTGGGCGCCGCGCGCGAACCCCCAAGCCACGTAGTCGTGCTTGGCGATCCCGGCGCGCGGCTGGAACGTGGCGCCGTGCACCGGATACCGCAGGTCCTGTGACGTGTTCAGAATCGGGACCAGCTTCTTGATCTCCTCCGGGGTCAGCCACTCGGCGTCGACCCCGTTGAGCTGGTTCGCGTTGACCCGCCGTTTTCCCTCCCGCACGTCGGCGAGGTTGTGCGCCAGGTTCAGCACGCCACGCTGGCTGAACAGGATCGGGTAGCCGAGGTCCTCCTCCAGGCCTTCCCAGAGCTGCAGCGCGTGCTCGTAGATCGCCGCGCTCTCATCCCACAGGTAGTTGGAGCGGATGATCGTGGTGTTGCGCGCCATGTTGCCGCCGGCCAGCCAGCCCCGCTCCAGCACCGCCACATTGGTGATGCCATGGTGCTTCGCCAGGTAGTACGCCGTGGCCAGCCCGTGCCCGCCGGCCCCCACGATGACGACGTCGTAGCTCGAGCGGGGCTCGGGGTCGCGCCACAGGAAGTCGGGATGCTCGGGCAACTCGTCGCTGGGCCGGCCGGGTCGCTCGCTCAGCTCGGTCATGCGCTCAACTCCGTAGCCGCTTCATGCCGGGATCGAACAGCGGCTCGTTCGACACCCGGGCCGGGATCCGCTGGTCGAAGTATCCGATCTGCAGTCCCGTACCCACCGCACTCAGTTCCTTCGGCAGCCAGGCGTACGCGATGCCCTTGTGGACGGTGTAGCCGTACCCGGCGCTGGTGACGTAACCGACGCAGCGGTCGCCGTCGTAGACCGGCTCCTTGCCCATCACCACGTCGGCGGGGTGCTCGATGGTCAGACAGGTCAACTTGCGCCCCACGCTGTCGGGACCCTTCTCGGCGAGCGCGGCCCGTCCCACGAAGTCGCCCTTGTCCGGGCGTACCGCGAAGCCGAGACCGGCCGAGTACGGGTCGTGCTCGGCGGTCATATCCGTACCGAACAGCCGGTAACCCTTCTCCAGCCGGAGGCTGGTGAACGCGCCCCGCCCGGCGGCGATGACCCCGTGCTCCTGACCGGCTGCCCACAGGGTGTCCCAGAGCTTGAGCCCCATGTCCGCGGTGGTGTACAGCTCCCACCCCAGCTCACCGACGTACGAGAGCCGCAGCGCCGTCACCGGGACCATCCCGATGTGGCACCGCTTGGCGCGGAAGTACCTGAACGCCTCGTGGGAGAAATCCTCGGAGGCGAGCGGCGCGACCAGGTCCCGGGCGCGCGGCCCCCACACCCCGATGCAGCAGGTGCCCGCGGTGATGTCCCGAACCACCACCGAGCCGTCGGACGGCAGCCGCCGCTCGAACCAGTCCAGGTCCAGGTTGCCGTTGATCCCGAGCTGGTAGAGCTCCGGCCCGAGCCGGGCCACGGTGATGTCACTGCGGATCCCACCCCGCTCGTCGAGCAGCAGGCAGTACGTCACCGACCCCACCGACTTGTCGACCTTCCCGGTGACCAGGTGTTCCAGGAAGCTCGTCGCGTTGCGTCCGGTCACCTCGATCCGCTTCAGGGCGGTCATGTCGTACAGGGCGACGCGTTCCCGGGTGACCTGCGCCTCCGCGCCCACGATCGGGGACCAGTAGCGGGCGGCCCACTCGTTGGGGGTGGGGATGTCGCGGCCGTCCAGCAGGTGCGCGTTCGACTCGTACCATTGCGGGCGTTCCCAGCCGGCCGCCTCCAGGAACACGCCGCCAAGTTCCTGCTGCCGGGGGTAGAACGGCGTGGTACGCAGCGGCCGCGGGTCCTCCATCGGCTGCAGCGGGTGGATCACGTCGTACACCTCGACGTAGTTCTGGCAGTCCCGCGCCTGGACGTAGTCCGGTGCGAGCTGGTGCCGCTCGAACCGGTTCAGGTCGCACTCGTGCAGCGTCACGCTGGGCGCGCCGTCGACCAGCCACTCGGCCACGACCCGCCCGATGCCGGCGGAGTGGGTGACCCAGACAGCCTCGGCGAACCAGAACCCGGGCACCTGGCGGGACTCGCCGAGCAGCGGCATGTTGTCGGTGGTGAACGAGAACAGCCCGTTCATCCCCTCGGCGATCTCGGTGTCGGCGAGGCCGGGGAACAGCTTCTGGGATTCCCGCCAGGCCGGCTCGAAGTCCTCCGGGGTGAACTCCAGCACCGAGGGCATCACCTCGGCCTCGTCGTAGGGCAGGATCTCCTCCGCGGTGACGGGGAGCGGGCGGTGGCCGTACCAGCCGATGCCGAGGGTGTCCTGGCGCTCCCGGTAGTAGAGGTCGTGGCCCTGATGCCGGACGATCGGGCGTACCGCGTCGGCGGTCTGGCCGGCCAGGTCGGGTACCGGGGTGGTCCAGGCGAGCTGGTGCGCGAGCGGGGTGAGCGGTAGCGGGGCGCCGATCATCCGGGCGATCTTCGGCCCCCAGATCCCGGCGCAGCAGACCACCACGTCGGCGAGGAAATGCCCGCGGTTGGTCACCACGCCGCTGACCCGGCCGCCGGTGGTCTGGATGTCCAGCACTTCCTGGTACGGCAGGAACCGCACCCCTCGCTGTTCCGCGGCGCGGGCCTGGGCGCGTACCGCCGGTACCGCCATCGCGAGGCCGTCGGTGGGGTTGTGCAGCCCACCGAGCACCAGGTCCGGGTCCAGTAGCGAGTGCAGCTTGACGCACTCCTCGGGCGAGACCACCCGGGACTCGACGCCCCACGAGCTGAGCCAGCCGTGCCGGCGGTGCAGGTCGGCCAGCCGCTCCGGGGTGGTGGCGACCTCCAGGCCGCCCACCGGCAGGAAGCACGGCACGCCGTCCCGCTCGAGCGCGGTGAGCTTCTCCACGGTGTAGCGGGCCAGCTCGGTCATGGTCTTCGACCCGTTGCACTGGAACACCAGCCCGGGGGCGTGCGAGCTGGAGCCGCCGGTGGCGTACAGCGGACCCTGGTCGAGCACGGTGATGTCGGTCCAGCCCCGGGCCGACAGCTCGTCGGCGAGCGCGGCGCCGACGACCCCGGCCCCGATGATCACGACTCGCGGCCCTGTCACGGGATTCCCTTCGTTGCTCTACTCGCAACTCAGCGAGACATACGCAACAGTCTCGGGGCCTGGCTATGCCGCTGTCAAGGGGCCGCGGGGCGCGCGACGTGCGCCGCGCGCCGCGCTCCGCGCCTACGC
>JBOGDE010000474.1:0-3539 GCA_050701695.1 Micromonosporaceae bacterium
CCCCCCCCCCGCCGGCACCGCCGGCGAGACGTCACCGACGGCGTCGGCGGCGAGCAGCGCCAGCGCGGGGCGCAGTGCCTTGCCGGCGGCCTCACCGGGTCGGCCGATCCGGTCCCACCAGCCGAACTGATAGCCGGCGACGAACCGTACCGGCGGTGGCAGGGTGTCCACCGCCGCGCGCATCGCCGGCCGTACCAGCTCCCGGCTCTCGGTCAGCACCTCCCCGGCGGTACGGGGTGTCGCGTGCGTCAGGGCCGATGTCGTCATCGTCACCGTCCGATCTCGACGTGTTCGAGGATCCCGAGGGCGTCGGGCACCAGCGCCGCCGCCGAGTAGTAGGTGCTGACCAGGTACGACAGCACCCCTCGCTCCGATACCCCGGCGAACCGCACCGACAACCCCGGCTCCACCTCGTCGGGCAGCCCGGTCTGCCGCAGCCCGACCACCCCGTGGTCCTCCGCGCCGGTACGCATGCACAGGATCGCGCTGGTGCCGTACTCGGAGATCGGGATCTTGTCGCTGGGCAGGATCGGTACGCCGCGCCAGGTCATCACCGCCGCACCGTCCATCGCCACCACGGCCGGGTACACCCCACGCGCGGTGCACTGCCGGCCGAAGGCGGCGATCGTACGCGGATGGGCCAGGAAGAACCGCGATTTGCGGCGCCGGGACAGCAGCTCGTCCATGTCCTCCGGGGTCGGCGGCCCGCTACGGGTGGGGATCCGCTGCGAGAGGTCGGCGTTGTGCAGCAGGCCGAAGTCGGGATTGTTGAGCAGGTCGTGCTCCTGGCGTTCCCGCAGCGCCTCGATGGTCAGCCGGAGCTGCTGCTGGACCTGGTCCATCGGCTGGTTGTAGAGGTCGGCGACCCGGCTGTGCACCCGCAGCATGGTCTGGGCGAGTGAGAGTGCGTACTCCCGGGGCGTGGTCTCGTAGTCGGCGAAGGTGCCGGGCAGGTCGGGCTCACCCGCGTGGCCGGAGGCCAGTTCGATCTCCGCTTCGCCGTGTCTGTTGGCGGGCGGACGCGGTGCGGCGGCGACCTGGGCCAGGTGCTCGCGCAGCAGGTCCGCGCGGCGCAGCAGCGCCGCCAGCTTGTCGCGGGAGAGCGTCAGCACGATGGTCGGGGTCACCGCTTTCACGCCGTACTCCCAGAGCGTGCCGTCGCCGAGCAGCGCCGCCTCGCCCAGGTAAGCGCCGCCAGCGAGGGCGCCGAGTACGGTCGGTTCGCCGTACTCGCCGGCTCTGACCCGGTTGACCTTGCCGTGGGCGAGCAGCAGCACCTCGTCGATCGGGTTGCCGAACTCGGCGATCACCTCACCGGCCGGGTACTCGCGCTGCTCGAACAGCTCCGCCAGCGCCGTCAGCTCGTCGTCGGAGTCGAAGCCGCGCAGCGCCGGCAGCTCCCGCAGCTCCTGCGGGATCACCCGTACCTCACGACCGACGTTGGTGAAGGTGACAATCCCGTCCCCCACGGTGTACGTGAGCCGCCGGTTGACCCGGTACGTGCCACCGGTGGCCTCCACCCACGGCAGCATCCGCAGCAGCCAGCGCGGTGAGATCTCCTGCGACTGCGGGACCGACTTGGTGGTGGTCGCGAGGGTACGTGCGGCGGCGACCGCGAGTGTGGTCCGGGTCTCGACGGTGACCGCCGCGACGGCTGTCACGCCTCACGCCCGATCTCGACGTGCTCCAGGATCGCGAGCGCGTCGGGCACCAGCACCGCCGCCGAGTAGTACGCGCTGACCAGGTACGAGATCACGGCCTGGTCGTTGATGCCCATGAACCGTACGTTCAGGCCGGGCTGGTACTCGTCGGGCAGTCCGGTCTGGTGCAGCCCGATCACGCCCTGCGACGCCTCACCGGTACGCAGCAGCAGCACCGAGCTGGTACGGGTGTCGCTGATCCCGATTTTGTTGCAGGGCAGCACCGGCACGCCCCGCCACGCCGGCACCTGGTGCCCGTGGAAGTCGATCGCCTGTGGGTAGATGCCCTTGCGCGTGCACTCCCGGCCGAAGGCGGCGATCGTACGCGGGTGCGCCAGGAAGCACGCCGGCTCCTTCCACACCAGCGACAGCAGCTCGTCCAGGTCGTCCGGGGTGGGCGGCCCGGTCCGGGTGTGGATGCGCTGAGAGAGGTCGGCGTTGTGCAGCAGCCCGAAGTCGGCGTTGTTGACCAGCTCGTGTTCCTGACGTTCCCGCAGCGCTTCGATGGTCAGCCGGAGCTGCTGCTCGATCTGGTCCATCGGCTGGTTGTAGAGGTCGGCGACCCGGCTGTGGACCCGCAGTACGGTCTGCGCCACGGACAGCTCGTACTCCCGGGGCTTGGTCTCGTAGTCGACGTACGTGCCGGGCAGCATCGGCTCGCCCTCGTGCCCGGAGGCGACCTCGACCTCGGCCTCACCGTGTACGTTCTGCGACTGGCGAGGGCCGTCCTGCACCCGCTGGATGTGCTGCCGGATCGGGTCGGACTTGCCGTTCATCTGCTGGAACGAGCGACGAGGCAGCACCAGCATGGTGCACGGGGTGACCGCCTTGACCGTGAACTCCCACTTGCCCCGGGAGCCGGCCAGCACCTGGTCGCCGAAGTACTGTCCGTCGGCGAGCACCCCCAGCACCACGGCCTCGCCGTACTCGCCGGCGCCGATCTGGTTCACCTTGCCGTGCGCGATCAGGAACAGCTGGTCGGCGGGTTTGCCGGCCTCGGCGATCACGTCGCCCGGAGCGAACTCCTTCTGGACGAACCGGTCGGCGAGCGCGGAGAGCGCGGACTCGTCGTCGAAGTCGCGCAGCAGCGGCAACTCGCGCAGCTCCTGCGGGATCACCTTCACCTCACGCCCGGTGCTGACGAAGGTGACCCGGCCGTCGCCGATGGCGTACGAGAGGCGCCGGTTCACCCGGTACGTGCCGCCCTTCGTCTCCACCCACGGCAGCATCCGCAGCAGCCACCGGGAGGTGATGCCCTGCATCTGCGGTACGGACTTCGTCGTGGTCGCGAGGTTGCGGGCCGCGGCCGTACCGAGGCTGAGTGGCTTGGTCTCGACGGGCTGGGATTCGGCACTGTGGGATTCGGCTTGCGTGACTGTCATCGGTGCACACCACCAATCTGATCGGGTTGGGCAGGTCCGGGTCAGCTGAGGTTGATCGTGAGCGTGACGGTGTCGGCGTCCGGCCAGACCACGTCGACGGCGCCGGTGGCGTCGGCGTAGGAGCCGGTGCCGCCGGTGATGGCGCCGGTGGATTCGCGCGGGTAGCCGCCGTACCGGTTGATCTGGCGCTGGTAGTGGATCTCTCCGTCGCTCAGCTGGAGCACGATCGTGCCGAGCACCACCGGTCCGTCGAGCGTGACGTCGACGACGAACGAGCTGGTGGTGGCCTGGCCGACCTTCTTACCGGCGGAGTCGAAGAGGTCCAGCAGCGTGATGTACGTCAGCCCCAGCGTCGGCAGGTCCGGCAGTGTGATCTTGGTACGGCGTGCGGCCAGCTCCATCGGTGCCTTGGGCGCGGCGGCCGGGCTGCTCCTGGCGTCACCGGTCGCGGCTACGG
>JBOGDE010000475.1:0-3411 GCA_050701695.1 Micromonosporaceae bacterium
CGCCTATCGTGCCGCCGGTCACCGGCAGCCCCTTCGGACCGCCTCCCGCCGGTACGCCGCCGCCTCCGCCGGCACCCGGCCCGGCCCCGGGCGCGCCACTGGCGGACGCGCTGGTCGAGGCACTGGCCGACGCGCTGGCCGAGGCGCTGGCGCTGGCTGAGGCGCTGGCACTCGGGGAAGCGGAGCCGCTGGCGCTGGCCGACGTGCTCGGGCTGGGGTTGGTGGCGCTACGCTCCGCTGCCCCGATCTCGCACCCCGCGCCCGCCGGCCGGCTCATGAAGCGCTGGTCGTCGGTGTACGCGCTGGCTTTGCACTTCTCCGCCGGCACCACGTCCAGCAGCGGGCTGTCCGCGGCGGGCAGCATGGTGTGGGTGGGGCCGCCGTTGTCCGCCATCGAAGCCAGCTTCGGGTCCGCGAGGATCGTGTCGGAGCGGGCCACCGTCAGGTGGCAGGAGGTGTCGTCGGTGGCGTTGTAGCCCTTCGAGCTGACCCCGGTGCCGGTCACGGTGGCGCAGTTCTCGCCGGTCTCCGGCAGCGCGATCACCGAGGCGTACGCGTCGAGCCGGACGTCGCCGCCGGGGTTGGGGCTGAACGCCAGGTTGGCGCCCTCGGCCGCCTCGTTGCTGGCCAGCGTGACGTGGTGCAGCGTGACGTCGGAGGCGTACAGCCCGCCGCCGGTACGCGCCGCGTTGTCGGCGATCGTGCTGTTGAAGACGATGCTGCCCTTGGCGTACACGCCGCCGCCGGAGCCGCCGGCGACGTTGCCGTACACCGCGGAGTGGTCGAAGTTCGCGTCGCCGACCGCGAACACCGCGCCGCCGTCGGTGCCGGCGGAGTTGCGTATCAGCGCCGAGCCGAAGCCGATCACCGTCGGCGCGTGGATCGCGCCGCCGTCGCGCCCGGCCTGGTTGCCCTGGAAGCGGCTGGACTTCAGCCGCACCTTGCCGCTCCGCGCGTACACCGCGCCGCCCATCGCGTAGAGGGCGTCGTCGGCGATGTTGTCGCTGAACGTCGAGGTGTCGATGATGACCGTTTCGGTGTCGATCCCGGTGTAGATCGCGCCACCCATGCCCGCGGTGTTGCCAGTGATGGTGGAGCCGGTGACGGTGAGGTTGTCGCCGATCGCAATCGCGCCGCCGTATATCGCCCGGTTGCCGGACAGCACCGAGCCGGTGACCGTGAGCGGACCGTACGAGAGGATCGCACCGCCACTGGATTCGCTGTCACCGCCGGTGAGGGTGAGCTGCTCCACCCGCAGTCCGCCGGTACCGGTCGAGGCCAGGATGCGGTCGTTCTCACAGCTCTGGGTGATCTTGTGGCCGGCACCGCGTACCACCACGGTCGCGGTCGAGACCCGGGTCACCGCGCCGGCGTCGCAGTCGGCCAGCATGATGTCGGCGCCGAGCACGATCTCGGTCTCGGTGACGTCGGCGAAGGCGGTGCGCAGGTCTGCCTCGGTGGTCACCGTGGTCCCGGCGAGCGCCGGAGTGGCGAGCAGCCCCACCGCCCCCGCGGCCAGGACGCCGATACCGAGCCGGCCGAGCGGTGGACGCAGCCAGCGCGGCGCCGGCGCGTCGTCGTGTGTGGGCTGGGGTGTGGTCATCGTGTGTGTCTCCCGTGTGGTCGAACCTGACGGCGGCAGTGTCGAACGCTGCCGCCGTCGGTTGACGATCTTTGACAGTTGTGGACAGAGCCGGCCATGGTGGGCCGGCCGGGGTTCAGATGCTGGTGGGGCGCCAGGCGTACCAGCCGATCGCGACGGTGGCGACGGTGGCGGCGAGGCCGATCACGGAGCCGGCCGTGCTCCACGGCGTCACGAGCGGCAGCACGGTCCCGGCGAGCAGCGTGATCGGCACCCACAGCGGTACGGTGCGGGCCCGCCACAGCGCCACGCTGATCACGATCGCCCCCAGCGTCATCAGTGCCAGGCCGGGCAGGATCACGGTGACGTACCGCTCCGGGTGCTCGGTGACGTGGGTAAGTAGCTCCTCACTGTGCAGATCCGCGGCGTACGCGTAGGAGGCGGCCTCGGCGGCGAGGCCGGCGCCGAAGGCGGCCCCGCCCACCGCGGTGAGAGTGGCGCCGACGGTGGCCCATACGGCACCGCGCACCGGCGCCAGCAGGCAGGTCGCCACCGCGACGCCGAACAGCGCGAGGGTGTTGGCGAGGCCGCCGAGCATGTGCCACGCCCACCAGGCTTCGGCGATCAGCAGGAACTTCTGGTACGGGATCGGCACCCCCGGCTCGTACGGGCGCGCCAGATGCCCAGCGCCGCGGAGCCGAGCGCGCCGAGCAGGATCGCGACGGCGAGCACCGCCCGGGGCGTGCGGGATGCCGCGGGAGGTGTCAACACCGGGGCCGCGGTGGTCGCTTCGTCCAACATGATGGTCTCCCAGGGGATGTGTTCCGATGGGATCACCGTCGCAGTACGGGCGGATGCGGACATCGTGGCGACCACGGGTGTCGGCTCCGTACCAGTACGGAGGTCGATCGCCGCCCGGGCTTTCTAGGCTGGTCCCATGTCGTCGTGGCCACGTGCCGTCGCGGTCGGTGTCAGCCTGCTGACCGCCCTCATCGCCGTCACCGGGATCGCCGCCGCGGTGCCCACCGGTGACCCCGCCGTGCTGGTGACGCTCGCGGTCGTGCTCACCGCGGGGGCGGCGTCGACCGGGCTGGGGCTGCTGGTGGCGTACCGCCGGCCGGGCAACCCGGTGGGGGCGGTGCTGTGCTGGATCGGGCTGCTGCCGCCGGCGATCGCGCTGCTGGACCTGAATCCGCCGGTCCCGCCGGTAGTCGAGGCGCTCGCGATCGGTGCCTGGACCTGGCTGTACGTCCCGGTCGCGCTGCTGATACTGCTGTTCCCCGACGGCCGGGTGCCCGGGCCGGGCTGGCGCTGGGTGGCGCTCGCGCTGCCCGGGGTCGCGCTCGGCTTCCAGGCGATGGCGGCGCTGGCATGGGACAGCCCGTACCCGGTGCTGCCGGAGCCGGTGGCGATCGCGCTGACGGCGCTGCTGCTGCCGAGCCTGCTGGGGCTGCTGGTCGCCTCGGCGGTGTCGATGCGGGTGCGCTACCGGCGGGCCGACCCGGTCGCCAGGGTGCGGCTGAAGTGGCTGGCGCTGGCCGCGCTGGCGCTGCCGGCGACGCTGCTGCTGTGCTGGCTGAGCTACCTGCTGCTGTCCGGGCCGGACCTGGTGGTGATCGGGCTGCTGGCGCTCTACCTCGGCGTACCGGCCGCCACCGCGATCGCGATCCTGCGCCACGACCTGTACGACGTCGACCGCGCGCTGTCCGCCGCGGTCACATACGGCGCGGTCACCGCCGGTCTGCTGGCGGTGTTCACGCTGGTCTCCTTCGCCGGCGGGGTGCTGCTCGGCGGCGGCTCCGCGGTGGCGGCGGCGGGCGCCACCGCGC